>CAZPLF010000007.1:0-65846 GCA_964587475.1 uncultured Mariniplasma sp.
TAGTTTTCAATACTTTTTGCTCGTTTTAGAAAAACTGTATCTTCAGATACCAAAATCAAATGCTTCAAAACCGTTCTTAAGGTGATTTCGTTCTCATTGGTTAATAACTCAAGTGCAGATTGTACAGATGGCAAACCTCTGTAGGCTTCGCCTCGAATACCTGTGATTTTATGTTCTTTGTAAGCAGAAAGTCCAGCAGTAAGAGGTTCTTGTTTGAATTCTTCATAGACTGATTTAGTCATCTTTTTAATATTTTCAAAAATTTCGATAAATTCTTGCTGATGATTGAGTGCATATCCGAAACTTAGGAGTGCTAGACCCAATATATAGATCAAACCTTTATAAGCGTTGACACCATGAGTTGCTTGAAGCATTTGTTTTTCAGCACTTATACCAATTGATCTTGCATTTGCTAACAATGCGTTTAATTCCTGTGCTTCATAACCTAATATAAATAGGTCAACCATATAGGGAAGAATTGCATTTTCAGCATCCTTCATCAGTTGATAATTCATATCTGGATGAGATCCATTCGAATTTTTACTGACGAGACCAAATTTATTTTCTAAATCTAATTCTTTCATGATTGCATCATGGACGTGATACTCAATTTGATATCTAAGAAAGGATTTAATTCCAAATTGAATGAAACTTATCAAAGATAAGATAGAATGTTTTTGTGTTCTTGAGCAAATATAGGCATCTTCACCACACAGGTAGCATTTCCTATTTGGTAGACCTAATGATGCTCTTGATACGGAATGAGGTAGTAGATAGTAAACATCAAGATCAATGAAACGTCCAAGCGGGTGCGTATCTTCAAACAAGATGCTATCCTGTTTAATTTCATCTTTATATGTGGAATTGACGACTAATAATGAATAAGGACCATCAGCACTATTTTTGTGTTGGACTGTTTTTAATTCATAGTGCTTTTGTATCAATAAAGTAAACAAGCGCACCAATAAATGCGCTTCACTGATATTCTTATGATCTCCTGGTATATTAGCTTTAATACTAATGAGTATTTCATTAGTATCAAGTAAGGATTGAATTTCTAATATTCTGTTTTCTCGAGCATCTAGTATGTCATTTGTCATTTAAATAAAGCCTTACCTGCATTAGATTTTAAAAATTGATAAGTTGCTTTAGGAACCAATGCTTTAATTGATTCGTAATCTTGATATTTAGCCATTTTTCTGACGAGAGAAGCGCTTATGACCGTCTGATCTTTTTCAAGTCTTTTGACAATGACCAATTGCTCATTTAGCATGAGTTTCATCGTTTCGTTATATGCATTGGTTGTTGGATCAAGTGGTTCATCACCAACATATCTTTTATCGATAGAAAAAATAGGCATAAAATACTTCATAAAAATGGCAATATCTATTCTCATGAATAATTTTGAAGCTTCATTTAATTCTTTTAAAAAATAGGTTGGAAATGTTGCTCTAGAAATAATATATTGTGTTGAAGGAATGATATGAACATTTTTGAGATGACTGGTTGCTTTTTTTAAAAGGGCATAGCGTATATCAAAAGTGAAAACAGATTTGTTTTCTTCAACTAAAAAAATCAGGACATTTGTATTTTCCTTAGCACAAGTCTCAATTAGGTATAGGTGACCATTAGTTACTGGATTGCAATTCATGACAATCGCAGCAGTTTGCCCAATTTCTAGGTTGAGTTGTTTTTTAATTCTCGTAAGTTTTTCTACAATAGGAAGCAAGCGATTTTCAAATAAAACTATTTCATCGTTTTCAACAATTACTGAAAAGGAAAAACTTTCAAAAATTTGTTTATTTTTAGGGGTGGAAAACAAAAAATACTTGTCTAACCCTTGTTTATGAAGTTTTTGAATGAGTGATGTTAAAATCACTGATGTCAAATTCTCACCTTGATAATTCGAATCAACAGCAATCATCTTGATTACATTCTCATAAAGAGAACCAGTTGCAATCAAATGGTCTTGATCATAATATCCAATCGTATATTCTACCTTTTCTTCAAATCGTAATCCCTGATTTTCCAATAGGACTTTAACTTGTTCGAGTTCTTTAGCGCTTTTGCATTCAATCATCTGATAACTCATAAGACGTCATCCTTTATTTGATAGATGCTATCAATAATTGAACCATCACGATATCGCACAACACCAACAACATGATCTGATTTCTCATTTTCACAAGGCACTCCAGTCATCATAAGGGCTTTATCTAGAAGTGAAGCTATGGACAAGATATTCAATTTTGATTTTTCAAGTTTTTTAATCAAATCAGCTCTTAATGGATTGATGGCAATTCCTCGTTCAGTCACAAGACAATCAATGGTTTCACCTGGTGTCGTAATTGTTGTTACCCGTTTTTTGATCGAAGATAATCTTGATTTGACTAAGTTAGATGTAATGATACAAAGTTTAGCTCCAAAAGCAGTATCAGAATGCCCACCAGACCCACCAATAATCCTACCGTGTGAGTCGGTAGTTACATTGACATTGAAATCTAAATCAATTTCTGTAGCACCTAATATAACAACATCTAAATCATTGACCATTGGTTTAGTTTCAAATGGATTAGCATATTTTGAAGCACTCATGATATGGTGATTGATATTTCTTGAAAGTGAAGAAATGGCTTCATGATCAAAGCATTGCACATCGTATAAATGCTTAAATAAGCCAATTTCATGCATTTGGACCAAGTAGCTAGTGATTCCTCCAGATGCAAATGAACCTTGGATATTGGTTTTTATCATTCTTTTTTTAAGTTCATCGGCGACGGCTAGACTTGTACCACCAGCGCCAGTTTGAAAACTCATATTGGTTTTTAAATAACCCAATTCTTCAATGAGTTCGACGGTATCTTTTGCAATCTTGAGTTGAACAGGATCTTTTGTTGGTTTTGTTGTTCCAGAAACGATACCTGAAATATCACCTATCGCTTCAACTTTAATAACATAATCGATGTATTTTGCTTCAATTTCAATTGGACTGATATCCTTGCTGATATGGTCAGTGATAACAATTTTTTTTGCTGCATATTTCATATCAGCTATGATGTATCCTAAAGAACCACAAGCATTTTTACCATAGATACCGTTGCCATTGCCTAATGAATCACTATTGGGCACAGCCATAAATGCAACGTCAATTTTTAAATCTCCAGATTCAATAGCACGTGGTCTTCCACCATGTGTATCCATGATGACAGGCTTTTCTAAATATCCCTGGCTAATTGCATCTGCTACAGGGCCATTCATGTAGTTCGTATATATTTGAGTTACGTTTTTGTTCTTGATTAATTCAACTAGAGGAGCATGAATAGGAAAAATGGCACTTGGAGCAAGTGTCATATTTTTTAAATTTCTTTTTTTGATTTGTTCAACAACCATATTCAAAACGGCATCACCATTTCTTAAGTGATGATGAAATGAAAGCGTCATACCATCAGTTATGGGAATCAAATCAAAAAGAGTAGAAATATTGTCGATCGATTTTTCTGTTATTTTTGTTAAAACTTCGGGAATCAATATTCTTTTTTTTGATTGTTTGAAGTTTTCAGCACCTTGATAAGGTATCATCTCATCAGGTACATGACGATTTAAAGAATTATTCATTATTCACCTATTAGAGTTTCCAGTGTTTAGCCTTTTTTAGTAATCTTTGAGCACGTTCGATGATTGGTTTGTCAATCATTTTGCCATCAACAGAAAAAGCACCTTTTTGATTATCTTTATTTTCCGATACTGCTTGCATAATTTTCTTTGCATATTCGATTTCTTTTTCACTAGGTGTAAACACAGAATTAATGATGTCGATTTGATTAGGATGAATGCATGATTTTGCATTCATACCAAGGCTTTTTGCAAATAAAGCATCTTTTTGCAAACCTTCTTCATTTTGAGTTTGTATAAAAGGTGTATCGATAGCATCAATTTGATTTGCTTTTGCAGCAAGAACAACCATACTTCTGGATAATAAGATTTCAAGACCTTGCTCTGTGCGATCCACTTCTAAATCTGTTGCTAGATCTTCGCCACCAAGAAGAAGACCAGTTACGCGATTTACAGAAGCAATCTGGTTAATTTCAATGACAGATTTTGCAAGTTCAATGATTGGAATGATACCTACCTTTTTTGAAAGTTTCTTTTGTTTTTCTATTTTATCAAGTATTTTTGAGAGCTGAAGCGTGTTTTCATGGGTTGCTTTTGGAAGCATGATCGTATCAATAGAATTGTTGATTATCGTATTTAATTCATCTTTAGAGTATGGGGTATCCAATCCATTAATCCGGATAATAATTTCAAGTTGATCCAAATTGAATTTTTTGAGGTACTCATTTACTAGTGACAATGCTGCATCTTTTTCAGAAGTTATTACAGCATCCTCCAAATCAAAAATGACCGCATCAGCAGCAAAAACATCTGCATTTTGAAGCATTGCAGGAGAATTGGCTGGGATAAACAATAAACTTCTACGCATGATTTTCTCGCATCCTTTTTATTGCAGTGAGCAATCTTGCCTTGATTGTGTAATCAAGTGCACCTTTATCATTGATTGATACATATATCGTAGATATATTCAATTCATTTAATGTATCTTGAATTACTTTTTCAATTTGGTCTTTGAATTGATCGTAAACGATGCTTTGTATGTCTATGGTTAGTCTTGTGTCTTCCTTAACTGTAATCAAGCAATCGTTTGATTCAAACGTTCCAGCAGAAGCAATCCTCATGATATCCACCTATTTTCTTTGATTGGATCTTGCGATGACGCGTTCCATTTCGTTTTTTACAATCATGAAACCACCATCAACATCCATACCAGGTTTAGCTAAACATAAATCAGCCTGACAAGCAATGGCTACATTGGTTGTAGCTATTGCTGATATATTGGTTTCATTGCATGTGCCACCACAATAAGCACCGATCTGATGGTTTTTGCAATAAATAATTGCATCAGCAATGTTGTTTAGACCACCTAAATCTGGTGTTTTAATTTGCAGGACATGGCCAGCTTTATTATCAGCAAAATATTTAATGTCTTCTAATGTGTTGCACCATTCATCAGCTACAATCTCAACTTTGATCTGCTCATCATCAAGGCGTTTTCTAATATCTCTTAAAGCAATCATTGTTCCTTCACGATCACCTGTATCGATTGGACCCTCTAGTCGAAGTCTAAAAGGTAAAGCTTCTTGTTCTAGTTTTTTTGTATATTCAACTATTTTATCAATATCATTATCAAAAGCAATACCTAATGTGCCATAAACATCAACATGTAAAATGGGCATATAATCATCAGTTTGTCTATGTGTAAGAATTCGGTTTTTAAGCCATTTGATATATTCGAGTAATAATTCACCTTCATAACCAAGTTTTTCTTTAACATTGTTGATTAATGCATGGGGTAAAGAATCAACTTGTTTCAAAATCATTTTATCAACATTGGTATAGCGATCATCACCAGTCTGAGCAAAAATGGGAACTCTATTCAATGAAACATAATTTGGGTTATATTCATCTCTTATGACTTCTGCCAATGTTCTTTTAGTTGATATTGCGGTTGCACTTAAAAGTGCTTGTGAGATACCATAACGAATTGCAGTATGCATTCTTTTGCCATTGATTTTTAGAGTATCATATTTTTCAGAAAGCGATTTAAAAATAGAAACGTCTTCACCGATCAGTAAAGGTTTAACATGTTCATCAAGCCATGGAATATAATCATTTGCTAAAAAGAGAGGATCTCGTCCTCCAGCACCAGAATATTGTACTGCTGCACAATCACCAATGCCAATGTCTCCATTTTCTAGGAGAAGTTGTATCGAAATGGCTTCCCCAGGTACTCTAATATTACTAAAACCTGAGGTCATAGGTTCTCCTACATATAGGAACCCATCCCGATCTGCACCACGTTTGATAGCCTTTTGGTCATCAAAATAAAAACCTGTATATGATTTGGTTAAAATGACGTCAACGATTTTCATCTTTTATTATTTTCCTTTGCTGGTCTACCAATTAATTGACTATGACTGACAGCATAAATATCATCAACAGTCATTTGGAAGGTGATTGGTCTGCCTTCTGCTTTTGATCTTTCTTTAAGTTTTGCTTTATGAAATTCTCGTATTTCTTTATTCATACCTAAATTTCCAAATTCTAATATTCTGACACAACCTTCATTATCACGAGCGGGTAAAATCTTATTTGCATTTTGTTTGCTTGGAGCAAATGGTACATCAATGACACCCATTTCAAAGGCTTTTATGGTTCCTATAGCTAAATCACCGTTGCCTAATTTATAGACTTCATCGAGCAAACATGTTACTTCCTTACGGATTTGTTTCATTTCGTTTTTAAGTTTAGTTGTTGATGGGTATTTTTGATCCTGTAGGAGTGAAACAACAGTTTTTGAAGCTCTAATGCCATAGGCATTGATTTCTTTGGTAGGTACACCAATAGATTCATAGGGCGTCTTTGTTATCATTTTTGTTGCTCCTGCAAGAGCAGCAACAGTAGAAGCCATCGAGATTAATCCAGTTGCAGCAGCTTCATCTTGAGGAAAACCACCCATCCATTGGTGAAATACTGTTGAAACTGTCATATTTTCATAATTATATTTCTTTAAATATTCTTCAGTCAGTTCACTCAAAATTCTAATTGAAGCGATATCTTGGATGACATTGCCACACTGTCCATAGCCAACTGTGATATTTTTAACACCTTGTTCTGCAGCTAGAAGTGATTCTATGATTCCAATTGCTATGCCAATAGATGGAGGAACAAGTGTTCCTGTTAAAGGACCAAACGGTTCTCTATTGATACTGATTCCATGGTCTTCATAATAACCTACTAGACGGTCAACATATTGCCAGTAATAAAGTGAATCTGCAATTGAGATATTTTTGGCATAAGGTAAATTATAAGAAATACCTCCACCTTCATTAGATGTCCAACCAGCAGCATGAATGATTTCGGCTAGTAATCTACCATCTGGAGTTCCATGTCTAGCTTGAAGTGGAACATTGACTGAATCAAGGACACGTTTGCATGCCATCACTCCATGATTGACAGCCGGAAAACCATTGAGTAATGATCGTCCTTCTTGAACACTCATGCGAATACCTTCTTCAGCTTCCTGATATCTATTATGTCTCGTATAAGAATCAATGGTTGAAGGTAGAAAATCAGCGCCTGCAGCTTCAAGAAATTGCAAAAGCTCAATATGTTCATCAAGACGAGCAACTCCCGCTCTTGGTTGAATATATGTTCTACTTTGATTTTTAGCTTCGATGATTTTTAGCGCGAAATTCTTGTGTGGGGGTACATTGCGTAAAGTTTCAACAGCCACATCAAGATCCAACATCGGATCATTTCCTGTAGGCCATGAGGCTAAAACTTCTTTTCTTACCTCAAGAAATTTTTCAAGAGGCCATTTTTTATTCACAACTTGCATCGTCTATCTCCTAGATTTCTATAATATGTTTTTTCATTATTTTTAAAGCTATTTCGGGATAATCTAAGCTCAAAAGACCCATTGCAGATAAGATATAATCTTTATCAAGCAAAAATTTTGGATCAGCAGGTCTTAATTCCATAGCTTTACTTTCTATTTTGGTTGCTCTTTTGAGCATTTTCTTTGGATCTTTACTACTGATAACAACGCCACCAGTACCAATAAAATAATTAGCTTTTGTTAAATCCTTACCAACCTGATAATACATAACACCCATGGGCGTGTAAACACCTTTTAGGGTTCCAACATGTCTTGAAGTTGCAGTATCGATGCATTTAGCTGCAAGGATGTCATCAACGATGTAATCATGGTCAGATTCTGATATAAAATCTATTTCTTCAAATCTTTTAGTAGCTTCCTTAACAATATCAATACCCATTTTTTGATAGTGACTAATCTCAGATGGGCTCATCCCACTCAAGATACCTAGAGCTGAATAACGCATACCTAAATCACCTTCTACGGTTCTTTTGGCAAATGGTTCTTCGAGTCCACTCAAAAGAGCGTTCATTTGAGTAGGCAATCCATCAGCCATGGAATAAATGTCAGTGGTTGCACCACCAACATCAGCAATCATCAAATCACCTAATCCATTTTCATTATCAAACCCTTTAGATAGAAGTTCAGCAGCCATCAAGACAGCATTAGGTGTTGGTAGAACAACACGATCAATGGTTTTTTCTATTTTTTTGATACCTTTGGCTTCGATGATATTTTTAACAAATATTTCTTTGATTTGATCTTTTGCACTATTGATGTTTAGTACATTGAGTCTTGGCATGACATTTTCACATATAAAAAACTCTTTTTTAGCAGTCGATAGTATTTCGATGATTTCATCAACGGCATCTTTATTGCCAGCAAAGACAATTGGTGCAGTTATTGCTGAATTTGCTAGTTTTTTGGCATTATGAATGACACATTCGGAATTACCTCCGTTTGCGCCACCTGCTAATAAAACGATATCAATTTTTTTATCTAATATACTTTGAACTTCAGCATTATTGATATTATGTGATAAAACAAGCTCGACCTTTGCACCTGCTCCAAGACAAACTCTTGTAGCAGCTTCAGTTGTCAATTCTTCAACTAAACCGATAGCAACCATTTTTAGTCCACCTGCAGCTGAAGAACAGGCAATGATTTTATCAAATTTAATTTCTGTTCCTATTTTTTTATATAATTTTTCCAAAGCTTCTTCATAGCCTATGAAGATATCTGTACCAACAGTAGTAATAGCTTTTGAGGTTGCGATGATATCAATATTGTCTAAATCGACGGCAGTCAATTTTGTAAAGGTTGATCCGAAGTCCACAAGTAAGTATTTTTGCATCATTAATCACCTAAATCTTCTTTAATTGTTTGCAAAACATCATCGATGGTAACTCCTGGTGGATAAACACGATTAAATCCCATATCTTTAAATCTTTTTTCAACTTCAGAAAAATCTTGTTTGCCTACAACAATATTACCACCTACATAGAGTAAAACATGATCAAGTCCAGCTTCGTTGCATTTATCTCTCATGCCTCGACAATCTAACTCTCCATGGCCATAAAGAGAAGAGACTAAAATTAAACGAGCCGATGTTTCAATGGCTGCATTAATAAAATCTTCTTGAGTTGATAAGACACCAACGTTGACTACGTTGTATCCTTCTCGTGTTAATGTATACTCAATGATTCTATTACCAACAGCATGAACATCAGCTCCGATAACGCCAATAACAATTGATTTCATTTTTTCCTCCGGTCATATTACGCGTAAATTGAGTTTTTTCAAAAAAAATAAAACGCTTACAACACTTGTATTTTAATACAAAAGAGGAAAAAAAACAACAGTAAATCGTTGTTTTGCGTTTAAGATATTTAATGTTATAATATGTATGGGTGAAAACAATGAGAAATGTGAATGTCAAAGAGGTTACTAGCGCTGTTAAAGAGCTAGCTTTGGATGCAAATTGCAATATCGGAAAATCATTTATTGATGTCTTAAGAGACGCCATGAAAAAAGAAAAATCCGAGATTGGAAAGAATGTATTAGAGCAAATCATAGAAAATGATGAGATTGCACTAGAAGCCCATGAACCGATGTGTCAGGATACGGGCATGGTCGTTGTTTTTTTAGAAATTGGAAATGACATCCATTTTTCATTTAATATCTATGATGCCGTAAATGAAGGTGTCCGACAAGCATACCAAGAGGGATTGCTTCGCAAGTCTGTTGTTAAACACCCTCTAGACCGGATTAATACCAATGATAACACACCTGCAATTATTCATATTAAAATGGTTGCTGGAGATCAAATAAAGATTACACTTGCACCAAAAGGTGGAGGCAGCGAAAATATGAGTCTAGTCAAAATGCTCGTTCCTTCTGATGGTGTAGAAGGTATAAAAAAACTGGTGTTGCACACCATTTTTTATGCTGGAGGAAAACCCTGTCCACCACTCATTGTAGGTATAGGTATTGGTGGTAATTTAGAAAAATCAGCACTGATAGCTAAAGAAGCATTGATGCGTGATGTTATGGATGAAAATCCAGATCCTATTTTGAACAAATTGGAAAAGGAATTACTCGAAGAAATCAATCAACTAGGAGTGGGACCTATGGGATTTGGAGGAACAACAACTGCTTTAGCAGTTAAAATTGCATCCTTTCCTTGTCATATAGCTTCTTTACCTGTAGCAATTAATATCCAATGTCATGCTTCAAGACATAAGACAATTGTGATTTAGGAGGATATGATGAAACTTAAAACACCGATTTCAAATCAAGATATTATGAAAATGAAAGCTGGAGATATCGTCTATTTTTCTGGTACGATTTATACAGGAAGAGACGCTGCTCATAAAAGGATGATTGAAGCATTAAATCAAGGTCATGAACTACCCGTTAATTTTAATAACCAAGTTATCTATTATACAGGACCTACGCCTGCAAAACCAAATCGTCCAATTGGTTCATGTGGTCCAACATCCAGTTATAGAATGGATGCATATAGTCTGCCTTTAATGAAAAAAGGATTAAAGATTATGATTGGAAAAGGTGATAGAAGTGATGCGTTTATTCAAGATATGATTGAACAAAATGCTGTCTATCTACAAGCTGTTGGCGGCGCTGGAGCATTACTTTCAAGATGTGTTATATCGAGCGAAATCGTTGCGTATCCAGAGCTCGGAGCTGAAGCAATTTATAAATTAGAAGTCAAAGACTTCCCAGCAATTGTTACCTATGATATACACGGTGGCAATCTCATTAATGATCAAGTCAAACTATATAAAAAAATTGATATTTAACCGTATTGAGTAAAGAGGTTGAAGATGAAAGAAACTACAAAATCAAGCAAATTAGTTTATGAATGTTCATTCATGAAACTCTATGAAGATGAAGTCATTTTAGATAATCATAAAACAACACAAAGAGTTTATATCAAGCATCCAGGTGCTGCAGCAATTCTACCGGTGACAGCTGATCATAAAATCATCTTGGTTAATCAATTTAGATATCCAATTGGTTTCGTGAATGTAGAGGTTCCTGCTGGTAAAAAAGATGATGTTAATGAAGACAGTTTACTTTGCGCACATCGAGAATTAGAAGAAGAAACAGGTTACATTTCATCTGATATGAGTTTTTTTAAACGCATTTATCCATGTGTTGGATATTCAAACGAATATATTGATTTATTTATTGCAAAAAATTGTATAAAAAAGGAAAATCCAAAGGCAATGGATGTCGATGAAAACATTGAATGTGTCTTTTTTAGTTTGGATGAGGTTAGACACTTGATTCAAACTGATCAAATCCATGATGGTAAGACACTGATTTTATTACAAGGATATTTATTGAGTAAAAATAATGAATAAAAAAAATAGAGATAAACAACAAGATTTTCTCTTAAACTTAATCAGACCATTGGTTCACATTTGGATGAGATTAGATGCTAAAAGAAAAGTTTCTCATGGTAAAGATGTCGATTTTAAAAGAAAAGAACCATATATTATGCTTGCAAATCATACGTTTTTATTTGATGTTATCCATGTACCACTTCCATTTAGAAAAGTGCCTTTTATTGTAGCATCACAAACCTTATTTAAGAAACAACCAACAAAGTTTTTGGTAACTCAAGTTGCTCATGTGATTCCTAAATCAAAAGGTGCTAGCGATACATCTACAGTCAGAGATTTGATTAGCACAATACGTAGAGGATATCCTATTTTGATTTTTCCTGAAGGCGATACAACCTTTTATGGAGAAACAGGGTATATCGAAGAATCAACAATGAAGCTCATCAAAAAGCTATCGGTTGATGTTTTAACATGCAATGTCAAAGGCGGTTATTTGTCCAAGCCAAGATGGTCAACAGGAAAAAGAAAAAATAGACAAATTAATCTCAATTATGAATTGACGATAGCAAAAGAAAAAATCAAGGATTTGAGCATTGACGAAATCAATTCTATCATCAAGAAAGCTCTATATCATAATGATTACGATTATCAAAAGCAAAACATGATTCCTCATCCAGGAAAACACCTTGCTGAAGGTATTGAGAATGTTGTTTATGTTTGTCCTTTCTGTCAGTCCATCAATACATTAGAATCTAAAAATAATGCGATTAAATGTAATCATTGTCATCATGAAGGAACGATGGATTCATATGGCTTTATCCATGATTTTAAATTTGATAATTTGCTTGACTGGAACAAATATCAAAGAACTTTTTCAAAGGAGCTAAGAGCATCAAAAATCCAATCTTCAGGGTTTCTAAATTATATGAATACAGTAGATGACCATCTAGAAGAAGTTGGTGAAATTCAAATTGATTACTACGACTATGCTTTGCATTTATCAGGTGCTCTCACACAAATCATTCCAATTAATGAAATTACAAATGCAACGATTACCTTGCGTAGGGATTTTGGTTTTGTCTATAATGAACGCCATTATCTTGTTAAACTCAAGCAATCTGGAGCTGCATTATTAAGAATTGTTCAAGATAAATACTAAAAAATATAAATTGAAGATACGCTCGTTCTCACACTGGCGTATAATAGAATTAAAGATACGATGAATTGAATAAAAGGAGAGCATTAAAAAATGGAAATGACTGCAGTAATCAAAGAAACCAGAGCACCTGGTTTCAAGATTGTTAAGAAACAAGTTCCTGATGTTTTAGGTCCAAATGAAGTATTTATTAAAGTTTTAGCGACATCGATTTGTGGAACTGATGTTCACATTTATAAATGGGACCGTTGGAGTCAAGGGCGAATTAAGCCACCTTTGACAGTAGGGCATGAGTTTTGTGGTGAAGTTTTAAAGATTGGTAGTGAAGTTAAAAAAGTAAAAGTTGGGGATATCGTTTCGGCAGAAACGCATATCGTTTGTCACGAATGTGAATTTTGTCGAAGAGGTGAATTTCACATCTGTCAAAATACGAAAATCATCGGAGTGGATACAGATGGTTGTTTTGCTGAATATGCAAGAATGCCAGCTGAAAATCTAATTATCAATAATGCAAATATAGATCCAAAATACTTATCAATTCAAGAACCATTAGGAAATGCTGTACATACCATACTCCACTTTAAGATCACAGGCAAAACTGTTGCTGTTGTGGGTTGTGGACCAATAGGGATGATGGGAGTTAATATTGCTAAAGTTGTTGGTGCAAGCAAGATCATTGCTATAGAAATTAATGATTATAGAATCAAATTGGCAAAAGAACTCGGTGCAGATGTTGTTATTAACCCCTTAAAAGAAAATGTTATCGAGCGTGTACTTGAAGAAACTGATGGTATGGGTGTCGATGTTGTTGCTGAATTTTCAGGGAATAAACAGGCAATTGAGGATTCTTTTAAATATATAAAACCAGGTGGAAAAATGTCTATGCTTGGCATTACACCTCAAAATATTGAAATTGATTTATCAAATGATGTTGTTTTTAAAGGCATTACGATTTATGGTGTTGTTGGACGTATCCTTTATGAGTCTTGGCATCAAGTCACTGGGCTTGTTGAAAGTGGCAAACTTGATTTAGATAAAATAGTAACACATGTGTTTCCGCTATCTCAAGTTGATGAAGCAGTACAACTGATGGCATCTGGAAACAGTGGAAAGATAGTTTTAATACCATAAACACGGGAGGAAAATATGTCATATTTACTTTTAAAGGTTAATGAATTAAAATCAGATGGTGTCTACCGCAAGTTACCCATCAATGATGGTCCATGCACTGCAATCATAAAGCTCAATGGGAAACCAGTCATTAATCTATCATCAAATAATTACTTAGGCTTTGCTAATCACCCAAGATTGAAAAATGCTGCTAAGGCAGCTATTGATCAATATGGTGTTGGTGCTGGTGCTGTACGCACGATTGTGGGCAACATGACACTACATGAAGAATTAGATCGATTGATTGCTCGATTTAAGCAGGAAGATGCAGCAGTTGTTTTCCAGTCTGGATATGCAACCAATGCAGGCGTCATTCAAGCCATAACTGATGAACACGATTTGATTATCTCTGATGAACTTAATCATGCTTCAATCATCGATGGTGTCAGATTATCTAAGGCGAGCAGAGCTGTTTATAAGCATAGTGATATGCATTCTTTGGAAACTGTTCTAAAAGAAAAAAGAGACCAGTATCACAATGTTTTAATCATCACTGATGGTGTGTTCTCTATGGATGGAGATATCGCTAAATTGCCTGAGATTGTTAAACTCGCAAAGAAGTATAAGGCATTGACATATGTTGATGATGCTCACGGATCAGGAGTTCTTGGAAGATCTGGAAGAGGCACTGTAGATTATTTCGGGTTACATGGCCAAGTAGACTTCATTGTTGGCACACTATCAAAAGCAATTGGTGTTGTTGGAGGATATGTTTGTGGATCATTAGCGATGAAAGAATGGTTATTGCATCGAGGTAGACCTTTATTATTTTCAACAGCGATGATGCCTTCTGCTGTAGCAGCAATCATAGAAGCTTTTCATATGCTAGAAGAATCAACTGAATATACCGATAAACTATGGAACAATGCCCGTTATTTTAAGAAGCAATTGGTTGCACATGGTTTTGATATAGGAAAAAGTGAAACACCAATTACACCAATTATGATTGGTGAAGAAAGCATAACCATGGAGTTTTCAGCTAATCTGCTTAAAAATGGTGTTTATGTATCAGGTATTGTTTTTCCTACTGTCCCTAAAGGAAAAGGAAGAATTAGATGTATGGTATCGGCATTACATACCAAAGAACAATTAGATAAAGCTGTTGAGATTATTTATAAAACAGCTAAGAAAATGGAATTAATAGCCTAGGAATTCTAGACTATTTTTTTTAAATTAACTGGTAAGAAGATAATATTAATGTGAAAATAATTGTGAATTATATGGTAAAATTTAATATATAGCATTAGGAGGCTTATATGAATAATTCTCATGAAAAAATTTTGAATACAGACTACATTAACCATCTAGGTTCTTTTATTATAGATCATACTCATGCCTATAATAATTACTTAGTCCATTTTAATGACTTGTTTATACTCATTGATGTACCTCCTATTCAAGTTTTGGAATCTTTTAAGAGTCATTTAAGTAAGCATGTTGAACTCAGTTCAATCACACATTTAGTACTTCAGCAAATCAATGCTTCAACCTATCATGTTTTATGTGATTTAGTAAAACACGGATTCCAAGGAAAAATTGTTACGAATAAATATTACGCACAACAAATTAGAAACTCAAATGCCACATTTGAATTTGAATATATAGATGATTTAAACAATCAATTTGTTCATCAAAATCAAATTGTTTTTAAATTTATACCAATGATATTTCTTCCTTTTCCTGAGATGTTTATGACATTTATGCCATCCTTTTTGGCATTGTTTTCTTCAACTTTGTTCTCAAGTGACTATGATAATGATGTTTCTCCAAGTATAAATCACATAAAAAGCTCTATTTTTGCATACCATAAAAATAACATGCCGAGTAGCATGTACATTCAAAGACCTCTAAAAATTGTCCATGAATTCAATATTCAAATGATTTTTCCTTCAATGGGCTATTTAATTTCTAAACAGATTATTGATTCAATATTTGCTTATGAATTATTGCTTGATTTCTATAATAATTATCAAGTTTTTACATATGATCAAGAAGGTGAAAAGTGCATTAATTATCGAGAGATTATTAATCACATGATCAATCATTTACAAAAGACGTATTCAAAAATTGAAATACTTAATACGTTTATTGGAACACCTATGAGTCTTCAACCCGATCCATTAATGCTTAAAAAAACAACCTTGGATGGATATAAATTATGGCATGGATTCTTTGAGCATATATACGTGAAAAAAGGTATCAAATGGATTACAATACTTGAACCTCTTGTTAATAGATACTTCGAAGAATATGGCGTTGGTAAGCCGAATGTCTATCTATCAAAATTCGTTGAAATGACTATGAAATCTGATTCTTTAAGTCAAATTAATTTAGAATTAGAGCAGCATATAGAAGAACTTAGAAATGAAGTTGAAAACACAGCAGACCGCTTCATGCGCTGCCCGATAACCAAACTTTACAATCAAGATTTCTTCATACAATTATTAAGAAGTGATCTTGAAAAATCAAAAACTGAAGGCAAGACAAAAGGGTTCATTTTAATTCAATTAGATCAATTGCTAGATATTAATCAACAGTTTGGTAAAGAAAATGGCGATGAAGCGATTAGAAATATGACCTATGAGGTTCAACAAATTATTAGACCGGATTCTTTGGTTTTCAAGCAAAATGGTCCTGGTATTATTGTTTATCAGGAATCAACGATTCCAGCTAACATTCAATCTTCTGCTCTTAATTTTAGAAACCAAATAGCAGATTCAAATCTTTTTATCAATAAAGTATCAGCTGCTGTGAGTACTGTTGATTTAGATGAAATTGATCTTAATTTAGATACTGAACAGCAAATTAGAGCTATTTTCGATTTACTTAATAAAAGAGGTTTGACTGCTATTAAACAAGGACCTGGTGCAATCATTGATCATACGAGTGTTCTCCACGAAATTACCGATGGAAGTATACTTTTAGTAGATGAAGATGAAGTTAATCTTAATATGTTGAACCGCATTTTTAAACGCATTAATTTTGATGTGAGAATAGCACACGGTGTCGCTGAAGCTATTGAAATTATTGAGAAGCATACGATAGATGTTATCATTTCAGAAATTAACTTATCTAAGATAGATGGATTTTCACTTAAGCAAATGCTTAATGAGAGCAAAGATTTCTTTAATATACCATTCATTATGGTTTCACACAATAAAACTTTAGAAAACATTAAACGTGGGAACCTACTTAATGTCAATCTAATGCTTGAAAAACCAATCATACCTGATGAACTCATCGGACACGTCAAACGTTATAAAGCATGGGTGAATCAACAATGAGTATCATTACTGCATGGATCATATTCTATGGTTTTATTGGACTTTCCATATGTCTCATTATAGCTATTGCAATTCAAAAACATTTAAATAGACGTGTGCTTCGGTTGAAAAGTGAAGCAAGGGACTATTTATTCAAAAAATATTTTGATCAAGATCCTGTAACAACTGAATTATCAAATCAGTTCTTTTTTGATGCATATATTGATATTGAGACACATGTGCAAATCGAACAAGAAGTCAGGAATCGAGTTGTTGCAGATTTATGTGAAATGGCATTTACAAAAAGGCAAATAAAAAGACTAAATTCTCATAGTAAAATTAAACGAAAAATTGCTATTTTTTACGTCAGTACACTTAAAACTGATCAAGCTTGGAAATTGCTAAGAATGAGATTGTTTAAAGAAAAGAACGAGAGCGTTCTGTTTTATCTCATTTTCTCGATCAATGAAATTTTGGATGCTGGAATTTTTGCTCATATTATCAATAGTCTCGAAGGATCATCTGAAAACTATCAAAACTGGATTCGTTCCTTGATGAAGAATCATTATACTCAAATACAATCATTTGTTCCACATTATTTCAATGATTCACGAAAAGAAGTCAAAAAATTATTGATTGAGTTGGCTGGGAATACATATGATGAAGGGTTAAAGAAATATGTTCTTAGAACATTTCATGAATCCATCCTTGATAAGGACATCAAGTTTTTATCTATAGGAGCAATAGCAAGGATGCATCCGGAAGAAATAGCAAATGACATATTTTGTAAAAATGAAGATGATGACATCAAACGCGTTGCTATTAGAGCTGCAGCATCTATGGTCAATCAAACAATGGTTGAAAATTTACTTCGTTCGATGAATGGATCTCCTCTAGATGAAGATAGAACCAATAGTTTATCTAAAATTGTTTTTGATTCATCGGATTTATTAATCTATATTATAGATAAGTACAAACATAATCAAAGTAGATTTCAACAAATAGCCATTGCTAAAGTACTCTCCCATCGCATGGATTATTTGATGCTCAAGTTGGAATCAACTGGATTCGAGTATATTAAACAAATACTAGAAGATATACTCAATCTGCATATTATTGAAGATTTTATTGATTTTGTCAATTCAAATAAGGGTGAAAGTATTGAAAAAATTCTTTTACCTATGATTAAACAATATGCCCAAAAAGATCAATATTTATACGATCAGTTTTCCATTTACTTAGAAGAAAGAGTTCTCAAGAGAATAAAGATAGTAAAACAGAATCAGCCTGTTATTCCTCGCGAGAAACCACTTGTAGAAACAAATAAGGTGACTTGGATTTTAAAATGGATCTTTTTTTCTATTATTATTTTTCCAATCATATTTTTCTTTTCTCACTTGAGAGTCATCTTTAATGGAACAGTAAATGTTTTTGAGTATTTTGTTGTTAGTGTTAATAATTATCTTGTTTTCTATTTCATGTTTGCAAATGGTATTTATATACTCTTGTTATTAATCTCAGTAAAAGGAGCAAAAGAACGACTTGATTTATGGGAGATTAAAACACAAACTCTATTATTTGAACATAATATTTTACCTAGTATTTCTATTGTTGCTCCCGCATATAATGAAGAAAAAAGCATTATTGAAAGCATTACATCACTTCTAAATCTAAAATATCCAAAATACGAAGTTATTGTTGTTAATGATGGATCTAAGGACCGAACGATTCAAGTTTTAGTCGAACATTTTGAGCTAGAAAGAAAACATCCTTTTTTCAACCTTAAACTGAAAACAAAAGCACTTAGAGGAGTTTATGTCAACAAGCAAATACCCAATCTAATCGTTATTGATAAACAAAATGGTGGGAAAGCAGATGCTTTAAATTTGGGTATCAATGTTGCTAAAAATGATTATGTTTGTGGTATTGATGCAGACTCATTACTAGATGAAGATGCATTACTAAAACTGATGAGTGTTGCACTTGATCATTCAACCAATCATATTGCTCTGGGTGGCAATATTGTACCGGTTAATGGTTGTATCGTTGATAAGGGCAAAATAGAGCATAGCGGGTTAGGCAAAAAGACTTTAGTTCGGTTTCAAACATTGGAATATCTTAGAGCATTTACTACGGGCCGAATCGGATGGTCAAAACTTCATAGTTTACTTATCATCTCTGGAGCTTTTGGGCTTTTTCAGAGAAAAGCATTATTGGATACAGGTGGTTATCTGACAATTAGTGGTGATTTAAAAAAAGACACCGTAGGTGAAGATATGGAACTTGTCGTTCGATTAACCTACGAGGCACTTAAGGCAAAAAAACCATATCGAGTAGAATATGTACATCATGCCAATTGCTATACGGAGTTACCTAGTGATTTACACAGTTTACTAAAACAAAGAAATAGATGGCAAAGAGGGTTACTTGACATCTTGAGTTATCATCGTAGATTATTGCTTAATCCTCGCTACAAGCAACCAGGAATGATCAGCTTCCCATATTTTTTCATTTTTGAAATGATTGGTCCATTTTTGGAAGTTATTGGTTATCTTGCACTGATTACTGGATTGGTATTGGGAATACTAAATACACCTCTAATTATTGTGCTATTGGCTGTAACTATTGGGTTTGGAATTGTTATTTCTTTATTTTCATTATATATCGCAGAAAAGAGAAATGTGTTTTATACAAATAGAGAAACTGGTATACTGATAATAATGGCTATTGTTGAAAACTTCGGATATAGACAATTGATGAGTGTACAACGCGTATTCTCAACTTTTTCAGCACTTAGAGAAAGTGGATCATGGGGTAGTCAGAAGCGTCAGGGATTTCAACAAAAATAACTTGGAGGTAAATTATGCAAACATTGAATAAACTTAAAATATTATTTGAATCTTTTCATGAGGCAATCTACATTGTCGATAAGGAACGTAAGATACTTTACTTTAATCCTGCGGCATCTCAAATCAGTGGATTTGAAAAAGATGAAATGATAAATACTTTTTGTTTTGATAATAAATTGAATCATGTCGATGAAAAGGGGAAAAAGCTGTGTCTTGATGGATGTCCATTGGTTGAAAGTATAAAAACAAATCAAGTCATTGAAGATTTCGTTTATCTTCATCATAAAAATGGTCACCGTGTCAGAGTTCATGTTCGTGTTATTCCTTATGAAGAAAATGGTGAAACCATCGGTGCTATCGAAGTATTTACGGATGTCACCGAAAGAAATTTATTGCTTGAGGAGCTTATTATTCAAAAAAAATTATCTTTACTTGATCCTTTGACTGGCTTGTTTAATCGTAGATTTCTTCACGAAGAATTTCCTACATTAGCTCAAGCGATATCTGAGGATGAAAAATTAGGTATTCTATTCATAGATGTTGATGATTTTAAACTTATCAATGACAAGCACGGACATTTAATTGGAGATGAGGTTCTGAAGAACATTTCAAAGACTATTCAATATAATTTGAAAGGCAACGATTTTGTTATCCGCTACGGTGGTGATGAAATACTGGTCTTATTGAGAAATGCCGATCAAGACAATGTTGAGTTTGTTGCAGAAAAATTGAGAATTCTCGTTAAAAACTCTGTATCTCGGGGTATTAAACAAGGACTAAAAACAACCATTTCTGTTGGTGCAACAATACATGATAGAAAAGAAAGTTTACTTCAAGCCATAAATCGTGCTGATCATGCGATGTATTTAGCTAAGAGTCAAGGAAATAATCAAGTTGTATATTTACATAAAGAATATTGATAAATAAGAAAATGGGAGTTAATTATGGATGAATTGAAAAGATTTGATTTTGATAAAAAACCACTTAAAGAAAGATTTTTCCTCACACCATTGGCTTATTTACTCAGTTTTCCAACGGTTTGGAGTAGAAAATTAAAAGTCAATAAAGTCAAAATGAAGGGATTGAAACCTCCTTATATTTTACTTGCGACGCATCATGCATTTATTGATTTCAAGGTCACAACTGCTGCGATTTTTCCAAGAAGAGCAAACTACATCGTAGCTATTGATGGCTTTATTAAAAGAGAATGGCTGCTTAGAAATGTTGGAGCGATTTGCAAACGCAAGTTTACCAGCGATATTAAACTAGTCAGACAAATCAAATATGGTTTAGAAAAACTGAAGAACATCGTTGCTATTTATCCTGAGGCGAGATACTCATTGATAGGTACAACTGCTATCCTACCAGAATCTTTAGGTAAAATGGTGAAAATTCTTAAGCATCCCGTTGTAATGCTCAATATGCACGGTAATTATCTAACACAGCCAGTATGGAATCTTGATATGAGAAAAGTTCCACTTAAAGCAGATATGACACAAATCATTACAATAGATGAAATTGACAAGTTGTCTATAAAAGAAATTAATGAACGTATCAATCAAGCCTTTATTTATGATGAGTATAAGTGGCAATTTGACAATCAAATTAAAATTGATTTCAAAAATAGAGCAAAAAATCTTCACAAACCACTTTATCAATGTCCAAGTTGCCTAAAAGAGCATGTCATGGATTCTGATGAAGATAAAATTTGGTGCACTTCGTGCAAGAAAACGTACGTGATGGATGTTTATGGAAGATTAAAAGCGACCGAAGGTCCTACTGAATTTCCTCATATTCCTGATTGGTACGAGTTTGAACGCGCTCAAGTCAGAAAACAGATTGACGAGGGTACTTATTCCTTTGAAGATGAAGTTTCTATTGAATCTCTACCAAACACTAAAGGTTATATACTCCTAGGCAAAGGTAAATTAAAACACGATATGAATGGGTTTGTACTTGAAGGAAAAGAATTTGGAAACAAACTTGAGTTAATCAAGCCACCCCTTTCAATGTATGGTCTTCATATTGAATATGACTACTTTGGAAAAGGTGATTGTGTCGACTTATCAACACATGATGATACCTATTATATTTATCCTTTAACTCAAAAAAATGTGGTGACAAAATTAAGTTTAGCAGTTGAAGAGATATACAAAATCAAGCATGAAGAACTTATGAATAATAAATAGATTGTTGATGATGCTAAAGAAGATTGAAAAGTAGAAGGGCTTGGCCCTTTTTCTTTTTTGATGTTATAATGAAATAGAGGTATCTTATGGAAATTACATGTTTAAAACTCAATGACTTAACCGAATCTGTTTGTGAGAATAACTTTAAAGTGCGGTATATGTTGCCTCAAGAAAAAGCAGAATTCATCAATCGCAAAAACAGAGTCGTTCATGAGCACGATATCATTACACGATCAATCCATCGCACAAGAGTTATTTGTCCGATTTTTTATGAGTGTGGAGGATGCGATTTTCTTCATATCAAATACGATGAACAACTGAGAATGAAAACAGATTTGATATACAAACTCATTTTAAGAAATAATATCAAAACTGATATTTTGCCTATTATAAAAAGTGAGAAACCACTGAACTATCGTCATAAGATTGTAGCAAGTGCAACCACGAAAAATAAGAAATTGAGATTGGGATTGTTTCAAGAAAACAGCAAGAATATTTTACCATTTTTGAATTGTTATATTCAAGATGAAGCAGGAAATGCTGTACTTCAGACGATAGAAGAATTACTTGTTAAGTATAAACTTCCAGCTTATGAACTTGACCAAGATACGGGAATGATTAAACACATTTTAATTCGAAAATCGTATCATAGTGGAAAAATGTTGGTAGTTATTGTGACGAATGGAAATTTGTTGCCCAATGCTAAAAAGATTGCATCTGAACTCATTCAAAAACATCCTTTGGTCCAAACTGTAATTCAAAATATTCATCGTAAAAAAACAAAACAAGTGCTTCTTGATGAAGAAAAAATAATATGTGGAAAAGGATATATCGAAGATCAAATCGATGAGATAGCCTTTAGATTATCGTCTAAATCTTTTTATCAAATAAATCCTTTACAGATGATTAAACTCTATAAAACAGCACTAGATACAGCTGATATTAAGGCTAATGATGTCGTTATGGACACGTATTCTGGGATTGGAACCATTTCTTTACTCGCAGCAAAAAGAGCTAAAGAAGTCATTGCTATCGAATCGAATTTATCTTCACACCAAGATGCTGTTAATAATAAAAAAATTAATCAAATTTCAAATGTAACCTTTGTTCATGATGATGTTGAAAACTATTTGAAGATTCATAATGGCAAAGTAGATTGTTTAATTATGGATCCAACAAGAGATGGTTCATCTGAAAGTTTTTTGAATGCTGTTTTGGATGTTAAACCTAAAAAAATAGTCTACATATCATGTGACCCCAGAACACAGATTAGAGATATACTTATATTGCTAAAAGCATATAATCTTGTATCTATTCAACCAGTCGATATGTTTTCTCAGACAATTCATGTAGAAAGTATTGCATTGCTCGTATTAAAATAGCTGTACTTTTGTGGAATAGAACAGGATGACAAAAGTAGAATAAAAAGCGACATTGAAAAAAGAGAAGAAGGTAACTTAATGAGCAAACTCAGAGTACTTGACTACTTATCAAAAATTGAAGAACTTGGAGAAGAAGCGCTGAGTGCAGATATAACGTGTGCTTGTGGTTCTAATTTGTTTAAAATACAACATACCGGTAAGCAAACAAGAGGTGTTTTTACATCTCATCTCGCAAAAAAAGATCAGCAACTGATGGTAAAAGCTATTTGTAATAACTGTGGTGCAGAAATTATCATCTATGATTCAAAAATAGATGGAACTCATATGCATCAAGTTGATCAAGTAAATTCTATATTTAATGATTTCAAATTGTCTAAATTTAAGTCAAATTCATTTCAAATTAGAATGATGTATAATTACTACCCCGACAAGATGAAAGAAAATGGAGTTCTCACAAATGATTTTGAAGTGATATTTGTAGATATCAGTAATAAAGAAGTAAAAAAAGCTTATCGACTTATTGAAGAATAATCGATATGTATAGATTGCTGATTTGATCTTTAGAAAGGATAACTTATGAATGTATTCATGATTGGTGGAACAGGACTATTAGGGTTAGAAGCTGCTTATGAACTCATCAAAAGAGGACATCAGGTTTCATCAATGGCTTTGCCACCTCTTCCTGTTGGTGCTAGATTACCACAAGAAATGAAATTAACGATGGCTAACTATCTAGAACTAACAGATCAAGAAATTAGAACCTTCATGACAGGAATGGACGGTTTTGTTTTTGCTGCTGGTGTCGATGAACGGATTGAAGGTACAAAACCCATTTATGATTTTTATGCAAAATATAACATTACTCCACTCGAAAGATTAATAAGAATAGCCAAGGAATCTGGTGTAAAACATGTCGTTGTTTTGGGTTCTTATTTTTCTTATTTTGCAAGAGTTTGGAGAGATTTAGATTTATACAATCATCATCCATATATCAGAAGTAGAGTTGATCAGGCCAATATGGCTTTGTCGTTTGCTGATAAAAAGATGAGTGTATCAGTCTTGGAACTACCCTATATTTTTGGTACTCAACCAGGTAGAAAACCAGTATGGACTTTTTTGGTTGAGCAAATTCAACTGATGAAAAAAGTTACTATGTACCCTAAAGGTGGTACCACCATGGTTACTGTAAGACAGGTAGCCCAATCTATTGCTGGCGCATTGGAAAATGCACAACAAAGCCAAAATTACCCTGTTGGTTATTATAATATGACATGGAAACAGATGCTTAAAATCTTTCATAAGTATATGGGTCAACCCAATAAAAAGATTATCACCATTCCTAAATTTTTATATCGTTTTGCTATGAAATCGAAACTCAAAGAGTATCAGGAAAAAGGTATAGAATCAGGACTTGATTTAATGGAATTAGTAAATATCATGACTAGATATGCATATATAGATCAGAAGTATATTGTCGATGCCTTTGATGTTGAACCTGATGATATTGAAAGAGCTATTGGTCAATCTGTGAGCTTATCTATGGATGTGATCATGGGAAAATCTGAAATCATAGATATGAAAGGTGAATAATTAAAGTATTAGTGTGAAGGTGGTTTTAAATTGAAGAAAATACTATTTAATCGCCAAAGTCCTGAAGTGCAAAAGATCCTCAATCTTATAAAAGAACAAAGTCATCGTTGTTTAGTTTTATGGGTTATTGATTGTGCTCCACGTGTTTTAGCTATTTTTGAGCAAAAATATGAAACTGACTCTCGTCCTCGAGAAGCACTTAACGCTACTATAGCATGGTCAAAAGGTGAAATCAAAATGCCAGTAGCCAAAAAAGCTGCACTTGATGCTCACAAAGCTGCTTTTTTAGTAGAAGAAGATCAAGCAGCATGTGCTGCTGCACACGCAATGGGACATGTTTTAGGCACGGTTCATGTTGAAACACATGCCATATGGTTTGTCATATATGGACTTTCCGCATTTGTTAAAGAAAACAACCCATTGTTGAAAGATCAGATTATTGAGAGAGAGACCAAATGGTTTTATGATCGATTGAAATACTGGGGAAGCCATACGGATATTATAAAAAGAAATTGGGCACCATTCTTATTAAAAAATGATGTTATCAATAAAGAAAAACTATTAGGAGAAAAGAATAAGTAATGAATAAATTTGTGCAACATAACACACAAAAACATTTTTTTATCAATCAACTTCATAAATTTAGAACAATAATAGGTATAATAAGAACATAATAATAACACAAATAGGAAAGAGGTCCATATGAAGAATTTTTACATGAAACAAAAAGTATTTTCATTCAGAGATCGCTACAAGGTGTTTGATCAAGAACAGAATGTGATTTATCATTGTGAAGGTAAGATGTTTTCAATCTCAAGAAGAATGAAATTTCTTGAGACATCTACAGAAACCGTTTTATTTAATTTTAGAAGAAAAATATTTAGTTTTTTAGCTAAATATTATCTTTCAGATCCTGAAGGAAAAGAAATCGCTGTTGTTAAAAGAAAATTCTCATTTTTAAAACCAAAAGTTGAAATTGAAAGTGAATTAGGAAATATCACATTGGAAGGTGATTATTTTGCTCATAATTTCACCTTATTTGAAGATGGTGTCGAACTTGCTAATGTTCAAAAGAAATGGATTTCATGGGGAGATTCATATGTCATAACTATCCATGATGATTCGAAAGTTGTTTTTTTACTAGCAATCATTATTTTGATTGACAGCATATTCCACGAAAATCACAATCAAAATAGACGATAAGATTATATATAAATGAAGGTGTAATAATGGTAGGTAAAGTAAAGAGCCAATTTGGCATGGTTTTTTTCATGATAGATGATGGATGTATTACAGATATGATGTTTGACGATCTTGATCTTCAAACGGATTGCAATCCACTGATTGATGAAACAATCAAGCAACTAAGTGAGTATTTTTCTCATAAGCGCAAAAATTTTGATTTGCCAATCAAATATAAAAGAGGAACTCCTTTCCAGCAAGAGGTTTGGAATGCTTTGTTAACCATACCCTATGGACAAACTCGAAGCTATCAAGAAATTGCTGTTCAGATTGATAGACCAAAAGCCATTCGTGCTGTGGGACAGGCATGCAAAAAAAATCCAATTGGTATCGTTGTACCTTGTCACCGCGTCATCGGTAAGGATGGAAGTATGAGAGGGTATTCTGGCCCACTTCATGTTGATTTAAAACAGAAACTCTTAATCCACGAACAATAACTTGCATAATTAAAGGAGCCATTAGAATGAATGACAACAAACTCAAACAGTATAGACAAGAGTTACATCAAATACCTGAGTTGGCATTTGATCTCTTTTTAACGCACGCATATATTAAAAGAGAACTAGAACTTATGGGATATGCAATTGAAGTTGTAGCAAAAACTGGTATCATTGCCCAAAAAAAAGGGTTATCCAGTGAATCTATAGCTTTTCGATCAGATATGGATGCATTACCAGTAGATGAAAAGACTCAAGTCAGTTTTACTTCCAAGCATCCTCATAAAATGCACGCGTGCGGGCACGACGGGCATATGACGATGTTACTTGGGTTTGCAGAATATGTTTCAAAATTAAAAAATCTACAAAAAACTGTTGTTTTCATTTTTCAACCAGCTGAAGAAGGACCTGGTGGGGCTAAAGTCATCATCGAAGAAGGTATCTTTGAAAAATACCATATTTCTCAAATTTTCGGGATTCATCTATTTCCAGGACTTGAAGAAGGTCTCTATGGATTGGTTGATGGTCCGATGCTTGCTCAAAATGGGGAGTTTAATTTATCGATTAAAGGAAAATCCGCTCATGCTGCTCAACCTCATTTAAGTAATGATGCAATATTGGCAGCCTCATCTTTGGTGGGTTTGTATCATACAATCATCAGTAGGAGTATCAATCCCTTAGATTCTGCTGTTATCACCATTGGGACAATACACGGAGGAGAAGCTAGAAACATCGTTGCTAATGAAGTCAAAATATCAGGAACCATTAGAGCATTTACTTCCGATATCTATGCATTATTAAAGAAAAGAATGCGTGCTATCGATCAAGGTATTGAAATGGCATGTGAAGTCAAAGTTGAAAATGACATCATGGATTATTATCCACCTGTCATCAATGATCATCAATTGTTCGAAATGGTTAAATCATCATTTGCTCAAAATGAATACAAGTTACTCTCACCGATGATGTTTGCTGAAGATTTTGCTTTCTATCAAAAAAAGGTTCCCGGCTTGTTTGTGATGTTAGGAACAAAAAACGAAAGTAAAAATTATATCCATCCGTTACACAGTTGTTATTTCAATTTTGATGAGATTGTCCTCTCAAAAGGTGTCGAACTCTATAAAAAAGTCTTAAAACTCATGAAAATCGTATAAATGTTTTAAATTATTTATTTACCATATTTCTTAATAAAGAGCATCCCTAAAGGGATCTTTTTTTTATGTGTGTTTGTTTGACTAATATTTAATAAAAACTTAATGTTTCGTTAATAGAATAGAAAATTCTTATGACTATAATCATAGTGTTAGGAAAGGAAGTGTCTGCTGATGTACATGACAAAAATGCTTTTACCCAAAAAGATGCTAAGGAAAAAAAAGCTATTATCACTTAGCTTCTCAATATCAGGTTTCTTAATGGTATTGTTTGCTTTAGTTAGTTATTATGGGCAAAATGCAGGAAACTTCGTCATGTCAGTTGACTACAACGCCTATCAGCGAGGCATCGTGTTATCAAACGATATCACATTTGAGTTTTGTCAGCCTCAATTGATGACAGAACCCGTATCCGAAGCAAGAGACATAACGTATTCTTGGATCAAATTAAATGAAGTAAGTTTGACAAATGGAAGTTTTATTGATCCCGAATATGATTATATCGCCTACACATTTTATATTAAAAACGAAGGCAATGAAACAGTTAACGTTATATACAGCATTAAACTTACAGACATACAGAACAACTTAGATGAATCAATTCGAGTTTTAGTTATTGAAGATGGTATTGAGACAATATTTCAGAAACCGGATAAAGCAGATGAATTTGGCCATTTTCCAATCTACCCATCAACTTTACCGGAAACAAAATATTTCTTATCAGATACAATCATTACGAGAAAAAAGATTACAAACTTTAAACCCAGTGAGATTAGAAAGTACAGTGTTGTTGTTTGGTTAGAGGGACACGACCCAGATACAACAGATGCTATCATTGGTGGAATGGCGAAATTACAAATGGTATTTTCGATTGATGAGGATTCAGCTTAGATCATGTTGCTCTATATTAAAAGATTTTATTTGTCCCTCATCGCTTTAGCATTCGTCTTATTACTCTTTGGAACTGTGACATATGCATGGATCAGTATGGCTTCCGTAAATTCTCTAGATGGTATGTCAATCACGACAGCAACTGGTAATGAACTCTTGATTTCACTTGATGGTATTAACTATTCAAGAGAACTCAGTACAGATTCATTAGATCAATTGATTAAAGATGTTAAGTTAACAGACGTTACTTCACTTGATGGGATTCATTTTTCTCGAGGTGGTTACCATACTGATGAAACTGTCATCGCTAACAATCATTACGTATCATTTGAAATATGGTTACAGACAGATAGAAATGAACATGAAATCTATTTGATTGAAAATGTAAGTTCATTGATAACATTTGATACAACATCCAGTGGAACATATGTCGTGTCACAAGGTGTAACATGGAAACCAAGTTTCAATTTCATTAATGGACCATCAGTGACAGATATCGTAGAAAAAAATCAAGTAGATACATATTATGGAAGTGAAGCAATAAGAATTTCATTTCAAGAAATCATCGATGAAGAAAACTTGTTGGATACACGAACCTTTGAAGATTTAAGGACACTTATTTATGACCCATCAGAAAATCCAGAAAGAGGATATGGTGTTAGTTTTGGAGCTTATAGTTACTTCCTAATGTGTTCTCAAGTTCCATTAGCTACACCAACAGAAATACAAGATGCTAAGTATCATCTAACAACATTTGATCCTGACAATCCTTATCGAGCATTAGATGATGAATCACTCATCGCCACGCTTCAGCCAAGCGATGCAATCAGTAATCACGGAAAAACATTATATCGAGGCAAAGTGATCGTTAACATTTGGATAGAAGGTTGGGATGCCGATGCATTCAACTCAATTCTAAGTGACAGAATCAAAATTCAACTAAAATTCAAAGCTGCTAAAAGCAGTAGTCTATATGAATAAAAATATTATAAAAAAAAAGGAGATTAAATCATGAGTAGTATTGCTAGAAAATTAGTTTTATCAGTAGTAGCGGTTCTCTTATCAGTGCTTGCATTTGGTACGACAACATTCGCGTGGTTCACGATTACAAACGTTTCTGAGGTTCAACCATTTGAATCCGACGTAGTAACCGATAATGGTATTGAAGTTTCCCTAGATGGTATAACCTGGGTAACATCCCTTACAACAGAAATGATAGATGCATATATAGTAGCACAATATCCTAGTGGGTTTGCATTTAATCATGTGACAACAACAACAGGCTATTCCAATTTCATGACATTGAGCACTTTAGGTGTCACTGATGATGGCACAGCATCCGTTCTTAGACTCAACCTCTTATTCAGATCGAATAATGCAAATGCTATTGAATGGACAAACGTTTCTTTATTGGGAACAACTGCTACATGGATTTCAGACGTATCTTTTACAAGATCTTCTGATGTAGGAGGTACCGCAGTACTTTCTTCTGGATCAGTTTCAGTTAATCCAGCTAACGCAATGCGCATTTCAATTCTTGGTAATCACTTATCTGATTCAGTAGTCATTTATGAGCTTCCAGATGGTGATAATTCTGGTGCTTATAATTCAGCGCTTGGTGGAGATGGCGTAACACCCGTTGATTTAAGTAATGCAGGTATTGGTGATCCAGGTTCTTATAATTACTATTTCCAAAAGACTGGTGCATTAATTACTGGAACAGATGCAGTTGTTACACCTTCAACAGTTACATTAGTCAACAGCTTAAATACTCAATTAGTTCTACACATGACAGTAGATTCAACATATGACACAACTTATTGGGGACAAATCTCAATTAGAATATGGTTTGAAGGTTGGGATGCAGAAGCATATAATTCTCTTTTAGGTAGAATGATTACGACTTCATTTTCATTTGAAGGAACAACAGTTTAATATACAACTTACTTTCTAGAAATATCATTCATGTAAATTTAGGTGAGTGCACCCATGTTGGTGCACTCAACCCTTTACATTTGATATTTCATTTGGTTATAAACAAAGGATTAAAGGAGTATTTATGGGAAATTCTAATCGGATAATATTAAAAAAAACATTATCTATATTTTCAACCATCCTATTTTACACTATCATTTTCTTTGTGCTCATTTTTACCGTTGCCAATATCCAAATTAAACAAAACAGTGATATTGCAAATGTATTTGGATCTGGATTCTTATCCGTACAATCAGATTCGATGAATAGTGAACAACAAGATTCATTTGCATCAGGTGATGTTGTTTTAGTTAAGATGCTAGATCAATCCTTAATCAAGGAATTAAAAGTTGGTGATATTGTGACTTATTATGACCAAACAATAAATCAACTCATCACACATAGAATCATTAATATATATACTGTTGAAGAAACGATTTTCTTTCAGACACAAGCTGATGATTCATTTGAAGCAGATACACCTATAAAGGCAGATGACATCTTAGCAGTCTATCAATCATCAATTACGGGTTTAGGTGCGTCTTTGGATTATCTTCAATCACCAAAAGGATTTGCTATCTTCGTCATATTTCCAGTTTTAGTTATCCTATTAGTTGATAGTGTGCGATTATTTAAAAATCTGAGCAACTTCAATAAAATCAAATCAGAAGCTAGAATCAACAGATCTTATAAAAGAATTTTAAAAAGTCTCGAAAATGAAACAAATAGAATTAGACATCAATTAATGTCTAATTGGATTACAGAAGTTGACTATGAAAAAATAGTTAAATTGAGAATGTAAGGAGATCATATGAAAGAGTTTGGGCGCTATTATACAAATTTATTAAATCAGCTTTTTCAAATTATTCTGAATTTTTTCAGAAATATTTTTCAAGCTATCGCTCAATTGTTTTCAGATGGGTTTACTCAAATTGGAAAAGAATTCTTTACTGCGAGTTCAAATTTCTCACTACTTGATTGGGTTATGGCTCTTGTAGTTATTATTGCCAGTTCAGTATTCTTTGGCATCATCATGTATAAGTTATTTAAAGTAATTAGAAAATATGTTAGATTTAGCAAAATTGAAATTGAAAAAGAAAATTTGATTGAAGAAATTACCGCTTTGAACCAAAAAACAATCGAACTTATTGAAGAAAAGAATAAGATTCTTGCTATGAAGGTATCAAATCTAGGCATCAATCCTAATCAAGATGGAGATGAAAATTCTGAAGAGAATGCACTTGATGATCTCCACTTAAATTCACGTTTTATCAAATTACATAAAGTTGATGAAATATATCATAATGAAAATGCTATTACAATCATGAAGGAAGAACACATGATTAATTTGCAAACGATTGTTACTAAATTCATCGATTTTGCTGCATCTAAATTAAATCTATACTATGATCGAAAAATCATTTCAGCGTTTGTTTCAGGATTAGCCACATCAAAGACAATGATTCTTGAAGGTATTTCTGGAACAGGGAAAACATCATTACCATATGCAATGGGTAAATTTTTCGGCAACAATGCCAGTATTATTTCTGTTCAACCCTCATGGAGAGATCGTGCTGAAATGATTGGCTATTTAAATGAATTTACGAAGAAATTCAATGAAACAGATTTTTTAAAGGCGATTTATGAAACAACTTACCGTGAAGATATCAATATCATCGTTTTAGATGAAATGAATCTCGCACGTGTTGAATATTATTTTGCAGAACTATTATCATTACTTGAAATGCCAGATGCTGATCAGTGGTTAGTTGATGTTGTAGCTGATACAAAACCTGGAGATCCCGAACATTTGGTGAATGGGAAAATTCTTTTACCACAAAATGTTTGGTTTGTTGGAACAGCAAATAAAGATGATTCAACATTTTTGATTACTGATAAAGTCTACGATAGAGCAACACCAATTGAAATGAATACCAAATCAAGTTTTATCGATGCACCTGATACTGAAAATATCACCATGAGCTATGAATATTTGAATCAACTATTCAAAATAGCCATTCATGATAATGGTATCTCAAAACATACAATGGATCGTCTAGAAAAACTTGACCAGTTTATTACAGATAATTTCAAGGTTACATTTGGTAACCGAATTATGAAACAAATTAAGATGTTCGTCCCAGTTTATGTAGCATGCGGCGGATCTGAAGTTGAAGCGCTTGATTATATGGTTGCTAGAAAGATACTAAGAAAGTTTGAAAGTTTAAACTTGCCTTTCATGCAACAAGAAATTGACGAACTGTCTAAACTGATAACAAAACTCTTTGGGAAAACAGAATTTGTTGAATGCCAGAGTTATTTGACATCAATAAAGAAACAGTTCTAATAACTTTACGAGGTGAGTCTATGAACAAGCTCAACAAAAGTAAATACAGAAAACTTGCATTTGCATCTGTCTTTTACTTTGTCTTTGCTCTCATGATGACAACCTGTGTAACCTATGCATGGTTTACATTAACCAATACAAATAATGCTAACTTGGTAACTAGTATTTCAGAAATTGAAGCAGAGTATGAATTTTTCATCTATCAAAATGAATCAAGAGATGGTAGTGCAGAACTGACATTAATTGATAATACATGTGATGTTGGGACAGAAGATCTATGTTATCTAAACATTCTCAATCCCACTACATCTATTCTATTAGAGGGCTCCACTGCTCCAGGAGAACGATATTCATTCGCAATTCGTATCACAAGTGTGAACAATCCAATAGGTACACTCAAACTTGAGTTAGGTGATTTAATATCTGAGGGCTACGATTTAGAAGAAAACAAAATGCAAACCGCATTTTTTTATCAAGTAGATAAAATATCTTATATTAATTTTGGTGTTGAAACTGGTGACGTGAAGGATCAATACGAAATTAATTATAATTCAAATTTCTTTGCTTATGATAATGACAGTATTTATCCACTGGTATCAAATGTGCCGATGCAAAATGCTGGAAATATCGATACAATGATTGTCATTTATTTTAATTTATATTTTGATCCAACTATTTTTGGTCAAGATGAATTGGGTATTTCTTACCTCAATAGTAATATATTTCTTAATCAATGGTTTACAATACAGCATATTTTTATGAGTGTATCAACTTATTGATTGAGTTAGGAGGCTCTAATGAGACGTCTAGGCATAATCATCACACTTATCGTTTTAACGTTTGCCATTGTGATATCTAGCACATATGCCTGGTTGACCTATGTTCAAAAAAAAGGTTTTGTTCTTTTAGAAACTCATGAAATTTCACTTACTTTAGATGTCAATGACATGATAGTCGTCGAATCTCTTATATTAGATGATTTGGCTTTCATCGATTATGAACATGATTTTGTTTTAAATGAAACAGACACTTTGAATATAATGGCTTCAACTTGGCTCATTAAACTTGAGTCATCAGATACGTCACCATTAGCAAAACATAAGGTCACTATCGATGGCGCACAGCCAGGCATCATTTATTTAGTCATTTACGAAGGCATGAATGGTGAACTGACAGAAATCATTACAGAGTATGATCAATTAATTGAATTGATTATCAGTGGTTATGAAACTCAAGAAGAACAATTAGCAGCGATAGATGTACATAATCAAGTCGTTCTTGATGAAATCTATCGTAACGTATTTAGTCCAGGCGATTATGTTGAATTTCAAATTGTCATCTGGGGAAATTATGGTGCATTGGAACCCCAAGAGTCGTATTTAGATATCTCATTTGAACTCACACTATCTATAGAATCAGTCAATTCAAAAGGTGAGGTTATATCATGAAATCCTTTCTTTATTCAAGACGATTACTATGGATTATCATTCTATTAATGACTGTTGTTTCAACATCCTTATATGCTTATGCTTATTTTGAAAACAATCAAGATTACGGATTCATTATTGATACTGGTGAATTTGAAGTTACAGCCTACATATATTTTAATGAAGTCGCAATTGACATCAATAGTCCATATTATGATGCGATCAATGATGTTATCCTTATTAATGCTTTTGATGAAGAAAGCGAAAATTATATTGGAAATTTGAAAATTGATATCCTAATCAATCCTAATATAGCTGCTAGAGTCAGAATCAAACTTTTAGATGAATGGAAGCTTACAAGAACTTATACCATTTTAAATGAAGAAGATCCTATTGATCCATTAGTTGAAGTGATTTATCATACAGCAAAATCAAATCTTTACCACCCATTTTCTTTATTAAAGGTTGGAGCGGATTATCAACCAATATACGATACTCTAGGCTATGCATATCTTTCCGAAGCTCTCATTAAGAATGAAGATACAACGATTCATTTGATTGACGGTGGAGATGGATATCAGACAAGAGAAAATGAAATTTATAATGAAACCTGCTTTGTCTATTTAAGATTTTCAGTCGAAGTTATTCAGGCTAATAGATTTGCAGAACTCTGGTCATTAGAAACAGATTTTTTTGATTAAATAGGAGGTAATGAAGTATGAAAAAAATAATACTTAAAAAATCATTTCTAGTATTTTTTTTCATACTTTTTTTGTTTATATTTGCTGGTTCGCTCAATGAAAATAAAATGCAAGCCATCGATTATCAAGCATCAAGTTCATGGTATGGAACAGAGTTAAATTTAAACCCACAAGAAGCAATAGTTTATGATAGTAAATATCGATATTTTAGCGAAATTTCAAACTCTACAGCTTCGATTATAGCCGATAAAACATATGTTATTGAATCAGCATTTGATCTTTTTTTGTTATCTGAACTTTGTATGGGTATTGATAAAACTGTTTATCTAGGACTTGATTATGCCTTAGGAAATGATATCGACTATTATGAAATCGTTCAAGAAAATCTTAATCAAAGATTTCACCCAATTGGCTTTATAGAACCATTTACAGGATCATTTGATGGTCAAGGTTTTGAAATAACCAACCTATACTTTGATACGATTATGACGGAAGAATATTATCAGAATGAATATTCTGGATTAAGGTATTTTTCCATGTTTTCAAAAGTGAGTTCTACTGGTTATATTCATGATTTAGGTCTTGTCAATCCAATCATTATACAACCAATTGAATGGGGAATCATGGCTTATGTTTCTGCACTTGTAGGTGAAAATTATGGTGTTATTAATCACACTTATTTATTAGATAATAGAGCAGAAGTATCTGGTTTTAATGCTGAAGGTTCCTTCCATTTGGCTGGTCTTGTTTCAGTTAATTATGGAGAGTTTTCGAATAGCTTTGTATCAAGCAAGCATATCAGATCAATTGCTGTTATTGAAAATGAATCAACAAGTCCAATCTTATCAATTAACAACGGTTATATAGAACATCTTTATTACGACCAATCAATATATTCTGATGTTAATGCAGTAACCGCCAGCTCAATTGGTTTAGCAACAGAAGAATTTCAAGATCCATTACTGTTTGATGATGGATGGTTTTTTAATGATCAATATCAGGATTTGGCAAATAGCGATGCTGAATTATCTCAATTAACACTTACTAATCCATATCCTATACTTCAAGGATTAGATACTGCAAGTTTAACTTTTGAAATTGATGATGCCACAGATTTCATCTATATGAATGAATTGCTTCTTATTTCAGGAGCTTTCAGAAATGGAGAATATACAGTTGTTCATGATATTGATATGAATCAAATATCAAGCGAAGGATATCAAGCAGCAAGTATTGGTTTTAGTGGTAAGTTACAAAGCTCATTTAATAATCAATCAACTGTTTTATATGAAAGAGAAACTTCACAAGGTGGAGATATTCGCTATCACGCAATTATTGATTTAAAAATTAATCAACCAACATTTATTGGGAATTATGCAAGTTATGGTCTTTTCAGTTCTCTTTTTGGTACTGTTGAAAATTTAAATATTGTCAATGCAATCGTGACAACCGATGATTTAGATGATGCTATCCTAAGAACTGAAATTCTGATAGGAACTGTTGCTGGTCAAATGAACCATGGATTAATTGACAATGTTCATGTCAATGGTTCAATCATCGTTTCAGATGCACAAGACCCCATCAGCCAGTTATCTATAGGTGGCCTTGTAGGTGAAGGAAGCGGATGGATAACAAACAGTACATCCAATGGATCACTAAATGGTGGATTGCATGCCTATGAAACAAAATCCAATCATGCATCAGTTGGTGGAATCATAGGCACATCAGATATGCTTTCTATGAGTTGCGTGATTAATGCTATGAATCTACAAGGTGTAAGTTTTGCTGATTCAAGTGATTCTACAGTTTATCTTGGAGGTATCATTGGTCATGGTAGCCTTAATAGTCTAGAAAAAGTAGTCAATGAAGGTAGTATTCTTTCACATCAAGATAATCAATTGGTAGAAACCATCTATATAGGTGGTATTTTAGGATTACTGACACATTTGGAAGAAAAAATTGCTTTTGCCTATAATTCAGGATTGATAAAAGTCAATATGGATCATGATCTTAAACTCAATGTTGCAGGTTTTGGTTCAATTGAAAGCGATGATGAGAATTTAGAAATTTACAGTTTAACAAATACAGGTGTCATCTCATTTCTATATCCAGAAGGTTCTATTCTAACTGAAACAGAATTAGCACTCATGGAAGTCTATATATCAGGTGTTCTGATAACTGATCAAGTAGAAGGAAAAATTGAAGGTTTATTTAATGAAGCCAATATAGCTTTGGATCTTGAACTTATTGATCAAATTGCGAGTACTCTCATTGTTAAACAGACAGATCAACTTCATTTATTTCAAGCATATAATACAGGAAACATCACATTATCAACACATCATGAACTTACACAGAGTCTCATTACAGTTTCTGGTAATGTCATAGGTTCCAATATTTCACTATCTCATTTGCGAAATGAAGGCAATATCAATATTGATTTTGATCATAACACTGCCTCATCTGTTGTTGACGGAAAACTGATTGTTGTCGGACTTATGACTGACGTTAGTCAAAATCAAACAGCTATAGATGGGTTTAATGGAGGAAATATCAGTATATTAAAAGATCTATCAATCACATTAGATTATGATGTTTATGTTTCTGGTATTGCATATAGCAATTCAAATACGACAATTTACCAAGATTTGGATTTGCTGACTACAAGTATCGATATTACATACGAAGAAGGGTCAATGGATCATTTTCTAAATGATGGCAATATCAGTGTCAGGGGTAATTTTAATGGTTCAGTTAGAGCAACAGGTATTCTGATGATGAACTCATCACTCCTTACATCAGCAATCAATTTAGGAAACATTGATGTACGTAACGACAGTATTATAGCAAATAGTGAAACAGAAGCATCAGGCATTGTCTATTTAATGGATTCACAATATGCTCAATTAAGAGATTCAGCCAATTATGGAACAATCAAAGCTGTTTCAAACTCAACGATAGGATATGCTCATGCATCAGGTATTGCATTAAGAAATGATCGTTTGATTGATGGCTTAAACATCACTCCAGGAACAACCAATCAATTGGCTAAGATATTATTTACAATCAATTATGGTGACGTCTATGCATATAATGGATCAGATGAAACGACATATACGATCACAAGTGAAACCAGAGCGAAAGCTTCTGGTATTCTTGCAATTGGATTATTAAGTGTCATTAATAATGTTAATTATGGGAATATTTATTCTAAATATCTTGCTAGTGGTGTTTTTGGTTTCTTATATTTGAATAAATTTGGAACGATTGCGATCAATCAAGTTTTTATTTCTAATTCCATTAACTATGGAAAAGTGCGTCAAATTACCGATTATGATTCTGAAAACGAATTATTTACTGTCAATATGGTTTCAGTTCCAACAACGACAAACTCATATGTTTTTGGTGCTTTAGTGGGCAAAATCCATACAGGTACATCGACCTGGGCTTTTGCAGGTGATGTAACATATCCAATTGATAGAGTTTATTTTGGTTATTTGATTAATTTTGATGAAATGATCAATATGTTTGCTTTGGCACCAACACTTTCCACGACTTGGGCAGATGGATTTGGTAACCTAGAAGCAGCAAACGATGCCATATTGAACATGCTTCAATATATGGCTACAACGAATCCTAATGATCAATCCGCACAACCATTCACCTATTTCTATTCTGGTGGATGGATTGGGCAGTATATGGGTAGAGTCATCAGTTATTATGATGTATCTGATAGTGAATCAGGTATGTTTTATGAGGGGTTTGCTTTTAGAAGCTCTAGACCAGTCTATACAGGAACCGATCAATATATTAGAAATTATATTGAATATGTTCCAATGGAAAAAGTTAATTCCATTATTCTTGCAAAATTAGAAACAGATACAAGTTTCTCATATCCAGGTATTTATGCCTTATCCTCAAGTAAAGGTATTGAAAACGGTATATTTATTCCTGATAATTTTGAGTTGGAAGGTCTTCATCCCCATACGCTTGATGAAATTGAAACTGATACTTCATGGTTAGGTAATGACTTAGATTCTGAAAGCATTTCTTATAAATTGTTTACTGGAATGAGACAAATCAAAGCGAATTTTGCTACATCTATATATGATATGGAATTAAAACAAGTTGATGAAAATGGAGAATATATTACAGAAGGTATGATTTTAAATGCACCAATCATTGATAGTGCTCGTGGCCTTATCACTTATTATCTGCCAAGCAATGCTGCTGTACTATCAGGAAAGACCTCAACTCTAATGAATGTTTATAGCTTTATTGAAGTTTCTGAAGGATTAGGTCGCATGGTTCCTGATTTGATTGCAAGTGGTGAACAAACCTATACTTGGGTTGGAGACTATAAAAAATCAGGTAATGATTTTGTTGAAATTGGTCCTTATCACACAACAGGCTTATACAATCCGACAACATCTGATGCAACTGAATATCTTTCTTCATCAAGAACTGTTCCAGTCTATGCACAAACAGCAATGGATGAGAATTCTACGATGCCGTTTTTATATGAACATACACCACATACCCGTTTTATCATATGGTGGACAGCAAGCGGATATCGTTTAAATCCTGGTGATATACAAGCACCTGGTTATGGTGCTTATGAAACATTTACTTTAGCTAATTATCCAACACTTTATCGTTATGTAGGTCCTAATCAGGAATTAGTTACATATATCAGAACTGACGTCATACCTGATGTTGTCATTTATGACCCATCAGATTTAGCATTTAAAGTTAATGGTGAAGTAGACTCATATGTAGTCTCAGAAAATGCCGATATCTTTTATGAAGGCAACTCACAAATGACAGTCGCAACTGTTCCAAGAAGTTATGGAATCTATGACTCGATGTATGATGCTTCTAATGAGTATGTAGATGGTGTTGAAGATCACTATGGAAGTGTCAGAATTTATTCATCATCCTATAATCCAAACGATCCATCGACATATCGAGATTTTGATATTAGAATTATTAGAACAGCAGATCAGAGTCTTGGTGGAATTGATGCATTACTTGTCAATGGATATGATGCATTGCCTAGCTATAGCGATTTTAGAATCGTTGCTGCAACAGAATTATTGAACTATGAAAAAGATGCTGAATTAGGCGTACTGAGTGTGACTTATTCAACTGATAATATTGCCGATCAAACGAGTGTTTTACCATGGATTAGAGTGTTTGATGATGACACAGGTTATCTCATTGATCCTGCACTTTATGTGCTATCAAAGGGAAGTGTTGTTAACGAGAATTGCTTGAATAATAGTGATGGTACTTTAGGTGAAGGTGTCGTAACCATTGATTTGGAAGTGACTGAATATTTGCCTAGTGGTTCATATCGGATTGAGCTTACACTTGTTACAAATGAGGTTGCACAAATTTTCGTAGATAAAATAGAAAGTTCAGATGCCAGTATCGTTAAATTGGTCTTTGATGAACAAGATATTGCTTTATTAGGCGATACTTATACATCAATGATTCCTTTTGGTATTTATTTTGATGAAACTGATTTGGATACTCAAATTGTTGATTTCACAAATCTTGGAAGCTTATTAGATGTATATTATCTTGATCTAATCAATGAGAACATACCAAACTATTTGAGCAACATAACACTATCACCATTCTCAACACTAGTTTCAGTTAATTTAAATATTTCAATGATAGACTTATATAGACATCAATACCAACTGACTTATGTAATTGAAGCAGAAGATGGTAGTACAAATATTTACTATCACAATCTTATCGAAAATGTTGTTGAAATAACACCTCTTTATGTTTATAAAAACGGTGGTGAAATTGAGCTGGATAGCAACCCTATTGAGATTAGATATCTTGAAGCTCCAACAGTGCGAATCGAATATGATTTATCTTCAGTTTATGGTGATTTTTTAGTAACCACATCAAGCTTTGAACCCACTAATCCAGGTGGTATTGCTACTGAAAATGTAGATTATTTCGTTCATTTAATTCCATTTGTAGGGTATGAAGTCGATTACAATCAACAAATTGAATTAGGTGTTTATCAGTTTGAAACAAGTTATCAATCGTCGGTTAATTTATGGGGTGAAATCTTGTCTTGGAATTTTGATTTTCAGTCCATTGAGATGATTAAGATTAAAAACGATGATAGCCACCTAAAAAATATCATGTTTGTCTCTGATACGATTTATTCGGGCTTTAATACGATTGTTGATGTTTTAGAAATTACTGATGTCGCTTACATGAATTATTTACTTTTTCCCGAACTAAGAATCATGACTGTTCTACCAACCACCGGTATCTACTACGGAGATTACCTTGACACAAGTTCGTATTGGATTATAGGACAAGTTCAAAAAACAAATCTGAATTATTATTTACCTACTTTTGAATTGCCAGAAGGGGCTTTGATTAGACGTGTCATCGACTTTGTGAATGTTGGTTATGACCATCAGTCAGAAAATCTGGCGAGTGATTTTTCGCCATTTGGAAGCAATTTCAATTATGTTATATATCGAGTATATGCCCACGATTTTGATGAATATCAAAGTCACTATACTGACTATTATGTTGCTGTACAGGACATGACGAACAACATCCGTTTTAATTTGCAAGTTGAAAATGAATCCTCACTAAAGATTGATGATTTATTTGTTCGAATCAATGTTTGTCAGCTTGGTGAGGAGTACACTGGTTATTGTTCATACGATGATACTGTACTATCAATGACTGCTCATGCGATATTCAATCCATATATCAATACATTTGAAAATAATCAGTTTCAAACAACAATGTATGGAACTTATCAAATGGTAATTGAAACACCAAAAAATATTGGGTACACAATTACGTTGCAAAGTACGACTGTAATCGGTACATCATTTTATCTTGAAGATTCGATCTTACCAAGAAAATACTTTATTGTCATTACTTTGATTGATGTGGTAGAAGAAGACAAATGGGGTCAACAATCAGCGATTATCAACTTGATAGATGGTGATGATCTGAACGAATCAAAAACCTATATGAGTGGTGAGATGTTCTCCTTTGAAGATGTGACGTATTTGGTTCAATCAGGTTACTCATATACCTATAATGTTGATTCAAAACCAGGGTCTGATCCAGCTTTAGGACTTGTAGATATCACCTATAATCATGATATGATGAGCACTTATGTTGTTGGTGATGTTGTTTATTATGAAGGAACCTACTATGAATGTCTCATTCAAAACAATTTAGGCATATCACCTGATGAATCAGGTGTTACTTTGGGTTACTGGGTTATAATAGAATAAAAAAAGGATGCTTGAGATTCGAGCATCCTTTTGTTTTATTATGTTTCAGGTATCCATTTGGTTAGCATTCGAAAGAGTAGATTTGGGTCTACGGGTTTTTCTATGCTATCGTTAATACCGAGTTCTTCCAAAGCGCTTCTTTCATCGTAAAGCGCATCAGAACTCATCGCAATAATAGGAACTTTTTGATTGTGTTTTCTAATAATTCTAGTGGCTTCATAACCATCCATGATTGGCATATGAATATCCATCAAAATCAAATCGAAGTATTTTTCTTTTTCTAATATTGTGGCATGAAGACCGTTGTTTGCAATCGTTACTAGCATACCAAGATTAGATAAAATACGTTCAGATAATTTTTGATTGAGCAGATTATCTTCTACAAGTAGAATCTTTGATCCATTTCTTGGTTTTTTATCTAGATTTGATTCCAGATTTTGCGAAATTGGGTTATACTCTAAGGGGATGGTTAAGGTAAATGTGCTTCCTTCATTGACTTTGCTATCAACACTGATGGTACCATGCATCAAGTGTGCGATTTTCATGCTTATGTTCAAGCCTAAGCCAGTTCCACCGAAGAGTCTAGATGTTGCAGCATTTGCTTGATCAAACGCCTTAAAAACTCTTTCTTGGTCTTGTGTGCTAATACCAATGCCAGTGTCTTTCACTTTAAAGTTCAACATCAGCTGATTATCGCTTAATGCGTGATCAACATTGCATGTTAAGCTGATACCACCAATTTCAGTAAACTTTGAAGCATTGCTTACAAAATTAATTAAAATCTGTCTGATTCGGTACGAATCACCAATCATCGTTTTTGGACAATCAACGTTCATCACATCAAGATATAACTGTTTTTGTTTGATCTGTTCTTTAAGCATTGATTGTACTTCGTCAAGCAATTTATCAATCTTAAAAGGACTTGTTTCAATTTGCATTTTGCCTGCTTCAAGTTTTGAGTAATCTAAAATATCATTCACTATTTTGGATAAGTGTTTTGATGTATCCTGGATATTTAAAAGGTAACTTTTTTGTTCAAGATTGAGTTCGGTTTCCTGAAGCAATTCAGCATAACCTTTGATAGCATTGACCGGTGTTCTAATTTCATGGGTCATATTTGAAAGAAGCGAAATTTTATTTTCTGATGGAAGATTTTCTGTATTCAAAGGATTCTTTTTATAGATAAAACCACAAATAGATATGTTGCTTGATTGGTCATTTAGGGGTTTGAAAAACAAATAAAATTGAGTTGAATTCATAATGATTTCAATAGTTTTATTATCCATACTTTTGTGGGAATCAGATAAGGCTTGTTTTATGTTTTCACATGCTACTTGATCAAATCCAGTTAGCCATTGGTCAAGTGGCAATTCCAAGGCTTGAGTATATGAAAAGAAGGTTGCTGATTTTTGATCCAACCATATGGTTTGAGATGGAAAATCAAATGAAAAAAAACCTAAATCTATGTGTTCTAACAAAGGTTCAAAGGCTGTATTGTTTGCAAAAATGAATTGTTTAATCTTTTCTCCATGTTCCATAGAATTCATCATTTCCTTCACTTCATCATTGGTTTGATGTTGATACTTGCTGTTCTATTTATTTTATCATATTTCTCCTGTTAATGACTTGTAATAATCAAGAAAAGACATCATCAATTCAAATGTTAAAAAGATTAAAATAAGGGGAATTAACTGTTTTTTAGCTATAATTTATAAATTATTTGAAAAACCGTATTTTTCTTTTGCTATAAAGCAAAGGGGAATTCAATTGTACAATATGATTTTGTTTTGTTGAATTTATGAGCATAATGAAATAAAATTAGAGTAGAAATTGGGAAGTTGGTCAACTGTGAAACGATATACTTTGAAGTTAGCAACTGCATTTATCATTACTTATGTACTACTCATGGTGGTAGTCGTTTATTCATATACCCAAATATCTCAAAACTTTATTGTGCGTGAAGCAGAAAATAATTTAATTGAATCAGGGACGATAGCTGCTAATCGAATTAATGCTCAATTGGATTTCGATTATAGCAAACTGAACGACATGATAACAACCTACACAAATCAGTCTTTAGATCCAATTGCAGAATTGAATAACTCACTTGATGAAATCTTTGTCCAAGATCAGAACTATATTGGATTTGGAATGATAGAAAATCGAAATCTAGTTGTTGGTACAGATTCATGGACTTATATCTTAGATTTTGAAGATTCCGACATTAGACAACCTATCAGTATGTATTCATTTAATCAAGCATTTGAAATAGATGAAGATATTCCCTATATTTTCTTTAGTATTGGTGACTATATTGCTTATTTTGATGCTGAAGCTTATTTAAGTCAATTGATTGCCTTTAATGATTTATCACCACAATTTACAATCATGTCTGAAAATAATACCATTTTCTACAAACCAGTTGGTAATTCAACCATTCGTTTTTTCTATGATTATTTGCGAGCAGAAGGTGTTACAGAAAACTCGATTGACTACATGAAAGAATCAATTGCTAATAGCGAAAGTATTTCTGAGCAAACCCTATTTATGGGAGTTCCTTCATTTGTTACTTTTAATCCGCTTAATCAGGAATTTTCAAATGAGCATTATTATTTGGTTCAAATTTACAATGAAGATGATGTAATTAATTCTTTAGCTTATTTAACCAACATCCTTTGGGCTTTGTTCTTTGTTATCTTCATTTTATTTGCATCATCGATGATCCTCTTGTACAAAGTATTGGAACAAAAGGTCAATGACATCGAAAATGCACGTTTAGCCCATTACTATTCCAAGCCATATATCATTCGCATCAATCATAAAGGCAAAATTAAATCATATAATAAGAGTTTTAGATCATTGCTTGGTGACTATGACATTTATAACAAAGTCTCTGATTTCACCATAAAAAAAGAAGATAATCCTGAACAAATTGAATCCATTATTCATCAACAGAAATCTTTTACTGTCTTATTTGAAATTGGAATTGGCCGGCTTGTCTATATTCATTTTATACCTGTTAGAACAACTGGTGGCTATTTATTGATCGGAAACGATACGTCTCAAATAGAAGGCAAATATGACGAGTATCGTAACTTGGCACTTTTTGATGAAGTGACAAATCTGCCAAATCTGAACAGTTTAAATCAAGATTTAGAGGCATTGTTTGATGATAAAGATGCCTTAAGTATGAAAAATTCGCTTGTTGCCTTTGATATTGTTGCATACTCAAAGATCAATCTTCTATTAGGCGGAAAGAGTGGGCAACGCTTTTTGGTTATTATTTCTGAACTTACGAAACAAACTCTTGAAGGATATCCATCTACCATGTATAATTTTGATAACGATGTTTTTGTCATTTTATTCAAAGACATTGAAAACTATAGTTGGGTTGAGCAGTGGATTATTAGACTTTTAGCCATTTTTGATAAGCCAATAACACTTGACAAAAATTTTATTGATGTCGATGTCAAAATAGGTGTGTTTCATATGGAAGTTGAAAAATATGAAATCAACAGTGCTGAAGTTGCTTTTCAGAATATGATGCTCGCTTTAAATCATGCTAAAGAATCTACATTGCATGAACATTTCACTTATGATGTAACTTTGAGCATGGTTGCATCCAGAGAGCAAAGCATGGAAATAGATTTGATCAATGGCATAAAAAATCAGGAATTTATGATGGCTCTTCAACCTCAATATAATAATGCGCTTGAAAGAATCACAGGTTTTGAAGCCCTCATTCGTTGGACAAACCCAAAATATGCATCTGAATCGCCATTAAAGTTCATTGAAATGGCTGAAAAGAATAATATGATCATCGATATTGGACGTATCGCACTTCATGAAACGTTTATGATAGCAAAAGAAATGGAACAATATGGTGTACGCATATCCATTAATATCTCTCCTGTTCAAATACTTCAAGCAGGATTCGTTAATGAAGTCATTTCCATTTTCGAACAATATGATCTTAAGAAGCATAGCATAAGCTTAGAAATTACCGAAACATTTTTGATTGGTTCGTTTGAATTGGTTATTAGTAAACTTAAACTTTTACAAAAATATGGTTTCGATATTCACTTAGACGATTTTGGAACAGGGTATTCATCACTTCAATATTTAAGAGATCTACCCATCAGCACAATTAAGATAGATAGAGCATTTATCATTAACTTAGAAACAGATTCACATTCTAGAGCCATTGTGGCTATGATCTCAAGTCTCGCTAAGAACATTGGACTAGAAGTTATTTCTGAAGGTATTGAGAATGAAAAACAAAATCAAATCGTTGTAAAAAGTGGTTGCGATATCATCCAGGGATACCTCATTGGACCTGCAGTCTATAAAAATGAAGCAATTAAACTGGTTCAGGCTTATAATATAGATAAGACGAAGACCGTCACTGTCCAAAGACCAGCAAAATCGAGAGGAGCATAAATCATGCATTTATTCAGAATCTATCTCATTAGTGATTCATTAACAATAATTTTATCTATCTTTTTACTAATGTTGACAATAGCAGCTATTTATTTTCTCGCGCGTTCCTTCTTTTCAGAAAGAGAGAAAATCAAAGAAGAAAAAACATTAGCTATGGAAGGTGTATTGTCTAAATCAGAAATGTCTTCGATTATAACTTCATATATGGCACGTATAGGAAAAGACGGTCAATTCTCTTTGATTTATGTCGATTTGGATAAATTCAGTGATTTTGTCAATGCATTTGGACAAATTGAGGCTGAAAAAATATTGGAAAAGATTATTAAGAATATGGAAACGGTAAAACCAAAAGGAGTCAAAATTGCTAGATTGCAAAATGATGAATTTTTGATTTTCCTTACAGTGGACTATGATCGAACAGAAGTGCTTGAATTGGCAAACAAATTTAAAGTTGTCATTTCTAGATCGATTAAACTATTTGGTGATACAACAATTAATGCAACTGCCTCAATAGCTATTGCTTTCTATCCCGTTCATGGAAATACATTAAAGGATTTACTCAATTCATTAAAGATTGCTACATATATCAATAAAAAGAACGGTGGGAACTCTATTCGCATCTACTCACAAGAAATGAGTAATGAAGGTGGAGAGCATATCGAATATTACTATCAAATCAAGCATGCTATCCAACATAAAGAGTTTCAATTATACTATCATCCGATGATTGATGTCGCAAAAAACGAGCTTTTCGGTGTAGAAGCTTTGATTCGTTGGAATCATCCAGAACACGGATTATTGGCTCCTTTTAAGTTTTTAGGCATTATGGAACAATCAGGAGATATTCAATGGATTGGTTTATGGGGATTGGAAACATTGATCAAAACTTACCAGGAACTTAAACAAGAATTTCCAAAACGTGTGATTCATTTCTCCATGAATCTAAGTCCTAAACAATTGATGAGCGAGTCTTTACCCAATGATTTCAGTAAAATATTGAAGAAGTATCGCATGAGTGCTGATGAAATCATCTTAGAAATTATCGAATTCGCAGTATTTGAAAAACAAGAAAATATATTTATGAATTTAGAGAAGCTTAAAGAAATTGGATTTAAGATCGCAATTGATGGATTTGGACTTGACTATGCGACTTTATCCAAGGTCGAAGAGTTAAATATTGATATTATTAAGTTGGATAATGAATTTTTAAAAGAAGAAGAGTCTTACATGAAAGCCAAATTTGCTACCCTTCTTGTTGAATTTGCTAAGAGAAATAACTATCAAGTCATCTGTGAAGTGATTGAATCAAAAGAAATGTTAGAGGAAGCAAAAAACTATCATATCGATATCATGCAAGGGTTTTACTTTAGTAAACCTATGTCAGCAGAAGCTTTAAGAGGCTATATTGGGACTGAAGGTTGGAAGAATAATCAGTAAAAGTAAAAAAAAATAACAAAAAGTGTTGACATCAAGAACGAGTTGAGATATAATACTGTTGTATCGAATATTTTGATACCAAATGTTCAAAGGCAAACCTAGAGAAATTTAGGGACGCAAAACTATAGGGCCTGAAATGGTAGCCAGTTGTCATTTAAGATGATGCTGGCTTTTTATTTACTTGAAACTTATTAAAGTAACAATACAAATGAATCTATAAATGTAAAGGGGCAAACCTAAAGAAATTTAGGGACGCAAAGCTAAAGGGCCTGAAATGGTAGCCAGTTGTCATTGATAAGATGATGCTGGCTTTTTATTTATTTAAAACCTATTAAAGAAACAATACAAATGAATCTGTAAATGTAAAGGGGCAAACCTAGAGAAATTTAGGGACGCAAAGCTAAAGGGCCTGAAATGGTAGCCAGTTGTCATTGATAAGATGATGCTGGCTTTTTGTTTAAATAATTATACAGTGAAGGAGTGATGAATTTGAGACTTTCAAATGTTCTTGGATTTAGAAGAATCAGAGTTAGAAATCGAATCATCACCTTAGGAGTCATCATCAGTGGTATGTTATCAGTCGCATTTGCAATTATTACATTTTATGGACAAAACGCAGGAAACTTCGTCATGTCAGTTGATAGCATAGCACAAGATAGAGGTATTATCCTAGCTACAGATATAGACTTCACAAACCCAACACCTCGTTTAATGACAGATCCAATCATGGGTGCAAGAGACATGACATACTCTTGGTTAAAGCTCGAAGAGGTAGAAGCAACAAATGGAAATTATACTGATATTGATTATGAATACGTTGCGTACACATTTTATTTAAAAAACCAGGGTAGCGAATCAGTCGATATCACTTATCATATCAGAATTACAGACATCTACAATGACCTAGATACAGCAATTAGAATCTTAGTTATTGAAGATGGCGAAAGAACAGTTTTTCAAAAGGCGGATACACCAGATTCATTTGGTAATTTACCAGTCTATCCAGAAAATGTACCTGTCAGTGTCAATTTCTTGACAGAAACAATTGTTATGAGAAGATTATTCACAAACTTCAAACCAGATCAGATTAAAAAGTTTACGGTTGTCATTTGGTTAGAAGGATATGATCCTGATACAGTAGATGAAATTCTTGGTGGCATGATTAGAGTACAGATGAATTTCTCAATTAACGGATTGGAAAGATAGTTATGAGAAAGATCAGACGCGTTTACGTATCCATTGTAACTTTAATGTTTATGGGAATCATATTTGGAACTGTCTCATATGCTTGGATATCATTATCCTCGATTAACAACATAGATGGATTATCATTAGGAGCGTCTGCAGGTGATGAATTAGAAATTTCACTAGATGGGATAAACTATGCAACAGAATTACCTTCAACAAGCCTTACAGAGTTATTTGCTGATATCAGACTCATTGATGTAACAAGTCTTGATGGTATAAACTTTCAGACAGGTGGTCTTAGACCATTAGATACAGCAGTTGCTAATCAAGATTATTTATCATTTGAACTTTGGTTTCAAACAGTAAGACCTGAAAGAAATGTATTCTTAATTAATAATGTTAGCGACATAGTAGAGTACGATTCAACAATGTATGGTACATATGTGGTATCTCGAGGTGTAAGTTGGGTAGCGAAATATGAGTTTCAAAATGGACCTAATCCTACTGATATTATAGAAAAAGGCAATCGTGATACATATTATGCGAGTGAAGCTACTAGAATATCAGTCAATGAAGAAAATGATCAATTAAATGTTCTTGATACGAGACCACAAGATGATTTAAAGAATTTCCTCTTTGATCCTTCAGGTAATCCTGAAAGAGGATATGGAGTTGCATATGGTGCATATAGTTATTTTAGAGCACATACATTATATTTCATCAGATTACCTGAAACTATGCCAGTTGTATCATATAGACTAACAACATTTGATCCTGGAAATCCCTATATTGCACTTAATGATGACTCCCAAGTTGCAACGATGATTGCAACTGAAGACGTCAATGAAGATGGAAAAATTATCTATCGTGCAAAAGTAAGAATCAATATATGGGTTGAAGGATGGGATGCAGATGCATTTGATTCTATTGAAGATGATAGAGTTTTGATTCAATTACAGTTTAAAATTGCTAATTATGCAACAGTGAATTAAGGATTAACTTAACGAAAGTTAATTAATATAAAAAAAGAAAAATAGGAGACTAGAAAAATGAATAACATCGCAAGAAAATTAGTTTTATCGGCTTTAGCAGTCGTTTTAATGGTAGTAGCTTTAGGAACTACTACATTCGCGTGGTTTACCCTAACAAATACAGCAGTCGTATCGTCTTTCAATGCAGAAATCATTGCTGATTCAGGGATTGAAATTGCTTTAAGTGATGGAACTGATCCATTAGTTTATAACTGGAAAACAACACTTACGTCTACAGATGTCTATAATTATATGATAACTAAGTATGGTGTAATTACAGAAACAGGTTTAAATGCATTTAGATTCAACAATGTCTCATCTGTCAATGGTAGAGTGTTTACTAATTTAAATGGTGCAGGTACGACTTCAGGCTATTTAGAATTAAAAATTCATTTTAGATCACAAGATGCAACTGCAATCAATTGGACAAATGTGACATTAACGAGCACTCCATTTTCATGGCTTTCAGGGGCAACATTTACAAATGAACATGGTGATTCAATCGTTCCAGGTGCCTCATTTGATGTTAATGCTGTGGATGCAATTAGAATTTCTGTAACAGGTAGTATAGGTGGATCACCTGCAACTACAGTTTATGAAAACCCAACACTAGATACTAATATCGCTTTAGGCGAACAAGTAGCTCAAGACTTAACTCTTGCAAATGGTGCTGTTAGTTACTACACAAGCGTATCAACAGTTGCACCTAATGGAGTTGCTTCAGTGACTGTAGCTCCAACTGTGACTTCAATTGTTAGCACAAAGATTTTAGACATGGTATCTGGTCAATTGTCATACGCTGGTATGGAGTTATATGGTACAGCTACAATTAGAGTATGGTTTGAAGGTTGGGATGCAAATGCCTACAACTCATTACTTGCAAAAATCATCAATATGAGTTTTAGATTTGAAGCTTAAGTAGTAGTATAAAAAATAGCTTAAAACCGCAATTCTAGTCTGGTAAGTGCATTTTTTTAACAAAATGCACTTACCATCCATCTTTGAATTGAATGTTTTAGTGTATACTATAAGTAGATACTATTTGTATACATTAATTTAGAGGAGTAATTATGGATAAAACAAAACAAAAATTAGCAATTAAAATCCTGAAAATCAGTGTTAACCTCATATTTTATATCGTCATTGCTTTACTTCTGGTTTTTTCTCTAGCTAACATTCAAGTTAAAAAGGAAAATGACATTGCAAATGTTTTTGGTAGAGGATTCTTAGCTGTTCAATCAGATTCAATGTTAGGAGATTTAGAGGATTCATTTGAAAAAGGCGATATGGTTTTCGTTAAAATGCTTGATGATAACAGTAGAGAAGCACTTGTTGAAGGAGATATAGTTACTTATTTCGACCTGACACTAAGGGCATTTAATACACACAGAATCATTGAGATTTATAAAAGCAATGACATAACATATTTTATTACGCAAGGTGATAATACACCTGGAGCTGATCAACCAATTCGTGCAGATGAAGCAAAAGCACTATACGTTTCTAAATTGAGTGGTGCAGGTAATGCACTTGATTATTTACAATCACCAACCGGTTTCGCACTATTTGTTATATTACCTGTAATCTTGATTTTAGTATTTGAAGGTATCGTTCTAGTCAGAAATGTCTTAGCTCTAAATAAGGCTAAAATGGAAGAAAAGTATGCAATTGATAAAGAAAAGACAATTGTTGATCTTGAAGCTGAAAAAGATAAGATACGTGCTCAAATCATGGAAGAACTTAAAAATAAAAATAAAGAATCAGAACTATAATCTCATAGTGTAAAAGATTCATAGGGAGAGTATATGGTAGAATTTGCTCGTTACTATATTAACTTCATTAGAGAATTCTTTGCGAATATCGGTGAATTTTTCAAGAATCTTTTTGGAGCCTTTGCCGATTTGCTTTTTAATGGAGTTATCAATTATTTTAGAAATTTCATCAATGCAAGTTCTGAATTCACATTACTCGACTGGGTAATGGCTTTTATAGTTATCTTAATCAATGTTGCTTTTTTTACTTTTATAGCATTGAAATTATATCAATTGATTCGTCGATATGTTAAGTTTTCAAAAGCGGAAATTGAAAAAGATGAACTTCTAGAAGAAATAACTTTTTTGAATCAAAAGACCATTGAACTCATTGATGAAAAAAATAAAATTCTTGCTCTTAAGGTTGGCGGTACTAGTGTTGGTTCAGAATCTTTTGAACATGGACAAGATGATGAAATTAAGGAAGATTATTTAGGTCCATCAAGATTTGTTAAACTGATACAGGTTGATAGAGAGTACGAAAATACCGTAACAGCTATTCATATGCGTGACGAAGATATGATTAGTCTAAAAGAACTTGTTAAACGATTTATTAATTTTTCAGCTTCCAAATTAGGTTTGTTTTATGATAGAAAAATTATATCAGCATTTTTTTCCGGTATGGCGACATCAAAAACAATGATTTTAGAAGGTATATCTGGTACCGGGAAAACATCTCTTCCTTATGCTATGGGAAAATATTTTGGTCGTGATTCCAATATCATTGCAGTTCAACCTTCATGGCGTGACCGAGCTGAAATGGTTGGATATTTAAATGAATTTACAAAGAGATTCAATGAGACTGACTTTTTAAAGGCAATGTATGAAACGACCTATCGAGATGATGTTTGTTTTATCGTACTAGATGAAATGAATTTGGCGCGTGTTGAATATTACTTTGCAGAATTTTTATCATTATTAGAAATGCCTGATCCTGATGTTTGGTGGGTTGATGTTGTCCCAGATACACAACCTGGAGATCCTAAAAACTTAAAGAACGGAAAAATATTATTACCACAAAATGTTTGGTTTGTTGGCACAGCAAATAAAGATGATTCAACGTTTACGATTACAGATAAGGTCTATGACCGTGCAACACCTATAGAAATCAATGCCAAAGCAGCCTATATTGATGCCCCACAAACTGAAGGGGTTACCATAAGTTTTGATTATTTACAAGAATTATTCAGACAAGCTGGTCATGACCATGCTATGACTCTCAAAGCTTTAGAAAATCTCGAAAAACTTGATGCATTCATTACAACTAGATTCAAGGTTACATTTGGTAACCGTATTATGAAACAGATTCGTGCTTTTGTACCAGTTTATATTGCATGTGGGGGATCTGAATACGAAGCACTTGATTACATGGTTGCTCGAAAGATACTTAGAAAATTTGAAAGTTTAAATCTGCCATTTTTGCAAAATGAAATCAATGAATTGTCTTCTCTACTCGATCGTCTATTTGGACGAAATGTATTTGTGGAATGTCAAGCATATTTGTCAAACATTAAGAAGCAATTTTAATGAAGGGTCATTCACATGAAAAAAACAAGCGATCTCACTCAATTTCATCAGACACTCAATGATGCATTATACCAACTTGAAATGGAAGAAGAATTTCCAAATCATTTTTATCAAGCCCTTCTTTCAGGTGAAAATACAATTTATCAGAAATACATATCAAAGATTAAAACTTTTCATGAAGAGTGGATTGGCACGATTGAATCATTTTTTCCAAGTCTTGATAAGATTACAAAAAATGCAAAATCAGGCTTAAGATATGATCAAGAAATTGTTGCTATTGAAAAAGCAAAGAAAACCAACAGTGAATCAGTTAGACATTTAGCATCACACACTCATCTCATTAAGGAGATTCGTGATGGGGATGTTATTCCTAAAAAAATCCTAAATACACAAGCTGAAATTGAAATGGCAATCTATGAAAACAGATTCATCATGACACTGATTAATCGACTATTTTCATTTGTTATGGATCGCCATGAAATTGTTAAAAATAACGTGCAATCATTTGAACATAAACATTTTAATCTCAAGTCGGAGTTTAATATTAGAGAAACATTTGTTGAGATGGATATCGATCTAAATATTAAAGATGAGATTGAATTTGATGTGAATGGCCGTAGTAACTATAAGTTGCTGAGTCGTATCAATGCATTACTTAAAATGGTCAATGGATTAAGAGATAGCAATTTCATGCAAGAATTGAAGCACGCAAAGCCTATTGTTCCTCCTATTATGAAGACATCAATTATACTAAAGAATGTTGATTATAATAATTGTTATAACCTGTGGTTATATCTAGATAAATACAACACATTAACCTTTGATTTAGATGTTAAAGAGAAAAATTTGCCCTTTGATAAGTATTATATGCGCAATGTTTATCAAACTGCATTAATGACATTTTCAACAGTCTATGCCAATCAGGAAGCTTTAGCAGATCATTATCAATATGTGGATGTTGAAGAATACAAAAAGAAAGCTCCAAAGTTCGTTAAAAAGAACTTGAAAGATATTATCAATCAATCTGATCCAGTTGTCTTAAAAGACACACAAATCAGTCAATATTATTTGGATCAAAGCGTTGAAGTGTTCAAAAAAAATATTGAAAAACATTTTGAAGAATCTTCTTCATATGATGTAGCTTTAAGAAAAGCATTGCGTGATACGATTGAAATAACAAATAAATTATATGAAAGTTACTTCGAATTCAGCCCAGAAAATATGGATAACGACATGTTTTTTGCACGAATGCTCAAAATAGATACAGAAGCTGAATTGCTCAAAGCAAAAGATAAAGTTAGGGTTGCAAGAATCATTCGAGAAACTAAAGAAATTGATTATAACAATGCGATCCGTCTTGAAAAAAGAATGATGAAAGAAGTTCAAGATCTTGATAAACAAGTGGTTAAACAGCTCAAAGTTAAAGCATATGATTTAGCTAAAAAACTTACAATTGAAGAAAAAATTAAAATTGAAAGAGAAAATTTGGCAATCAATCAAGGCATTCTCGAAGATTATTTGAAATATACAGGTGAGCAAAGAAAATTATTAAATGATGAACAAAAGGCATTTGCTGAAAAACTCAAACAGAATCAGATAAAAATTAAAGAAGAAGAAAGAATAATCATCGAAAAAGAAAAGAAAAAAGCAATAATTATGTATCGACAAGACATGAAGATACTTAAGGATCAGCGAATAATAGAAAAGAAAAAATTATCTGATCAATTGAAGGCACAGCGTGCTATGCAAAAAATGAAATTAAATGAAGAAAAATTAAGGTTACAAAGTGCATCTGCAAGCAGAATTGAAAAAGCAAAAGGAAAAATTAAAACTGATTACGAAAAAAAATCAGTAACGAAGCAACAAAAAAATAAATGATCGAATAATTATTATTGCAAATAATCATTATTAGAGGTGTGAAATTGAAAAAAATAATTTCAGGTATTATGATTTCCTTGACAATAATCATATCAGGTCTTTCCATTTCGATTATGTTTTTAGGCTCTTCAGCTTATAAAAATAATGAATTGGTTTATATACTCAATTATTCATTTTCAGTTGTGCCGACAGAATCAATGATTGGTACTGCATCAGATTCTTTGAATCCAGGAGATATGGTCATTATTCAAAATTCTCCATTTGAAGATGTAGAAATCGGAGATGTGATTGTTTTCCAGGATCAGGTTAATATCAATGGCACTCCAAGTAACATTTTAATCATTCATCGCGTCGTTGATATTACATCTAATGGCGAACTAGTTACAAAAGGCGATAATCCATTAAACCAAATTGATCCACATCCAGTTACCGCAAGCACTTATCAGGGTTCTTATTATGCCAAGGTTATCTTTATGAAGCCAATTGTTCAACTGATGCTTTCAAGTAGAAGTTTAATATTCCTGACTTTAATTGCAGTATTAGTTATTCTAATTATCTGGGAATTGGCACATATGTATAAGACAATTGCGAAAACAAAAAAACTTCAAATAGAAAAAAAACATGAAGCAGAATTAGAGAAAATTATTTCACAAGAACACGATAAAATTTATCAAGAAATAATAATAGAAGAAAAGTTAAAAAACGATAAAAAAATAATCAAATAGATTGACATTTTTGATAAATAGAACTATAATTGAATTATAGATATTATATAATAATATCACTAAATATTGGCAAAGCTAGGGCAACCTAGTGACGCAAAGCTATAGGGCCTAAATTAGGTAGCCAGTTGCATCTCATTTGAGATTCACTGGCTTTTTGTTTATTATTAAATAAGTTGAGTTTATCCTGGATTAAGGAGGAATGAAGTTATGAAAAAAGTTGTTGTATCAATTATCATGTTCATCTCTTCATTCATGCTGCTAACTGCAGTCATTTTTGCTTGGTTTACATTGACCACGATAAATAAAATCGAAGAGGTTTCTTCCCAAGTTATGGATAGTCAAGTTGAGTTGGATATTGAGTATGGACTCAATGGTGGTGATTATTCATCATTTGACAACCCTGCTGAACTCAATTCTTATTTGCGTTCCATCTTGCCTGGAGATCAAATTAATATTAGAGTGACAGTTGAAAATTTTGCAAGTCCATCTGATCCTAGTTTGAACTTGAACATTACTTTGATGAATATCCTAGCCACCTCAAGTCCTTCAGGATATGATTTGACCGATTTTTTCTACATCAATCAAGGAACTGTAACCTTAAATTGGTATGCATCAAGTATTGAATATGTCAATGAAAATCCTTATTTGATTGAAAACATACTGCTCAACAGAATTGATGAGAATGCGATTGAATATATTGGTGTAGAACTGAACAGCTTTCGTTTCAGTAACGTTTTTAATCAGATTTGGGATGGTGAAAATCTAATTATTGAAAATAATGTTAATATATTAGGTGCGACACCATTACCATCAGGACAATTAGTAACCATTGAATTTTCTATTGGATTTGATGCATATACACCAGATTATGGTGTTGGATTCCAGAATGGAGAATTAAGCATTGATGGATTATATACGCTGTTCGATTCTGAATAATAATTAAAGAAGGAGAATAAGATGCGGCGTTTAAATAGCTATAGACTTATGGTTATTTCAATATCTATGATAATCATCGTCATTATTGGGACGGTTAGTTATGCATGGTTCGTTTTAATCAATAGAACAGATTCATTTATAGTGACTGCAGCAAAAGTGGATGTTGACTATGCAATCTATCTTGATGGGCAAATAGTTGATGTCGAATATTTTGTCATACCAAATTCTATTTCTGGTACTAAAACAGGTGTATATCTAATCAATGTATCTAATGTTGAAGCTGCAAATTTTATTACTAACCTACGAATTGACATTTATGTGAATAGTACGGTTGATACCTATTTAAGAGTTAAAGTTATAGATGCTTTATCACTTGGTACGATTGACTATGAAGGTAATCAAGGTGAAGTATCCATTGTCGACCAACCCATCAACTATCAATTTTCAAGACATTGGGATGTCAATGGTATATTATATAACGATTTATATGATGCTGAAGTGGCTTTAGGTGGTATTACTTCAAGCGATGTTGTTACAAAGATAGACGAATGGTATGACAATTACTTAAATGATGGGTACTTTTATTATCCACAAAGAATTGAACGCGAGATGAGTTCTATTCAGCTTACCATACCTTTTATCGAAGAATTTGATGGTGATATTTTTAAAACAAAATCTGTTGGTTATTCTCTACAATTGGCTATTATCGTTGAAGGTATACAAGCTGATAATAATGCACCAATTATAAATTGGGGATTGCCCTCACCACCATGGGGAGGTACCTGGTAATGACAAAAGTAATGAAAAAATTAATAATATCAATATTTTTAGTTGCATTTTTAGTCATTTTTGGATATCAAATATTCAACTCTCGGGTATTATCGACAGCAAGTGATGAATTTGGAGTTTTTTCAGTTCATTCTTATGACTCACTTCCTGAGCTAAATCTTCCTGAATCAGAATATATCACGTACACAGAGTTTAGAAATAACTTAGGGGATACCTCAACTCATATATTAGCTATTAATCCACAAACATGGGGTAAAGTTATTAGAATTGATACAGCTGAAGAGCTATATCGTTTTTCTATTGATGTCAGCTATAATCTGAAATATACAATTTATGAAACGAAGTTGACTTCTACGGCCATAGGAATCTTGCTCAGATTGCACTACAAATTGGGTGATGATATCGATTATACTGTCATGAAATCAAAACAGTTCAATCCAATTGGTTATGATTTCTATATCGATGGCATACATTATCAACAGACGTTTAAGGGTATATTTGATGGTAATGGATTTGAGATTACCAATCTTTATTTCTCAGGATATAATCAATTAACTGAGATTTTGAATGCTGGAACTGAATATGAAACCACAGTCTCCTATTCAGCTTATTATGCAATGTTTGCTTATAATGAAGGAACAATTCAGAACTTTGGCTTGATTAATTCAACTTACGAATTTAATTTTGAGAGTGAGACATTGTTTAAGGCAGCCAACATTGTAGGACGTAATGGTGTTACAGGAAATGTCAATCATGTTTACGTCATTGATACAAGAGCAACAGCACTTATCTCTGGGATTCGTATGGTAGCATCTGCAGGACAAGCTTCAGGTATACTTTTTGATAACTATGGTACTTTTAATGATGCATATTTTGCAGCTAAGGTTGTTATGAATGCTTCTTATGGATCTAGATTTACTGTTCAACCTGTTCTTTATGCCAATCATACAGGTGGTACATACTCTAATCTTGCTTTCGACGATACACTTTATCAAGAAATAGTTACGATAAGTGGAAGTAGTTTTAGCATTACAACGCCAAATGCATATGCAATCTCAATGACAACTTTACAACTAAGATCTTCAAATGCTGTCCTAGGTTCAGGCTGGTTTTTTTACCCAGCGGAAAGTAATCCAACACCAAAATATCCATCTTTAATGGGTTTATTGCTAGTCACAACACCATTTGATCTCCAATTATCAGATGTTCCAACAGATAAAATCACGATTTCTGAGTATTATGAGATAAATGATGAATTGGATTTAATAGCATTCTCGAAGATGCTTAATTATACACGGGAAACAGGTCTCACACCATTTAGAGAGTTGAATTACATAATTTCAGGAAACATCGATATGGACGGCGTAGCAGCCTATGCTTACATGACTCCAACTGTCGATTTTTCTGGTATCTTTGCAGGTTTTGATAACACAATATACATTAATAATCTCAATATTGTCAATGGTATTGCCCAAGGTTCCTATTATGCTGGTATGTTTGGTGTACTAAGCGGACAAGTCTATAATTTGCTATTTTATAGTGCCAATTTGGATTTGAATGAAACCGATGATTATGCAGGTGTTCCAACGCATGTTGGAATAGTTGCAGGTTTACTTGATAATGGTATCATCAGAAATGTTTTAGCAGAAGTTGATATTGATCTTGGACATGCTACTCTAGGGGAACTTTATGTTGGTTCAATTGTTGGTAGTGCATCAGGTTTAATCAATGGAGTTTATGGCGATGGGCAAATAGTTGCTCAAACCGATCATATATATCGTACAGATATAGTTATTAACCCAGAATATCATCTAGGTGGTATAGTTGGTGCATCCAATAGTGATCAATTAGTCTTGACTGATGCCTATAGCTCGGTTGATATTTACGGAATCGGAACAACAACCTCCACTATTTCTTCATTAACAGCTCCTAATGTTTACATGGGTGGTGTCATTGGTAAAGTGACAAACACAGTTGATGTTAACCATATTTTAGGATTATTAACCAGTGAAGGTGAACTTCACGCGAATCAAATTATTTCTAGTTTTTCAGAAAAACAATATTTGGGTGGCGTTATTGGTATGACTACAGGAAATGCATTTGAACTGAATGTTACTTTCGGCAACTTTACAAACAAGGGCACAATCAATGTCGTAGAACGTGGTACAAATGAAGTCATAGCAGCAGGTGTTTTAGTTTCAAATCACATTGAAGTTGCTGAATATGTGCACATATACAATGGTGAAACATCGAGTTTAATTTATTATGAAGGTTCTCCAAGTGCTAGTGCTTTCTCAAATCTTGAATATACGACTTTAATTTATAACATAGGATTAGGACTCACTTTATCTCAAGCTAAGAACAGTTCCAATATGAATCTTGTTGGAAGTTATAATTACTCAGGAGTTTATGTCAGTGACTCAAATGAGCCATCATTACTTAGATTTGTAGAAAATGATGGCGATATTGAATATAGCCAACAAACCATGGGACAAACAATGTCTATCGCAGGTATAACATTATCGGAAAACGTAAATTTCTTAAATGTCACTTATGATGGATCAATAAAAGCTTATAGTTTAATCATGCAAGGTAGCAATTCAGTTGAAAAACAATTATTTATTGCTGGTATTGCTAAAACTTTGACACATAATTATTCAATTGTTAATGGTTTAGTTAATGGTGAGATTATTGTTGCTGGTATCACATCAAATCAATCTAATTACTCTGCACCCAATAATATCTACGTGGGTGGGTTCGTCAATTATAACTATTCTGGGAATATGGATCCGTATGGTACATTATCAATGCCAGTTGCTACAATTGGAATCATCAATTCCATTAATAATTCAAATCTCTTGTCAAGATATAGCCCAAGTGTCGATGGTATCAATGGTCACGCCAATGTTTATGCTGGTGGATTGGTCACATTTAATGATGGTGACATTCAAAACTCAGCAAATATGGGTGACGTAAGATTTCAAAATACTTCGAATATCGATCTCAACAATGTCACATTCAATACAGAGGCTACATCTGGTGGTTCGACTACAAAATATCGATATGGTACGGTTGTCGGAGGTATTGCTTCTGCAGTTTTAAGTGATAAATCTCGCATTTATGACTCTAGTAATAGTGGTACTATTCTAGGTATTTCTAAGAATTTCTCACGTGCTGGAGGAATTTTAGGATTAGCTATTTATCGTGAACTAGAATATGGAAATGTCTGGACCATTTATAGCGTTGGTAGTAGTATAACTACAAGAACTACATATGCAAATATTCAAGATTCTATTTTATCAAATTGTATCAATTATGGTGATGTTTCGGCACTCACAATATCAATTTCTATTTATTCAAATGATAGAGTTGTTGCTCGTGTTGAAGATAATCTATTTGATATTACTCAACCAGTTGAAGGATATAGGTATACATCAACTTATTATACTTATGACTATGGTTCTTATACGAATATCTATACTAGAAGTGGAACAGAAGAAAGACCTGGCATCAACGCATCAGCAGGTGGCGTCATTGGTTATGGTTTATCTATTATGAGACGCATGATTAATCATGGGCAAATTAGTTCTACAGATGTTGCTGGTGGTGTTGTTGGTGCAACTGTTGTTATTGATACTTCACAATATGTTTCAATTGATACAGCAATTAATTATGGTACAGTTAGAGCTTTTGATATGGGAACATCACAAAGTGGCTATACCAATTTCAATGATATAGATATTATGGATTATGAAACAATTAGAGATCACTTCTATGCTGTTGACGATGAATTTATCTTCCCAAATACATATTCTGATATTAGAGTCATGCCAGAAAACAAGCGTGGATTCGGTGGAATTTTCGGACGTTTGCAAAGAGGAGCTAATCTTCGTATGTATGGTGCTAATGATTCTAATTCGACATTTAACTTTATTGTGAATATGGATCCAAATGTTGATTTGATCGGTCGCTTAGACCAAGTATATAATTATTTCAGCTCACTTCAATACTACGTTTTTATGAATGCAAAATATTATTCTGCAAGAAAAAATGATACGACACAAACCGTATTTGCTGGTACATCGTATTTTTATGATAGTTCAACAAATTCAAACAGTTCATCATACGCAACCAGAAGAAGAACAAATATAACGATAACATCTAGAAAATACGAATATACTTATGATGTTGGTGCTGGTGAATGGCTAAGAACGAGTTATCAAAAGACAATGGGTAGAACAGAAGTGAGTTTATATGGGAGAAGATACGAGAGGTATGCAAATGAATATTCATCCTATGAAAATTATCAAACTGAAATCATTTCTAGAAGTGATAGACCTGCCTATAATGCAACTGGTTGGACTGTTGTGCCTAATTCATCTGTTTATGTTGGAACACTAAATGAATTTAAATATGAACATGATTTACCACTTTACCATCAAACATGGGATATTGAGTCAACAAAAGTTTCGGGATCTAGTTCTACAACAGCTATGCCAAGTGGATACTTTTTTGCTACAACTTTGCCCATTCCAACCATAACTGAGGAAGCGAATGACCCACAAGGTGAATATGTTTATGGATCAACTTTTGAAATGATCACTGACCCAGTTTTACAGCAGTATATTTATTTTGCTGAAAATGGTAATTTATCTGATACATTCATTAATTCAAGACCTAATGGTATGTATGTTTTAGCAACATCGTCAGGTAGTACATTCGGTTCAATTTTGCCAGCCAATCTATTATTTACCAATCTATTACCTTTAGCACTTGGTGTCAATGATGAATTACCAGGATATGACATCGATTATTCGGGTTCTAGCAGAATTACTGCAGTAGAAGATCCTACTTATTCAACCCTACTTTTTGATTATCAAACTTTATTCCAAACAAGATATAGCGACAAATCACAGTTGCTTGATAACAATGAGTCTTCCTTGGTTTTAGATGAAATTGGTGGATCAGAGACCAGACTTTATAATCCCACTATTGTTGATCCAACGCTTTCAGTGCCTACTGGAAGAATCACGTTTAATCTAAATCTTGCAACGCTTAATTTCAATGGTGGGAATTTAGCAACGGTCAATTATAATATTATAGATGCACTTTTACCAAATAATGCTGTTATTGCACAAACTATAGAGGATTACAATAATTTATCTTATGGCAGCAATATTGCACCATACATCAATAACTATAGAGAGTTACTCGAAGACTTTGTTAACTTGCCATCTGACGATCCTAATTGGCCAGATTTGAATCCAATTTTCAGTTATACATTTAATAAAAATAGTTTAACTACAGGTTATATCACCATTGGATATTTTACTTCATATAGCCAGGTATCACAATATTTCACGTCATTTCTAAATGATAATTACGTGACGGATTATGAAGTGCGCTTGTATGTCACTTATGCCTCGTCACCAACACTTCCTTATTTATATAGTTATCAAATTGATGGCGGAACAATCAGAACAACGATTGTTAACAATATCCCATACCCTGTAAGTTCAACAATAAAATTTAACTTTAGAGATCCCGGCTTTATTTTACCAATTGGTACAGATATACTTGCACTTGGTAGTGAAAACATGGATAATGTTACTTTAGAATATTATGATACAAGTACATCATCATATGTGTTTGTAGAATATGAAGATTACTCATTGTCTTCTACATTAGTAACGACTGCCACTTATCATCCATTTAGTTTTACAATTGGTGTCAATCCCAGTTTAAGATCTGGGTTATATCGCATAGGCTTTAAATTACTACCCTATCTTGATACAAGCACCTATTATACATTTACGAAACAAGGGTCAAGTTTATGTGCTATCACAAGTCTTGAGCATTATTCATCTGGTCCTGTCATTCCTAGTGGAACTATCATCTCATCCTATGTCAATTTTGGATACGAATTTGATTTTAGTAGTACCTTAGTTACAGGTATTCCTGGTGATAATGTCAAAGCATATCAAACAAGTAATGCATCTTATAGTTTGCCATTCATTGATGAAATCGTAATTTCTGATTTTGCAACGATTACCAACATTACATTAAATAATACGACTTATTCGGTCAACAATTATCGAATTTATAACATTTCATATACTGTATTGGCAGAAAATGGTATAAACTCGACGGTTTATACACATCACATCTATGAAAGAGAACTAAATATTGAGGATGTTTATCGTAATAATAATAAGGTTTTAATGGATATCAGTCATCCTGTTATTGTCACAAGAGAAGCATATTCAACTTCTGTTTCATTGGATTTCGGTATTGATCCTACATTTGCAAGTAATATCTACAATTTAGAAACTGATAATCCAGATTCGTATTTTGCTATCGTGCCTGATGATGTATTAGGTATATCAATTAGCGTAACAAATACTTACTTAGTATTTACTATTGATAGTACAGCCATAGCTGGAGATTATGAATTTGTTTTAGGTTATGCAAGAACTGGTGAGACAATCATTAATTTAGGTACACTCTATATTACTAAGAATCAAGGTGAGGATGCATATCTAACTGATATTCAGTTTGCAGAACTTGCTACAGAAACAAATTATGCCTTAATTTTTGTCTCTGATGAATTTGGAATTCCTAATTTACTGAGTCCATATTCACCAACCATTTACTATGCGGGTATTGACTATGATGGTTCAAGAACTGCTGGAGAAACTGATTTTAGAGTTGATGGTCAGGTTTCAAATATTCCAATTGATGAGTACATTCCTTATTTCCTCAACTATTTACCACTTGGAGCAACCGTTGCTAAAGAACTTGTGGGTGGTGGATATACAGCAGAAGTAAATGGACCAGATGATCCCAACATTTATCTGCTTGCTGCCGATTATACCAGTGGTGAAGTCAATGAATTTGATGATCTCATCATCACTTATCGTGTGACTTCAGAAAATGGGCTCAATCAGGTTTATTACCATATTACAGTAACAGATGTTACCTATAACGTTTCCTATATTTTTGATGTAATCTATGAAGGCAATGTTCTACAACCTGATTTGGTTGGAGTTGTGATTGTCATCAATGTGAAAAATATGATTACAAACTTACCAATTGGTGATGTTTTAGTTACTGAATTGCCAGTATTTGATACTGTTGTTGGCTATAATAATTCAACAAACCTGTTGTTAATGCTCAATCATGAGGATTATAAGTTTAGATTTGGACGAAATAAGAGTGGATTCTATTCATTTAATATTGATGTTTTAGATGCACTAAACTATAATTATGATTTTAAGATTGAATTAAATGGAACAGATGAACTCCTAAATGTATCTGATTATGATGTGACTTCATCAGATACTGGTAAGTATTACTATATCAATAGTAGTACGAAAAATAGAACCAGATATTTTACAATTACCATTTACAATGCACAAGAAAAACCTCGCGATTATGGATTTGTAGATAAAGAAGATTCATGGACACAGGAAGAATAAAATACATATCATTTAAAAAGGCATAGATGCTTATCACCTATTGCCTTTTTTTTGATACTTAAATCTATTAAGCTAAAATTAAAATACCACCAATAAGGCCTGCAAGCCCAAAAACTAAAATCAGAATATTGTAGCCAGTTTTACCCATCATTTTAATCAAAAGCTTTGATTTAGC
>CAZPLF010000008.1:0-13583 GCA_964587475.1 uncultured Mariniplasma sp.
CATAATAAAAAAGGATCAATGCAAATGCATTCATCCTTCATCTATTTATGATTTTTTAACTAGTCAATAATTTCGCCATCTATTATCAATGGTGTAGGAAATGAGATTTCATATATTTCTTTAAAATATAAAGTTCTTGCAGTCATATGTTTTGGAACAATCCACAACCATAAGATACCAAAAGTAAATAGACCAATGAAATACCATCCTAAATAACTAAGATCGAGTATAAATAAATCCATTTTATACCCTTTAGTTATTTTTTTAGATAAATCCAATGCTTCATTTGCTGCAAGTTCAGGCTTCCGTTGTGCCAAATAAAAACTCATTGAATATGCATAGCTCTTTACAATACCAGGAATAATAAATAACAATGCCCATAGAAAAACAAATAAGTCAATTAAAAACTGTAAAACGATAGATCTAAACGGATTGTCTTTAAGCCCTACGACTAGAATATCTTCAATCACAGGCATCTCATCATTAGCCGTCTGAATAAACATCTTTGTAGTCGCGTAATAAATAATAGCTCCTACAACAAATGCAAAAATACCAAATAGAAATACCATGGAAGGATTTCCTGGATCTACCAAAGTTCTTTCGAAAGTATTCCAATCAACTTCATACTTCGGACGATAACTTGTTGTTAATGTACTTATTCCAGATGTAATGATTCCAAATATGATGATTACTGGTATGACAAGCGAATATTTGCCTACCATATTTTTTGCTGCTTTTTCCTTATAAACATAACGCATTTCTTTCATAGCATTCTCCCTTAAACCAATAAATATTTCACTCTTATTTTAACATATTTTTAATAGTGATTGAAAAAATAATTCAAAACCTGTCAATTCATCATATTTTCGAAATCATTTGATATAATTTGAGTATAGTTAGACGGAAGGAAAAATATGATGGCAATAAAAGCAATGAAACTCAAGCATGCTGATCAATGTATATTTTTGTGGGATAAGCTCATAAAAAGTGGAGAATTACTGTATAAGTGCTTAACAAAAAATGAGTTCATATCTAAATTCATCCATGCAAATGAAAACTATAAAATCAAATCATTTATATATGAAAAAAATAATGTAATCATTGGATTTTCAAGTGGTGTTATCGTGAAAGAAAAAAATAAAGCGTACATTACAACTATTGTTGTTGAACCTCATTTTAGAAGACAAAAAATAGGTACACAATTATTAGAAGCTTTCGAAAATGATATAAAATCTAATTACACTTTCATAGATACTATAGACATTATCTTCTTTAATCCTGTTCAGTTTGAATGGATTATTCCAAACACAAATCAACATGATCACCCAAATGCTCCTGGTGTAGATTCAACTTCTAAAGCATATAACTTCTTTTGTTATTTAGGATATGTAGAATTTGCAAAACAAAATTCTTATTATAAAAATATAGAAAACTATACTTACAATGAAGAAATCTCATCAGCAATCAATCATTTAAAAGATAATGATATAACAATAACTTTTTATGATCAACAAAAACATCATGGATTTAGTGAACTTTTTGAGAACCTAAAAAATCCTTATTGGCATGATGAAATCACAAAAGCCATAGATAATAACCTACCCATATTAGTTGCAGAAAAAAAAGGATTAATTGTTGGATTCACAGGACCTTTAAGAGTTCAAAAAAGTTTAAGGGGATTTTTTTCAGGTATTGGAGTTCACTCAGATTATAGAGGTTATGGAGCAGGAAAAGTATTATTTTCAACTTTATGCTTAGAATTAAGTCACATTGGTGCTCATTATATGACGTTATTTACAGGTGAACACAATTCTGCACGACGCATTTATGAAAAAGAAGGTTTTAAAATCGTTAGATCTTGGGCGAACATGAGAAAGGAATTAAAGCAATGAAATCTATTATGGCAATTGGTGCACATATAGGCGATATGGAGCTAACAGCTGGAGGTGTCTTAGCTTCAATGTCTTTAGAAGGGCATAAAATTATTACTGTAGCATTAACAAGTGGAGAAAAAGGCAATCCAAAAGATATGCCTATTGAAATTTACCGGAAACAAAAACAACTTGAGGCAAAAGCTTTTATCGATATGTTAAACGGTATTAGTATTGTACTACCCTATGATGATGGTACATTACAAAATGATGATAAAATAAAATTTGAAATTGCTGACTTAATTAGAAAATATAAACCTGATACACTTATTACACATTGGAAAAACTCAATGCATAAAGATCATGAAACGACACACTATATTGTTAAAGATGCTCAATTTTATGCAGGATTGCCTGGTTTCGAAAGAGAAAACAGCGCACATTTCGCAGCTGGTCCATATTATGCTGAAAACTGGGAAGACCCAACTGATTTCCATCCTTATGTGTATGTAAATGTCACTGAAGAAGGCTTTAAATTATGGCAAAAGGCTATTTCAACACATTGGTTTGCATTAAATAGCCCTTCATTTAAATATAAAGTATATTATGAAGCCTTAATGTCTGTTAGAGGTAGCGAAGCTAGAACTATTTATGCTCAAGCATTTGATGTATCACCAATTTCAAAAAAAATCATTAAATCTTCATTTTAAGCAAAAGAGATTAGCGCCTTATGTGGTTCTAATCTCTTTTTTTTATTGTTAACCCAAGAAATGAAATACTATTACCAAGTTCAGTAAGACTCTCTATGCTTGGTGTTTTGATCAAAAGGGAACATAAATAGTATCAATACAATAATAGTCATAATAAGTAAAAAAGTATTGTAGTTTTTGTCGTCAAATCTAACACATATATTTTATATGTACAACTCGTTAACGTTAAGAAGTTTGTGTTGTGCAAATACAAAAAGTGGTAAAATGAGGACGAAAAGTAATATGCTGAAATAATTTGATCCATTTAGATTAACAAAACACTTTTTTATACTTGTCAATGGAGGTGTTCTCATGATTGAAGCTATGTTATATACTAAACTAGCAAATGACTCTGTTTTGTGTAATGTCTGTAACCTTCACTGTGTCATTAATGAGCATAAAAGAGGTGTCTGTGGTGTTAGAGAAAATATTAAAGGCACTCTTTATGCTCTCAATTATGGAAAAGCAGTTGCAGCCGCTATTGACCCCATCGAAAAGAAACCACTCTATCATTTTTTATCAGGAACCAAAGTCTACTCATTTGCTGCAGTAGGTTGCAATATGATCTGTTCTTGGTGTCAAAATTGGGGTATTTCACAAAGTCCTAAACCAGACAAACCTATAGAGGGTATCGAAATTTCTCCTGAAGAACACGTCACAAGGGCAATCAATCATTCCTGTCCTTCAATTGCTTATACATATTCAGAACCTACCATTTTCATCGAATATGCCCTAGACACCATGAAAATCGCTAAAAGTAAAGGCATTAAAAATGTTTGGGTATCCAATGGAAACATGTCAAAAGAATCACTAGATGCGATCATTCCTTATTTAGATGCTGCAAATATCGATTATAAGGGTCCAGACGATGGTGTGTATGAAGAGTATTGTGGTGGAAAAGCAACACATGTGATGAGAAACATGAAATATTTAAGAAATGCAGGTGTTCATCTTGAAATCACCACATTAGTCATCCCAGGAATTAATGACACATCCGAACAACTCAATGAAATTGCTCATTCGATTGTTTCTGAGTTAGGCCAAGATATTCCTTGGCACATTACACGCTTTTTTCCGGCTTGGAAAATGAAAGACGTTCCTATCACACCTTTAGATACGCTTAAAATGGCTTTTGATATCGGAAAAAATGCAGGTATCAAGGTGATTCATATAGGAAATATTTAGTTTAAAAAGGAGTTGAAATTATGCCTTTAATTGGTGCTTTTATCGTGCCTCATCCCCCTCTAATCGTACCTGAAATCGGTAGAGGTGAACAAGAAAAAATTCAAAAAACAATCGATGCTTATCAAAACGTTGCCAAGCAAATTGCCATTTTAAAACCTGACACAATCATTTTATCAACACCACATTCTGTGCTCTATTCTGATTATTTTCATCTGTCTCCTGGTATCTCAGCTGAAGGAGATTTTAAGATGTTTGGTGCACCTTCTGTCAAAATGAAAGTGAATTATGATACTCAATTAGTTGATATGATAACATGTATTGCTAATGATCATGATATTGATGCTGGTACTTCAGGACAAAAAGACAAAGCACTTGATCATGGAACTATGGTTCCTTTGTATTTCATCAACCAACACTATCAAGATTATCAATTGATACGCATTTCCTTATCTGGTTTTTTACCCGTTGTTCATTATCGATTTGGTAAATGCGTTAATGAAGCTATTGAACAATCTGGTAAAAGAGTTGTTTGGGTGGCAAGTGGTGATTTATCACACAAATTAAAAAAGAACGGTCCTTATGGTTTATCTAAAGAAGGTCCTATTTTTGATGATGAGATTACATCTGCGATATCCAAAGGTGATTTTTTGAAATTTCTTTCTTTTGATGAAAGTTTTTGTGAAAAAGCTGCTGAGTGTGGCCTAAGATCATTCATCATGATGGCTGGCGCACTTGATGGTAAAAAGATTCAATCAGAACTTCTATCCTATGAAGGTCCTTTTGGCGTCGGATATGCAGTTGCTTCTTTTAAGATTTTAGGGGTAGATGAAAAAAGACACTTTGACAAGATTTATGAGCAAGATGAAAAACAGAAAATTGAAAACCTCATGAAAAAAGAAGACCCCTATGTAAGTCTTGCTAAAAAATCCTTAGAATATTACGTAAAAAAACACCTTCCTTTAAAACGTCCAAATGACCTTCCAAAAGAAATGCTCGAGCATCAAGCTGGTGTTTTTGTTTCTTTAAAAATAAGAGGAAGACTGAGGGGTTGTATCGGGACGATTCATCCTACGACAGCCTCCATTGCTGATGAAATCATTCAAAATGTTATAAGTTCTGGAACTCAAGATTATCGCTTTAATTGTATTTCAGAAAATGAATTACCCAATCTCACCTATAGCGTTGATGTTTTAGGTGAGCCAGAAGCTATTCAATCAATGGATGAGCTCGATGTCAAACGTTTTGGTGTCATTGTTCGATTAGGAACAAAGAGTGGTTTATTACTACCAAATTTAGAAGGTATTGACACTCCTGAAGATCAAGTTAGCATTGCCTTAAGAAAAGGTGGCATCAGAGAGGATCAACCCTATACGATGCAAAGATTTGAAGTTATTAGGCATTATTAATAAAAGTAACATCAAACGTTTAATTTAAAGATTCAATCTCCTTGGTTACCGGATTGATTCGATATAAAGATGTTTGTTGATATGTACCAACATATATCCAGTAATTAATGATTTGAACATAGGCATCATTGCCTAATAGGTCAATCAGTTTTTCACTTTGATTGGTTTCCAAATTGATTTTGTATAATCCAGAAGATCCAGAAATGACATATAAATTTGAACCATCAAAGTTCAGGCTGTGAAGACTGCCACCAAGAGCATCCATGACTTTAACAAGGCCATCAACTGAGTTATACGTATATAGGCCAAGTTGATTGTTAACTGTTAGTATTAAAGCAAAATAAGATATATTATCATAATCGACATCATAAAGCAGTGTTTCATGCATTTCTTGAACATCAAGACTATCTAAATAGACAATCGTAGATTTGCCACTGCCATTATAGCTCATGACACGTAACTCTAATGAATCAACTGGTTTATAGTAGACTCTAGTCCCATCAATGTTAAAGTGTTCTGCACCATATGTAGTGGAAGAAAGTGTACTACTTGTAGTTGTATATCTTTGAAGAGCAATATATGTTTGTCCATACATCAGTGTTGGATAAATGAAATTGACCCAGGATTGTGTTCTGGAAGCATAAATATTTTCAGTTCCTGAAATCGATGAAAACAGATGATTCACCAAATGATATGACAATAAATATCCATTGGAACTGTCAATAAAATATAATACATCTTGGTCTAGATTGAGAAACGTTGCTCTTCCTCCAGAACTCAAAGCACATACTAATGATGTTTCATCTGTTTCTGGATCGTAAGCATATATACTGCTGCCATAAGAATAATAATGAAGTGCTCGTGCTGTATCATAGACTGCTAATCCTTGATTATTAAGATTACCATTGGTATTACCATAAAGACCAGAATGTATGGGCAAAGTATCAGTAGCCAATGTATTGACAATAATCATTTCTTCTTCCCATTTTGCATAAAGTGTCATATTTTGTGCTGGCATTGTGGAAAAACTATAAGCTTGTGTTTTTGAGGTATCACTAAACCAACCCATAAAACTATATCCATATTTTATTGGATCTATTGGTTGAATAACAAGTGATAAATAGTCTTGTGTAATAGGTAAAACATTAGTTCCACCATCAACATCAAAGTTGATGATATATTGATTGATGATCCATTTAGCATATAAGATTAAGTGATCACTATCCTGTGGTTCCAATGGTGTCGTTGAAGAAAATTGATTAGAAAATGTTGCATCATCGATATACCAACCATCAAAATGATATCCTGTTTTTGTGGGATTTTCAGGTAAAATAATTTCAGAATCTGAACTAGCCAGTATAACTGATGAAATGGTGGATCCACCATTTGAATCAAATTCAATTACCGTCACAGGATATAGACCATTCTCTTCAGGCACCAATTCTTTTTGACAAGCATTCAATACAAATACTGAAACTACCATCGCAAATAAAAAAAAGAGTTTATTCAAATATAAATGCATTAGACACCTCGTATTATTGAATTTTTTTCTGTAGTTAGATTGATATCTCAATCAGAAATTATCATCATTATACCAAATAAAATTCAAAAGAGCAAAATAAAAAAGGATTTTTTCTTTCTGGTTTAACCTAAAGAATAAACCCTCTTTTATTAACACATAGGGCTATGCCCTATTTATATATTTTTACCTTGGTTCTTGTTAACAAATTTTGTATATTCATTGATCAAGGCATCATACCGCTGATTAAACTCTATATCGATCTCTTGAAGTTCTTTATGCTCTAAAAGTCTTTGTACTGCCAATTTTGCAATATCTTTATATTCTACAACTGATTGATAGTTTTTTGTAACGGATTTAATCTTGCTATTATCGAACGTTGTACTTGTCATTTTGTCTCCATATATTTCTGCTTTATACTCTGGAAAATGTTTTAAAATATAGTCGGTTGGTATACAAATTACATTGGGCTTAACCCCAACGGCTTCACAAATAAACCGATTAATCTGTTCCCATGTATAAACTTTTTCACCAGTTAAGTGATAAAATTCTCCATATGTTTTACTATTTCCGAGAATATCAACAAAGGTATGCGCAAAATCACCACTATAAGTTAACGTCCATAAACTCTTTCCATCGTCAGGAAGAATAATCGGTTTTCCTTTAAGCATGCGATCAATCATGGTATATGGATATTTTCTGCTGCTAAATTGAGAAATGAGCATAGTTTCATCATAGGTATGTGATGGTCTGATGATTGTAACATTGAAATTCTCATTATGAATACTTAATAAGTACTCTTCGCATTTTCTTTTGTTTTCACTATATTCCCAATACTTGTTTCCCAATGGAATTTCTTCTGTAATTGGTATAAATGGTATAGGCTTAAAATAGGCAGATGCACTACTTATGAATACATATTGCTTTGTATGCCCTTTGAACAGCTCATAATCACGTTTCACATCCTCAACTGTAAAAGATATCCAAGAAACGATACTATCAAAGTGCTCTTTAGCCATGAGTGCTTTGACTTCTTCTTTGTGATGTATATCGCCTTGTAATATTTTTGCTTGTAGAGGTAATTTATTATTTTGTTTTCCACGATTCAATATATATAAATCAATACCTTTGTTGATTGCAAGTTTTGATACTTGAGTGCTAATAACTCCACTTCCACCAATAAATAAAACTTTCATAATAATCCTCCATGATTTATTTTTTTGACTCAATAATTAGTTATAAAATGATATGAAAAATGATTTATTATCCTTAATAAATATCATCTAATTTAATTATAACATTTTAGCTCTAAATTTCATTGATTATCCACCTGACTAGATTGAAATGTTTATTAAAATGTTCTAATTTTTTTAAGTGCTATTTTTTTTGTATTAATCCTATGAATATACATTGACAATTTAATATGTAAGGAGTAAAATTTATACCGTTGTGCTACATCTATCATTTTAAAATGTATTAAAAATATCCTTGAGGTCTGTTTATGTCAAAGTTGAAACCAAAATTATTTTCTGTCATGAAATCCTATACAAAAGAACAATTTTTTAAAGATGTCATTTCTGGTATTATTGTTGCTATTATTGCTTTACCGCTTTCTATTGCCTTAGCGATTGCTTCAGGTGTTTCTCCAGAAAGAGGTTTATATACCGCCATTTTTGGTGGATTTTTAGTCTCATTTCTTGGTGGTAGTCGTGTGCAAATTGGTGGACCAACTGGTGCATTTATGGTTGTCGTATTTGGAGTCATAACAAACTTTGGATACGAAGGTCTTGTCATTGCTACAATTATGGCTGGAATCATTATGATTATCCTTGGATTGTTAAAAATCGGTTCAATGATTAAATTCATTCCATATCCAATCATAACAGGATTTACTAGTGGGATTGCTCTTGTTATATTTTCATCGCAAATCAACGATTTCTTTGGTTTAAATATTGAGAGTGTGCCCTCAGGATTTTTTGAAAAATGGTATGCTTATTTTACAAACTTTAAAGAAGTAAATTTCATCACATTAGCTATCGGAATTTTGTCTTTAGGAATTATCATTTACTGGCCAAAAATAAGCAAGAAAATACCTGGAACTTTGATTGCTTTAATCGTAGGATCCGTCCTTGTTGCTGTCTTTAATCTAGATGTAGCAACCGTTGGTACTAAATTCGGCGAATTATCTTCTTCAATTCCAATACCCTCCCTACCAAACATTACTTTTAGTAAAATTCAAATGTTGATTGGTCCTGCGATAGTTATCGCTTTTTTAGGTTCTGTTGAATCCTTATTATCTGCAGTTGTATCTGATGGCATGATTGGGAGTAGACATCGCTCAAATATGGAACTTGTTGCACAGGGGACAGCAAATATAGGTTCAGTTATATTTGGAGGAATCCCTGTTACTGGAGCACTTGCAAGAACAGTCGCTAATATCAAAAATGGTGGACGTACACCTATAGCTGGTATGGTTCACTCTGTTACACTACTGATTATATTAGTCTCTTTAATGCCTTTAGTTAAACATGTCCCACTAACATCTCTTGCAGCTATTTTATTTGTCATAGCATATAATATGAGTGAATGGAGAGAATTTAAGCACTTATTAAAATCTCCAAAAAGTGATATTTTTGTTTTGCTAATAACCTTCATTCTTACCGTGACAATTGATTTGGTTGTAGCTATTGAAGTTGGCATGTTCTTATCATTATTCCTCTTTATGAAGAGAATGTCAGAAGTTTCAGATATCAGTGTTAAGAATTTAGATTTTACTGAAGAAACTGATAATGAGGAAACTTTCGATTTTAAGGAAGAAAATAAGAAATACCCAACATTAACTGGTGTTCATATGTATCAAATCAATGGACCATTCTTCTTTGGAGCAGCCTATAAATATGTTGAGGCCATTAATTCACTTGATTCAAAAACAGAATTTTTGATCATAGGAATGAAACATGTTCCTGCAATTGATGCTACTGCAATGCATTCATTTAAATCTTCGCTTCAAATATGTAAAAATAGAAATATTCAGGTTCTAATTACTGGAATTCGACCACAACCAAAAGCTGTATTAACGAAATCGCAAATTGATTTACTAATAGGTAATGATAAGTTTTTTAAAACAATTGAAGAAGCAATTTCTTACATTAAACTTTATAGAACAAATAATAAAAATAATAATTAAGTTTAATTTAAATTTATAACAAATATTTCCGTTTAAAACGGCTTAAATAAGCCGTTTTTCTTAGACTTCATAGGTGAGAATAACGATCAACAAATCACCCATTACATATAGCAATACAATGTGTTTCTTTAATCAAAAAACGTGCTCTAATCAACACGTTTAACATGGATACTTTTTTAACTTATATCATTCGTTGTTTTTTAAAACATCATCTATAAATATCCCGGCAATCTTGGGGTCAAACTGACTTCCTGAACATCTCTTAATTTCAAGGATGGCATCTTCTATACTCATACCAGTATGATATGGACGATCTGCAGTCATTGCTTCGAATGAATCTGCAATATTAATGATTCGAGAATATAATGGTATTTCAGTACCCACTAGACCTTTGGGATATCCTTTTCCATCCCATCGTTCGTGATGAGACAATGCATATTCTGCGAGACCTGAATACTGATCTGCAGCTTTTAATATTTGATATCCAACTTGTGTATGTGATTTGATAATTTCAAATTCTTCTTTTGTCAATTTACCAGGTTTGTTTAAGATAGCATCAGGAATTGATATTTTCCCAATATCATGATACATTCCGGCGAGTTCTAATACATCTGCTTCTTCTTTACTGACTCCAAGTGCTAATCCAATCGCCTTACAAAATTGACTCACTTTTTGTGAATGCACTTTTTCATCTTTATATTTATCTGTAAGTGTATTTAAAATTGCCTTTATGGCATGATTTCTGATACTTGTTCCGACAGTAATTTTATGCCGATATAAAAAGTTTTCCGCATTACTTAATAATTCATCTATATCATGATACGCATCCTCAACAACTTCATACCCTATTGCAAGAGAAATTTCAATATTGCCAATATTGATTTTTTTTACTAAATCAATCGCTTTATTTTTGTAATTTTGCATTTGGTCTGAATTTGTATTCGGAGCTAAAATTGCAAATTCATCACCGCCAATTCTAGCAACAATATCTGTTGAATCAAATACATGCATGAGCAAATTGGAAACAAGTTTAATTGCAATATCTCCATGACTGTGTCCAAATGCATCATTAATGATTTTCAGACCGTTAATATCAATCATCATGACACCTAATGGAAACTGTTCTTCAAAAATGAATTGATGATACGAATGGACAAAATATCGTCTATTATAAAGATCAGTCAAATAATCGTGATAACTCAAGTATTCGATTTCTTTCTGCTTGTGTTTTTCGATAGTTATATCTTCGATATGAACAATATATCCGTTGACCACTTCTTCATTCATCAAAGGAGTAATGAATAAATCTAAAACCCTTGATCCTGATTTACTTGTTCGATAAACTTTTGACGAAATTACTTTCTCAAAACTAAACTCTAATTCCATTCGTATGGGTTCAAATCGAGCAATTTTATCTTTTAGCTCTTGACTGAAATTAGGATTGGTAAACAAGCTATATCCTATAAGTTCACGCTGATCAATAACTCCAAACAGTGCAAGACAAGCTTCATTCGCATATACAAATTTCCCTTCTGAGTCGTAATATTCAATAGCAATAGGTGATTTTTCAAAGATAGCCATATATTTTTCATTGCTCTCATTAAGTGCATCTTCTAAATGTTTGCGATCCGTAATATCTGTCACTAATACTGCAAATTGGTCTTGTTGTGGGCAAAATGTATAAGTGGAATAATATTTTTTAGTTGTTTCTAAATAATTTTCATAATATGTAGATTTACCTGTTACTGCAACATTACCTAATGTCTTTATCCAATAATCTTCAACATCTGGCATAACTTCTGTGATTTTTTTGCCAATACACATCTCTGGAGTGACACCGAGTAACTTTGTGTAGCTTTCGTTGATTTCTAAAAAGACATAATCTATGGGACTTCCATCTTCATCTAATATGACTTCGTGAAGTGCTAGACCTAATTGCATCTGAGTGGCCAAAAGTTTATATTTTTCTTCACTTTTCACTAAACTATATTGTTGTTTCTTTTGTTCTGTGATATCTTGAGCAACTCCCCAGATAGCAACTATTTTGCCTGTATCATTTTTCTCAGCTTCACCACGAACCCACATCCAGCCATGCTTTTGATAAATATTAATCATTTCTAATTCTAGTTCATAGGGTTCTCCAAAAAAACGTGTTAAATCTAGTGCTTTAGATAATTTGTTCCAACTAGTCTCGGTGAAAAGTTTCATATGCTCTGTATAAGGTGGTGGTGGTAAGGTAGGATCAAATCCATACATTTTATATAACTCATCAGTCCAAACAACTTCATTTGTTTCAATATCAAGTCTCCATGTACCAATATGTGCTACTTTTTGAGATGCCAATAAATCTTTTTCTTTTAATTTTCGTTCTTTATCTATTTCTTTTTGATCAGATATATCATCCACAATAACAGCTATCATCCCTTTTTTTGGAGTATATGCTGACAATCTAAAATATCGATCTAAAGCTAAAGTATAATTTTCAGCTTGCTCTGGATGTTCTGTTGATGCAACTTTACGATAAAAATCTCTCCAAAACTCTTCAATATTTGGGAAAATCTCAAGCACAGTTTTGCCAATTAAGTCTTCTCTTTGAAATCCTGTCAAACGCAAATAACTATCATTAACACTGATATACCTATAGTCACTTGGAAGACCTTGGTCATCATAAATGATTTCTTGAAGAGCTACTCCAAGTTGCATTTGTGTTGTCAATGATTTATATTGATCTTCACTTTCTCTAAGTGATTGGGCCAAAGCATCTTTTTCTGCATTGATTAACTGAAGCACTTTATTTTCTTTGATTGATGCTTCTAATTTTTCAAACTGTTTGGCTTTTTCTTCATATTGCATAACTAACTCATCATTCATTTTAGTAATCTCTCTATCATGAAGAAATTGTTTGCGGTTCATGGTTTCAAGATTATAGGACCCAACCATTCCGATTAAATTTGCACAAATGAAGAATAACGAACTGTATAAAAATGTAACAGTGATGTCACTATTCCATATTAAATAACCTAACATATTAAACACAAATATTGACCAACCAGTAATAGTTGCATTGACAAATCGTAGTTTAATCATAAAATAACTGGAAAAATAAACCAAAAAGAGACCACCATAATAGGCAATATTTTCAGGATTTAATATCAACATAAATGAAATTGCTGCTCCACCAATCCATGCACTTATTGCAATAGTTATTTGATGAATTTTAGGAAATGTTTTTAAGTATGTTAGGATAATAATGATGATAAAAGCTGGAATAACTATCACAAACCGGATAATTAGAAGAACATGAAAAGTATCAGGAAAATAAACTCGATCACTTACGCTAAATAATGCAAACAATCCAATGAATAAAATATATGCTATCCTAAGAAACTTGGGTTGAATGAACTGTTCAGAAATTCTAAATGCTTGTTCATCTTCAAAACTGAATCCTTTTACCATAGTTGTTCACCTTTATTTATATATTATAGATTAGTTTTTATCCTAAAAATATATATGACTGATTATCATCCTAAAAAAAGAATCTGGACAGACAATATGCTTATATGTCCAAATATATTGTTTTAATTATACAATACACACGCAATTTTATGTCTAAACTTAAGGTATTCTTAATAACATTTTAAAATAATATAAAAAAGTATCCTAAAT
>CAZPLF010000008.1:13683-54468 GCA_964587475.1 uncultured Mariniplasma sp.
AAACTTAAGGTATTCTTAATAACATTTTAAAATAATATAAAAAAGTATCCTAAATTCTCGACTATGATAGCCAAAAAATAGAATTCATTACATGTGATTTGTTTTATTACTACATTTCACCTATTTTTTAACTATTGCATCATATCTTTTACTAAATCAACGTCAATTTCTTGAATTTTCTTATACTCACAAAGCATTTATACAATCACTTGCACATATCCTTTGTTCTTGCCAAGTAGAAGAGAAAAGTGATAAAAAATTATCACTTTTTTTATATTGTAAGCTTTAATTAAAAAAATAATTTTTATAAACCCATTTCAGCAGTGAACCATAATCTTTTTGAAGTTTCTATACACGTTTACTATCCCTAAATAATTTTGCAATATCCCTTTTGATTTCCACTTGGTTAATAATTAAAATATCAATTTTCTTGTGTAAGTCTTCCATGATAAGTTCTGTTTTCAAATCAATCTTATAATCGTTTTCTGATCTAAGCCGATCTTTTGCATCCTGTCTGTTTTGACTCATCATTATGATGGGTGCTTGAAGTGCAGCTATACACGACAAAATGAGATTCAACAAAATAAAGGGGTATGGATCTACTGCATGAGACAAAGCAATAGAATTAATAATAATCCAAATGACTAAGACAATCATAAATATGATGATAAATTTCCAACTACCAGCAACACGAGCAACATCATCAGATATTTTTTGACCTGCTGATAATTGACTTTGATTAATTTGGTTGATATTTTCTGCAACCTTTTCATCCAAAATCAAATGCATAGCTTCTTCTTTACTTTCAATATTTGCAAGATCGGTTTTATTAATCAGTTTTTTGAATAATTCAACATCTTCAATCACTTTTTTCATACCTAAACACATCCTTCTTCTTTGACCTAAATGAAAGACATTACATTATCATTATATTATAATTTATACTCTAGAAATGATTGCAACTTTGCAATCAACTTGATGTTCAATACCCTTAACTACTATTGGGATTTGGACGATTTCATCATGAATATGCTCAACTTTATAAGGATTTTTACCAATCAATAATAGTTCATTGACCTCCAGGCTATCTTTGACTCTATATGTCATCGATTCCAGTTTTTTGTCTAGAATTCCATAGATAGGCATGTCCAGGTTAATTAACTCACTTGTAATCTTCTTAATCTTTGTGGCTTCTTTTTTGTACGCTTGATAAACTTCTATTTTTTCTTTTGTATCATCGGTAAATTGCTGAACTGAATCTACAACCTTATCCGCTTTTTTCCTAACTTCACGGAAAAACTCTTTACTATTCTTTTTCATTATAAATCAACCTCCACTCTATTTTCTATTATACCCTTAATTTATGGAAATTCACATCACAGACAAGTAACTCAATTTTTTTAATGACCCTTTTTTATATAAAAATATTAAGCAATTCATAATAATTTTTACTTTATTCCTTTTTGAGAGTAAAATAATAATACAATAAGCGTAAGAAAAGAGGTCATTATATGAAAGGTTATGTCATTTTGGGTGTATTGGTTAATAACAGAACCAAAAGAGCTGTTGAAGTACAAGATATCTTGACAAAATTCGGTTGCATTATTAAGCTTAGACTTGGTTTGCATGAAACTGAAAATGTATGTGCAGAAGATGCATTGTTACTCCTTCAACTAGATGGAAAACAAGAAGAAATTAAGAATCTTCAAGATAGTTTGAATATCATTGACGGTGTTGAAGCTAAACTAATATCCTTGGGATTATAATCGAATAAACATGAAAGAGTTTGGAAAATCGCATTTTGATATAATCAATTATCTTTTTTTGCTGTGTAAGTAATTGATTAGTTAATTATCACTAAATTTATTATATAAAAACTTAGGAGATATGTATGAGTATAATCACTTTGAAAGAAATCACTAATAATAATTTTATACCAGTCATTAAGCTTAGTAAAACCTTAAGTGAAACTCAAAAAAAGTGTGTAGCTAGCAATGAATTATCGTTAGCGCAAGCCTATTTGAATCAAACTCTAGCTTGGCCAAGAGCAATATATTTAGATGATGTGCCTATTGGATTTGTCATGCTCAATATCAAACCTACAAATATTCCTGAAGATGACCAACCAGCAATTGATGTTTGGCGTTTAATGATTGGTGGCAAATTTCAATCTAAGGGTTATGGTAAACAGGTATTAGATATTATTTTACAGAAAGCCAGAGATGAGAAAAAAAAGACAGTCTATCTATCTTGCGACATGAAAGATGAAATGCCATATCAGTTTTATATTAAGTATGGATTTATTGATACTGGTATCATGGATGAGGATGAAGAAATTCTGAAAATATATTTATAAAATATGAACGGCTCTTGCGATTTCTCTTACTTTCATACCTAATTGCTTGAATTGAAATATACATGCTCGTTCTTCTATGGTAAGATGATGGTAGTTCATAGATCCTCCTTATATGTGTTTGTTTCGTCACTTACATTATAAGAGATTCTATGAACCTTTTTATTTAATTATTGTTGTGTTGCACTTGTTATTCTAATTTATCTATAAAAAAAAAGACCATGTTGGTCTCATTTAATCATATTTAATAAAAAGTATTCCCCATATATACAAACACAAAAACTTACTTCTATAAAAACTAAACGTAAATCATTGTTTAATGAGAAAATTGAAACTGTAAATCCCAATACTAAACTCTTTAATCTAGTTAAACTAAAAATCTATATATGGGGAATACACTATTAGTATACTCTTTATATTGAAAAAGTCAAATGATTGAGCTATATCCACTTATTCATCTTAATCTCTAAATTAATGTTTATTAATCAATCATTATCCTCGTCTTTTTCTTCGTCAATGATGATGTTTCTAAATCTATTTTTGATAGAATCTGTTCCAAATTCCACAAATGCATTCTTCTGTGGGAAAAAAATCGTATTGATGATTGGAATCAGTAAAAACATAATCCAAGTTGGATGCCATTGATCAGTAAGCAAGCCAATCGCAATATAACCCCCAGTAATGACGATACCTACCATTTTTCTACCATTAATCTTCTTTTCTACTATTAGATTGACAATGGGAACCAATAAAAAGACCATCCAACCAGGATGCCAAAGATCAAATCCAAAACCTAGCCATAAAAATACAATCAAACTAACCATTGGCATAATCTCACTTAATTTTTTAAATGGTTTACCGGTTAGTAATATCCAACTGACTGGAATGAGTAAGAAAAATGTCCAACCTAAAGACCAATTTTCCAAATAAAGTCCTGCACCTAAGAACAATAATAAACTAATCAAAGGCATAACAGCTATAATTCTTCTTTTTAACATAATATAACCTCCTTTTTCTTATATATTATAACATAATTCACAAAATTCAAATATTTCATTGATTACCATACACAGTACGACTATTAAAAAAATCAGTCAAGAACTACATCAAGAAAAAACAATTTTTTCTCTATAAATTGTATTTTATCCGGAATTTTAAGATTTTCTAATAATATCATATATATTTACGCATAATAATATCATTTTGTGCTTGAATTATGTTGCTGCTAATGATAAGATGTAAATATAAAGTAATATATAAGAGTAAATATAAGTTAATATGACTATAGAGAACATAGAGAGTATCGATCAGAAACCATGATTTTTATGATTTGTTCTCATTTTTTTAAATCATTGTAGTAAGCGCTTACAATAAAAGGTGAAACCAATGTTAACTTTATTAAGAGAAAAAAATCCATCTTTAAAACTGTATTCTGTACTGGATCCGAGTTTTCAAAGCTTTGGCAAAGTTCTTGATATGAATGATTTTATTCAATTGAGCAAATACATGAATACAAAAACAACAATGCCTGAAACTGCAAATGTTTATGTTGCTCACGATGCTGATTTTGCACTTTCTATAACAAATAAAGACATCTATAAAGACATCTATGGCGATATGCCCATTGAATTTGGTTATGTCAATGGATTCAATAGTCAGTTAAATGCGCTTGAGTATCATAAATCTTCTGAAATCAATGTTGCTTTGACACCACTTGTTCTTATGCTAGGTCATGTCAGTGACATCAAAGACAAAAAATACGATTCAAGTCATTTGATTGCTTTTTATGTCCCTCAAAATACTGCTATTGAAATCTACCCCAAAGTTTTACACTTCTCTCCATGCAAAGTGTTGGATTCTGGGTTCAAATGTGCTGTCATCCTTCCATATGGAACCAATATGAATTTTATTAGACCGGTATCATCATATGAAGAAAATCTGTATCTATTTAAAACTAACAAATGGTTATTAGCACATCAAGAAAACAAGAGAATGATTGATCTTGGTGCTTATATAGGTGTAACGGGTATTAATTATGAAATATTTTACAAGTAGAGGTTAATATGATCCAATTCATTCCTTCATCTGAAGGAGTATCCATCCTGTTTAACAATCAAATTATCATCAAGCATGAAAATCATCGACCAGCATTCTATTTGGGTCAAGGTATAGATCACATTGAAAGCTATCGTGGAAATTATACAATTGATGATCATGTTGAAAGTAGAATTCCTCTGGATTCGTATCACATTGATCATGAAAAGATTTCATTTTATCATCATGATACCAAACTTGATTTGATTTTTGAAGAACATAATGGCAGACTCATTGTTCATCTTTATTCTAATCAAATCTTTAATCGATTTTGGATGCGTTTATATGCAATACAAGATGAGAAAGTCTATGGATGTGGTGAACAAGCTTCATATTTTAATCTTAGACATCGAAATTATCCACTATGGACATCTGAACCTGGTGTTGGTAGAGACAAAAAAACACTAACAACATTTTATGCTGACCTTAATGATAAAGCGGGTGGAGACTATTATACGACATATTATCCAGAACCCACTTTTATTTCCACAAGAAAATATTGGATTCATTTGGATACTTTTGCCTATTCTGATTTCAATTTCAAAAATGATAATTATCATGAACTTCATGTTTGGGAAATTCCTAAACAAATCATATTATCATTTCAACATTCTTATCTTGAGCTCATTACTGATTTGACAGATTATACAAAAAGACCACCGAAATTACCTGATTTTTTAACTGATGGAATGATTCTTGGTGTTCAAGGCGGACTCAATCAAGTACTCACTTATCTAAAACAGGCACAAGAAGCTGGCATCAAGGTCAGTGGATTATGGTGTCAAGATTGGGCAGGACACAATTACACATCCTTTGGTAAACGTTTATATTGGAATTGGGTGCTCAATGAAAATGTATACCCCAATTTAAAGGAAGAAATTAAAAAATTAGATCAGCAAAATGTCGCTTTTCTCACTTACATATGTCCTTTCTTACTAGAAAACGAAACTTTATTTAATGAAGCAGCTAAAAATAATTATCTAGCATTAAATAAAGAAGGACATATTTACAAAGTTGATTTTGGTGAATTTGATTGTGGTATCGTTGATTTAACAAATCCAGACGCCTTTAATTGGTATAAAAATGTTATTAAAACCAATATCATTGATCTTGGAATCAAAGGATGGATGGCAGACTTTGGTGAATATCTTCCAGTTGATTGTATATTGCATAATGGCATTGATGCAAAATTGATGCATAACGAGTGGCCTGTCTTATGGGCAAAATGCAATTACGAAGCCGTAGATGAATCCAATAAGTTGGGTGAAATCTTCTACTTCATGAGAGCAGGTGCACACGGTTCACAACACTATGCAACGTCTTTATGGGCAGGCGATCAAAGTGTCAACTGGGATTTGCATGATGGTATTGCCTCAGTCATACCCTCAGCTTTATCGACTGGTATCATAGGTAATCCATTTACTCATAGTGATATCGGAGGTTATACGAGCATCTATGGTAATATCCGAACCAAAGAGTTGTTTGAACGTTGGTGTGAGATGAATGTCTTTACATCCTTTATGAGAACTCATGAAGGAAATAGACCATCGACAAATTTTCAATTTTATAATGATATCGATACATTAACTCACATGGCACGTATGTCAAATATTAGGGTAGATTTAAAACCATATATATTAACATTGATTGATGAAGCAATCAAATTGGGCTATCCTATTCAAAGACCTCTATTCTTACATTATGAGCAAAGCAGCGAAGCATATGATATTCAATATGAATATATGTTTGGGTCAGATATGATTATCAAACCAATCGTATTACCCAATCAAACAGTTCAACAAATCTATTTACCTGAGGACGAGTGGGTTCATCTATGGACTGGTGATGTGTTTACCGGTAATCAAACCATTGATATTAGCGCACCGATAGGATTCCCACCTGTATTTTATCGAAAACTATCCACATTCAAACCATTATTTGAGGGAATCACTAAGAAATACCATTTGTAAAGGAGATTTACATGGCGAAAAAAGTTCAATCCTATCGATCCTATATTCTAAAGCAAAAAATAGTTCCTTATTTGTTTTTAGGACCAAATCTATTGATTTTTTCCATCTTCATAATTTTACCAGCAATCATCGGTATTTATTATTCTTTTACTGATATGACGCTTTTCACTTTTGATAGTCCAAACTTCATCGGTTTAGCCAATTATCAGACATTAATTCACGATGAAGATTTCATAGCTGCACTATGGAACACAATCAAATTGGTTGTTGTAACTGTACCTATCATGTTTACTACATCTTTATTGGTTGCAGTTCTCTTGGTACAACCACTCAAAGCTAAAGGAGTTTTTAGAGCAATTTATTATTGGCCAGTCATGATCTCTGCAGTTGTTGTTGGGATCATATGGCAATGGATACTTGCTGGTAATTTCGGATTATTTAATACGATTGTCAAATCATTAGGTTTTGATCCAATAGATACATTGATCAATCCAAAATTTGCCTGGTGGTCTGTTGTATTTGCTATTGTATGGTCAAGAACCGGATATTATATGATCGTATTTGTTGCAGCATTACTTTCTATTCCAGAATCGCTTTATGAAGCGGCTGAAATGGATGGAGCGAATAAACTGCAAAAATTCAGACATATTACTTATCCATCACTCAAAGCAGCAAGACTCATGGTATTCATTTTGGTAACCATGGAAATATTTAAGATTTATCCTCTTGTTGTTACACTGACGGGAGGCGGACCATTTGATTCAACGCAATTTACTGTTCAATATATATATGAGATGGCATTTAAAAAATATCAGGTTGGATTAGCTAGTTCCATGTCGGTTATCATGCTACTTATTGTCACTATTTTCACAGCGCTAAACTTCTTCATGTCAAAGCGAGGTGAAAACAAATGAAAAAGATGACAATTGCAAATTATATTATTGCTGGTATTCTAGTTTTCATCTTCTTAATGCCGGTCATTTACATTATTTCATCATCTTTTAAACCGATTAATGAACTGTTTTCATCAAAACCAACATTCTTTCCTATCCAATGGACAATCGCAAATTATGGAGCTGCACTAAAACGTGGAGAATTTGGAAGGTATATCTTCAACTCTTTCATAGTTGCTGTATCATCAACATTTATTGCCGTAATCATTAATACTATGAGTGGGTACGCTTTAGCAAAATTCCGTTTTAAATTTGACAATGTCATCATGCTCGTCATCTTATCAACCATTATGCTTCCACTTGAAGTTATCATGGTCCCCATATTTTCTGTACTTAAGTTTTTCGGTCTTTACAATTCATTGTGGGCACTCATCATACCACCTGCAGCTACACCAACAGGTATCTTCTTGATGAGACAATATTTGCTTACGATTCCTGATGAAATCATTCAATCAGCTAGAATTGATGGAGCATCTGAATTCAGAATATTCTTTAGTATCATCTTACCAAATGCTAAACCAGCAATTGCAACACTAGCTATCTTCTCATTTATGTGGAGATGGAACGATTATGTTTGGCCGCTAATAGCAATTAGTTCACCAAAAAAATATACATTACAACTTGCTATTGCCAATTTTACGGGTGAGTTTGGAACGGATTATAGTTCGATACTTGCCATGTCAGCAATTTCGATGATTCCTATGTTGATTGTCTTTATTATTTTCCAAAGACAATTTGTTCAAGGCACAGTGGAATCTGGTATGAAAGGGTAAATACTGTGACCAACACAGAATTTAAAAAAATAGGAGGAAAAAAATGAAGAAAGTTTTATTTATGTTTTTTGCAGTCGTATTAGTATTCGTACTTGTCGGCTGTAAGGATGAAGGAGTTACAGAACTCCAAATGTTGTGGTGGAGTGATGGTACTGAAGGTGAAGTAATGCAAACTCTTCTTGATCAATATCTTGAAGAAACTGGTGTTACAATCGAATTAGTTCCGATTGCTTATAATGATTATGAAGCTAGACTTGCAACAATGATTAGTGGTGAAGAAGCTCCTGCATTAGCGCGTGTTACTGAAGGTCACTTAAATAACTTCAAGGGTCAAATATTGCCTCTTGATGACGTTTATGAAACTTCTGGTTTCACTAACTTATTCTATAATGCAGACGGTGATGTCATTTCATTACCAATGGATATTACTGCCAATGGTATGTTTGTCAATCTTGACTTACTTGATGAATATGGCGTTAATTATCCTGAACTTGGAGATCCAGTTTGGACTTGGGCACAATTTGAAACTGAAATGTTGAAGCTTAAGGGTCAAGATGGCGTTGCAGCTCCTGGTATCTTTGATCACCAGGGACATAGATTCATGCCTTTGCTTTATCAAAATGGCGTGAAAATATGGAACACACCTTACTCAGCAAGTAATCTTAAGTCTTCTGCTGCTGTACAAGTAGTTCAAATGATGCAAGATTTCTATGATGAAGGATTCTTACCTCTTGATACTTATATTACTAAGAATTCTGCTTCATTATTCCGTACTGGCCAATATGGTTTCCATATGTCAGGTAACTGGAATGTCAGTGGCTATCAAGATCTAACTTTCAACTGGACAGTAGTTCCTATGCCTAAAATGGCAAACCGCGCAACTATCCTTGGTGGTAAATCACTAGCTGCATTTGATGGTAGTGGTGCTGAAAAAGAAGCTAAGGCGTTCATCGCTTGGATGGCAGAAGGTACTCAACATGATGCTTATACTGGTGGTGTTCCTTACTTAACTCCAAGATTAGGTGCAACAGTCAATTATGGTGATTTTGCTCCTCAATATGCCGTATTCCTTGACGAAATTGCAAATACTAATGAAATGTATGTTCAAGACTGGTTGAATCAAGTCATGATTCCTGGTATGTATCCACTCATTAATCAATTTGTTCAAGATATTGCTGATCCAACAAACACAAAGACAGCTTTACAACTTCTTACTGATTTAGAAACTGCTCTAAAAGCAGTTGCACCAACAAGTTAATAAAATTGTAATTCAATCGATGATTAGGTGCTGCGAGTTTCTCGTAGCACCTGATGATTGATACATTGAAATCTTTGATTAGTTAAGTTAGAGACCATAGAGAGACTGATTAATCAAATATTTTAGTGAATCAAGGAGAATATTATGAAGAAATTCGAAGTTATTTATATACCTATTGGTGTGCCTACATTTCATCTTGAATCTGCACAAAAAGCATTTGAATCATCCATTAAGCTCATTAAATCATATGAACCTAATGCAATCGTTCCAAATGAAATGTTGCTTTCATTAGACTTGCTCAAAAAGTTTATCGAGGATAAAAATCCAGATTTAATCATTTTACAAAATGTTACATTTGCGAATTCAGCATATGCAACTGAAATATTCAAAAGATTAAATGCTCCGATGCTCCTTTGGACGCTTAGAGAACCTGTGATTGATGGAGGCAGACTGCGTCTTAATTCCTTAACGGGTGCTTTTTCTGCTGGATATGCACATTACAATATGAACAATCAAAAATTCCAATACCTTTTTGGCTCTCCTGATGAAAAACAAGTACAATCATTTTTATCAAAAATTATTCAAGTCGCTCGTATCAAACATGAAATGAAGGATATGAATCTTTTGATGATAGGTCACACACCACAAGGCTTTGGCTTTGGGCGTGCTTTGGATCTTGAAATGGCAAGAACATTTGGCGTCAATCTTCTATCTATCGAATCACGTGAACTCACTCAACTTGCTAAAACTTTAAAAGATGAAGAAACCAATCTAGTATCTAAGGAAGCTCATGAAAAAATGATTGGATTAGATAAGACTGAACCTAAAAATAAAGTGGATTTCTTAAAATTATACGCAGTATATAAGTCATATATCGAAAAAAATAATATTAAAGCTATTGCTTCGAGATGTTGGCCAGATTTCTTCACTGATTATGGAACACCTGTATGCGGTGTGCTAGGTTTACTCAATGATGAAAATATCGCTGCAGCATGTGAAGCAGATGCTTATGGTGCTTTATCGATGTATGTTGGTCAACAACTCACAAAAACACCAACTTATCTTGGAGATCCAGTATCTATTGATGAAACCGAAAACACCATGACATTTTGGCATTGTGGTACCGCAGCATGCTCACTTGCAAGACTTGATACAGGGGCAACTACAGGAGTTCATCCCAATAGAAAAATTGGTCCAACGATGGAATTTGGTCTGAGACCAAGCAAAAAAGCTACAATTTTTAGAATCGGTAGAAAACCTGATGGCAGTTTCAGATTCTTTTTGGCTAAAGGCCAAATATTGGATAAGCCTCAACAATTCTTAGGAACATCAATGGTTGTAAAAGTTGAACCAAATGTCAAACTATTGTTGTCACAAATGGTCAAGAATGGTTGGGAACCACACTTTGTCGTACTTTACGATGATGTGATTGAAGAATTAACAATTTTAGCAGAGATGCTTAATATCGAGATATGCAAATATTAGGAGACAATACAATGGATACAAAAAGTTATTTAGAAGCACAAGCAAAAGAAATAAGAATACGTACTCTCAAATGCATTGCCACACTTGGTGTTGGACATGTTGGAGGTAGCTTATCTATTGCTGATATCTTAGCAGTTTTATACTTTGATCAAATGAATATAGATCCAAAAAATCCGAAAATGCCTGATCGTGATCGCTTTGTTCTTTCCAAAGGTCATGGTGGACCTGCAGTTTACGCTTCTTTGGCAATGAAAGGTTATTTTCCTCTTGAACTATTAGAGACGCTAAACACTCCAAATACAAATCTTCCAAGTCATACAGATGGTAATAGAACAATTGGTGTCGATATGACAACTGGATCATTGGGTCAAGGATTTTCTGCATCTGTTGGTATGGCTATTGCAAACCAATTGGATCACACATCCAATTATGTTTATGTCATCATCGGTGATGGTGAAAGTCAAGAAGGTCAAATATGGGAAGCATCAATGTTTGCAGGCAATCGAAAACTAGATCATTTGATTGCATTTACAGATCGAAATCTTATGCAAATTGATGGTGAAGTTAAAGGTATTAATGACGTAAGTCCATTAGATAAAAAATGGGAAGCTTTCAACTGGCATGTGCAAGTCATCGATGGTCATGATGTCATGGCAATCAGAAGCGCAATCATAGAAGCTAAAAAAACAACTGGAAAACCTTCAATGATTATCTGCAATACCATAAAAGCCAAAGGTGCTAATTTCTGTGAAGGTTTAGCAACTTCTCATAATATGAATTTAACGATGGAAATGGCACTAAAAGCAATTGAAGGGATGAACTAATCATGGAACTAAGAAATAGACAATTAAGAGATATATATGTAGATTTACTCATTCATTATGCAGAGATTTATCCTGAATTAGTAATTGTTGAAGCTGATTTAATGAGAGCATTGAGATCATTTCCATTTGCTGAAAAGTTCCCGGATCGTGTCATTAATGTAGGTGTCGCTGAAGCAAATATGATTGGTGTAGCAGCAGGTTTATCCAACATGGGAAAACTTCCTTTTACACATTCATTTACCCCATTTGCTACACGTCGTGTTTATGATCAGGTCTTTTTATCTGTTGCATATGCCAAACTCAATGTAAAAATGGTCGGTTCTGATCCTGGTATTATGGCACAACTTAATGGTGGAACTCATATGTCACTTGAGGATATGGGTATTATGAGAAACATACCAACGATGACTATTTTCGAACCTGTTGATGGTGTTCAGCTAGCAGCTATGCTCCCACAAATCATCAAACATTATGGACCGGTTTATATTCGCTTATTGCGTACTGAATTTGATTCTATTTTTGCTGATGATCAAGTTTTTGAACTTGGCAAAGCAACACCAATTATTGAAGGAAATGATGTTTCCATCTTTGCAACTGGCATCATGGTAAAAGAAGCTATAGATGCTCAAAAATTATTGCTTGAAAAAGGCATATCAGCAAGTGTTATCAATATCCATACATTGAAACCAATTGATGTTGAAGCAATTGTTAAGGAAGCTATGAAAACTAAGGCTGTAGTTACAGCTGAAAATCACAATATCATTAATGGATTAGGCAGCGCAGTTGCTGAAGTATTGGCAGAAAACTGTCCAACTGTTATGGAACGTGTCGGCGTCAAGGATCACTTTGCAGAAGTTGGAACGAAAGATTTTCTAATGGAAAAGTTCGGCTTAAAAGCACATCATATCGTGGATGCTGTTGAGAAAGTTTTAAAAAGAAAAAGTACTTTTTGTAAAGGAGATTGACCAAATGAAAAGAATATTTATTGGATCAGATAAATCAGGATTTGCGCTTAAAGAAGCCATTAAATTGTATTTAAATGATAACGAATATGACGTATTAGATATCGGAACAACTGATGAAGAAAAACCATTTCCATTTTTTGAAGTCGCACAAGTTGGTGCTAAAAAAATTCAGAATCATGAATTTGAACAAGGTATCCTAATTTGCGGCACTGGTATGGGCATGTCAATTGTTGCCAATAAGCACGAAGGTGTTCATGCTGCTGCATGTGAAAGTGTTTATGCTGCTGAAAAAGCTCGTGCGATCAATGATTGCAACGTACTTTGCATGGGTGGTTGGCTGATTGCACCTATTATGGGTGTAGAAATGGCTAAGACCTTTTTAAATACAAATTTCACTCAAAACCTTGAGGATTGGCGCGCTAAAAATCTAGAAAAAGCTAGAATCATTGTACGTGAAATTGAAAAGGAAAGTTTTCATAAATAAGCACTAAAGGAGCCTTAATAAATGATTGCTATAATATCCCTACTCTCTATTGTCATTGCCATAGCCATCGGATTTTGGAAAAACATAAATGTTGGGCTTATTGCTCTTGCTTTTTCACTTATACTTGGTTACTACATTGGTGGAATTCCAATTAATACAATCATTGGTTATTGGCCACTTAAATTATTTTTTACAACCTTCGGAATAACCTTGCTTTTTAGTATAGCTAAATTAAATGGAACATTGGAAAAAATATCAAAATTTATTATTTTTCAGAGTCGTGGAAGAAAAATATTGATTCCTGTAATATTTTACGTACTTGCTCTACTTATAGCATCAGTTGGTCCAGGAAATATATCAACAAGTGCTTTACTGTTGCCCATAGGGTTAGCTATAGCATTTCAAACTGGAATTTCCATCTTAATGATGAGCAGTCTGATTATCCTCGGGTCTATTGCTGGGGGATTATCACCTTTAGCTCCAAATGGTATTGTTGCACTTGATCTTGCATTAAGCAATGGTGTTGGAAATCTAGGTGTTAGCATTTTCGCCTATAATGTGTTAGCAATGACTTTGTTTTCTATTTTGATCTTCATTGCTTTAGGTGGATTCAAATTACGTGGAGATCGCGTGGAAATTGCAAAACCAGGTCAATTCAACAAACAGCAAATCATAACAATGATTGCAGTAATTTTACTAGTTCTTTGGGTGATCATTGGTGGTGTTAATGTAGGTTTTGCTGCATTTGCTTTTTCAGCAATTCTATTGATTTTAAAAGCTGCAGACCAAAATGAATCCATTCAACACGTCCCTTGGTCAACGCTATTACTGATTTGTGGAACTGCAGTATTAATAAGTGTCATCAGTGAGCTTGGAGGCGTCAGTCTTCTTACGACATTCCTTGCAAGTTTGATGAATCAGCAAACTGCGGTACCGATATTGGCTGTTCTTTCAGGGGTCATGTCAATCTTTTCATCCGCTGTTGGTGTTGTTATGCCAACATTAATTCCAACGACTGTCAGTCTTTCTAATGAGCTTGGTATGGTTGTTTCTCCTGCAGTCTTGACAATAACAATTGCAGTTGCTTCTCATATCGTAACGATGAGTCCATTCTCAACAATGGGCGCACTAGCACTTGCAAGTTCGCCAGAAACAGTTGATAAGAAAAAACTGTTTAAAGATTTATTCATTATGGCATTTTCATCACTATTATTTATCGCATTATTTTTAGGTCTGATGGTTGCCATCGGATACATGAATTAAGGGAGATACGAACTTATGGAAGAATCAAAAGAAATTATAGCATCCTATATTGCAAAAGCTAGAGCTGCTCAAAAATTAATCAGCGACTACACTCAAGAACAAATTGATGAGGTTTGCGTAGCCATTGGATGGGAAGTCTATAATGATGAAAACATTCAAAAACTTGCTGAAAAAGCTGTTGAAGATACGAAAATGGGCAATGTTTCTGATAAAATACTGAAACATAAAAATAAGGTGCTTGGTGTACTTAAAGACATACAAGGTGCTAAATCAGTTGGTTTAATTGAAGTTGATGAAGCAAAAAAAATTAAAAAATATGCAAAACCTGTTGGTGTTGTAGGCGCATTAACTCCTGTAACCAATCCAACGGCCACACCAGCAAGCAATGCTGTCACTATTTTGAAGGGCCGCAATGCAGTCATTTTTGCTCCACATCCCAAAGCTAAAGATTCATCAAAGATGGCAATAGATTTTATGCGAAACGGACTTAAAAAAGTCGGAGCACCATTAGATCTAATTCAAATCATTGAGGAACCTTCCATTGAACTTACAAATGAATTAATGAAACAAGTGGATGTTGTCCTTGCAACAGGTGGTGGTGCAATGGTCAAAGCGGCTTATTCATCTGGTAAGCCTGCTTATGGTGTTGGTCCAGGTAATTCTGTCCAAATCGTAGCTGAAGATGCTAATGTCTTAGATGCAGCTCAAAAAATCATGATGAGCAAAGCTTTTGATTATGCAACTTCATGTTCGAGTGAAAATTCCATCATCATTCATGAATCTATTTATGATCAAATGATCAATGAATTCATCCGTCTTGGTGGTGCACTCATTTCTGGTGATGACCGTTTAAAACTTGAGCAACACATGTGGCCAGTTAATGCAAAAGGTTATCGCTCTATCAATCCGAAAATTGTGGCACAATCAGCATTAAAAATCGCTAAAGACACTGGACTTATAGTCCTGGATTCAATAAAAGTATTAATGGTTCAAGGTGCACAGGATATCGAGAACGACTTCTTCTCTCAAGAAAAACTCTCCCCCGTTTTGACCCTCTTTAAATATAAGACATTTGAAGAAGGCTATCATATCCTTGTGCGTCTGACCGACAATTATGGCACAGGTCATTCCTGTGGAATACATACTTCTAATCAAGCATATATTGAACATCTTGGTGCAAACATGAGATCAAGTAGAATTATGGTCAACCAAGCTCAAGCACCTGCCAATGGTGGAGCATTCTTTAATGGTATGCCATCTACTGTTTCTTTAGGTTGTGGCACTTGGGGTGGAAACATTACAACCGAAAACATCAATTACAAACACTTTATCAACGTCACTTGGGTCTCTGAGTATTTCACACCAATTCGACCCTCTGATGAAGAAATTTTTGGTAAATATTTTAAGAAATTTAAATAGGGGTGTCTGATGAAACTATATGAATATCAAGCAAAGCAAGTTTTTAAAGAAGCTTCAATCCCGATACCTGTCAGTGTTCTAATTGAAAACCAATCAGAATTAAATCATGCTTTAGATCAAGTGGGTCTTCCTTGTGTCATCAAAGCACAAATCTTAAGTGGTGGACGTGGCAAAGCGAATCTAATTTCTTTTGTAAATTCAAAAGAAAAAGCTGAATCAGAGGTCAAACGCTTGTTTAACCATGAAATAAAGATTAAACGTCTACTCATTGAACAAGCAGTTGACATTAAACAAGAAATCTATGTTTCGATAACTGTTGATCCTTTCTTAGCTACAGGTCTTTTGATTATTAGTGCAGAAGGTGGCATAGATATCGAAACCTTAGCTGTAACTCAACCTGAAAAGATCATCAAAGAACCCATTGATCTTAGATATGGACTTATGCCTTATCAAGCATCACAAATTGCATATGCTTTAGGATTTTCACAAGCTATCACCAAAGAGTTAATTAAAGTATTAATGAATTTATACAAAGTTTTTGTTGCATATGATGCTGAACTTGTTGAAATCAATCCACTATTCATCACAAATAGTGATACAGTTGTTGCTGGTGATGGAAAATTAATGATTGATGATAATTCCATGTTTAGACAACAAAGATTTGAACGACTTGAAGGTGATTATAAAACTGAAGCAGAGTTTGATGCCAATCAAGAAGGTATTCCATTTATTCAATTTGATGGAGATATAGGATTAATGTGTGCTGGTGCAGGTTTGACTACAACCGTCTATGATCTCATTCATTACGAAGGGGGAACAGTTGCAAACTATCTTGAGTTTGGTGGTCCAAACTATAAAAAGGCTGTCAAAGCCATGGAAATATGTCTAAAGGTACCATCAAAGGTAATTTTAATCGTAACATTTGGAACGATTGCTCGCGCTGATGTCATGGCTGAAGGCATTGTAGATGCTATTAAACGTCTTAAACCCGATAGACCAATCGTGACCTGCATTAGAGGAACTAATGAAATAGAAGCCGTCAGAATTTTAAAAGAAGCTGGTCTTGAACCTTTATTTGATACTGAAGAAGCGGTTCGCAAAGCAGTTTCTCTTGCAAGTGGAGGCATAAAATGAGTATTTTTATAGATCGAAAAACACGAGTTTTAGTACAGGGAATCACTGGATCTGAAGGCAGTTTTTGGACAAAACACATGATTGAGCTTGGCACACAAGTTGTTTGTGGAGTCACTCCAGGTAAAGAAGGTCAATTGATTGAAGGTTTACCTGTCTATAATTCTGTCAAAGAAGCAATGAAACATCATCAATTTGATGCTTCTATGCTATTTGTCCCTCCCAAATTAACCAAAGATGCTGTTATGGAAGCACTGAGTGCTGGCATAAAAAAAATAGTCACTATAGCTGACGGTATACCACTTCATGATATGATTTTGATCCGTCAAGCAGCAAAAGAACATCATGCATTTGTAGTTGGTGGTAACACATCAGGTGTCATCTCACCAGAACTCGCAATGATGGGAAGTTTTCCATATTGGATTGAGCGTGTCTATAAAAAAGGAAACATTGGTGTCATGACACGCAGTGGTTCTTTAACCAATGAAGTAACGGCAATGATTGTTGAGGCAGGTTATGGTGTCTCAACACTAATAGGTGTTGGTGGAGATCCTGTACCAGGTACCCGTTTTGCTGAGTTTCTACCGCTTTATGAAGCGGATCCCGAAACAAAAGCAATCGTCATTATTGGTGAACTTGGTGGAACCATGGAAGAGGATGTTGCTGATGCAATTAAAAACGGTATATTAACTAAACCTCTTGTCGCTTTTCTAGGTGGAAGAACTGCACCAAAGGGCCAAAAAATGGGTCATGCTGGAGCGATTATTTCTGGTGGAAAAGGTTCAGTTGAAGACAAGATTAAAGCATTAACTGAAGTTGGCGCACTGGTTGCTGAGCGTCCGAGAATGGTTGGAAAGCTCTTGGAAAAATCAAATGTCCCAAAAAATTGAATTAACGTTATAATAATAATTGAAGTTATTTTATTATGTAATTTATAATTAAGGTTCTCTATATATCTTCATTTAGAATTCATTTTGGATGTTTATTGCTCATCTGATAAGGAGTTGAAATGATTTGGATTATATTTTTGTTAATAAGACATTAAAAATACCAATCTATAAACAAATCGCTTTTTCAATCATCAAAGCAATTGAAAAAGGTGATCTCATTTTTAATGATAAATTACCCACAGAAAAGGAAATATGTCAAACTTTCACGATTAGTCCTACTGTTGTGAAAATGGCTTATGACTTTCTCATAGTTGAAGGTAAAATTAAACGCATTAAGGGTAAGGGTACCTATGTAACAAATCGTGCACCCTATAAATGCCCACTTCATGAGTTTTATCAAGTAGATCGTATTTTATCAGATGAAACAAATAATTTTGAACGTCAGGTTATTCTAATAGACTATATTGATGATGAATTTAGTGCCTATAGAATGCTCAAACTCAACAAAGGTGAGCATTGTTTTGTATTTACTAGAATTATCAAGAATAATAGAAATCCAGTTTTGTTGCAAAAAATTTATCTACCTGAAAAATATTTTCCTAAAATTGATGGTTTTGATTTAAGTACGCACAGACTATTCGATTTACTGGGAAATAAACAGACACACCCAATTGATCATCTTCATAATACTTTTAGTCCTATCAATGCAACTTCTGCAGAAGCATTACTTCTCAATATCCAACCTGATGATGCTATTTATTTTGTTCGCACTCAGCTCATTGGAGAACAAAATCAGGTTTTAGGTTACATAACCAATTACTTTCCTGGAGAATTTACTGAATTCGAGGTGATGGTTCATGCTGCCTAACTTATTGATTTATGTTACAATCGATCGACGCTCAACTGTGGTTTATAATGAACAGATTAAAGAAAGTATCAAAGCACTCATTTTAGATCAAACTTTTTATTATAAAACAATCTTGCCAAAACCGAACATTTTAGCTCAACATCTTAATGTTGACTTGAAGTTTACAAAAATAGCTTATGATCAATTGATACAAGAACGCTATATCAGAAAAGTTGAAAATGATAATTATGAGGTTGCTTATTTTGAGTTAACGAACTACTTCTTCGACCGTAATGTTGCTATTTATGATGCAATCATCGCCTTAGGATTGACACCTTCCATTAAATGTGTTGAAAAAAAAGTAATCAGCTTAACATTAGATGAGCAAAACTATATGGGATTTAAGCCCATAGAAGATAATCAGTACTTCTATATCAATAGATTGTATTTGGGTAATCAACAGCCTATTATGATACTTGAAAATTATTTACCCATGCATATATTTCCAGACATTGACAAACATTTTATTGGTGATGAACCACTCAATGCCTATTTAGATCATCACTATAACATAAGAGCCAATGTATCCCACCGTATTACTCAAGCTGTCAACTTAACAGCAACCTTATCCAAATATTTAAATGAAAGAAAAAATGCATCCAGTATTTGTTCGACAAACCGGGTTTATGATGAAAATCAAATACTCATAGATTTTGGACGTAGTCATACAATTAGCAGTTATTATTTCCAAGCATTGATATCAAAAAAAGAGATTACTGATTATTATAAATCGCGATAGAAATACTTATATCATTCATATTTACGAATCAATAAGAATCAAAGGAGACTTACTATAATGTCTAAAATACTTGTTGCATATTATTCTTTTGAAGGAACAACTGAACTGATAGCTACCGCCATTACAAAAATAACTCACAGCGATTTATTAAGCATTAAACCTGTGAATGAATTAAAATCTAAAGGCTTTAGCAAGTATTTTTGGGGTGGGTCTCAAGTTTTCATGAAAAAGTCACCTTTATTAGTTGATTTTGATTTAGATCTTACTCAATATGAGATGATCTTCATTGGTACGCCTATTTGGGCTGGAACCTATGCACCACCAATAAAAAGTTTTTTTGAATCTCCAGCACTAAAAAATAAAAATATTTATTTTTTCTACACACACGATGGTGGTCCAGGTAGGGTTGAAAAGCACGCAAAAGCAGCTATAGAAGCATATAATGCTTGGGGTGGGTCACAAGGCTTCTTAAACGTTAAAAAGAATTTAGACGCAAATATAGAGCTTGCAAAGACATGGATCTCACAACTTAATCTCTGATTTTTCTAATCTAATAAACAAAAACAGAAACTATCACCCATAGTTACTGTTTTTTTATAAATTATTTCAATCTGAATAGATTAAATTTCAAGCTTTTACAACTTTCAATTATCAATTGGTTTAGATTCCTTTTTTTTGATTGCTTTCTTATATTTACTGTCTAAAATTGTCCACACTTTAAAAATGAAATAAAGTCCAAATATACCGATATAAAAGAACATTCGATCATTTTGAATGAGTATCAGATGAAGTCCTATCGACAAATAAAATATATAGGATAGCTTGTGCAATTTTTTCCACAACTTCCCATTCATTTTTTTCCTTATTTCAATGAATGAAGTTAAAAATAACGGTATGGCAACAACTAAAGCAAACACACCTATGTAAAAGTTTAGCGGCGCTGAGAATAAGAAATGAAAATCAATTGCATATGCAATGTATTTTATACCATGTACGATAATAAATATCGTTCCCAATATTGCCATTTCTGCTCTTGTAGCAACCAAACTTTTCTTAACATTGCTTTTGTCCAAAACACCAGTATACATAACTGCTAAAAAGAATGAAAATCCCACGTATCCCAAATTGATGATATTCACTTGTTGCGTTAGTGAGTAGATACTAATTAATATTGCAATGAAATAAATCAATATTCTATATTTGTGAATCTGTTTGTAAAAAAAATAATTGAGCACAATCCAGAGTGCACCTAGTACGAGTATTATCGTCATTATGTTCTCCTAGTCATCATCATATTCATCATCAGAGTCATCATCTTCACCATTAATCTGTGTAGCACCTGAAATTTGATCGATATTTGGGTTATAGGTTGTATTTGTAGCACCTGCCACGACATCTATTGAATCCTTGATTGGTTCATAGACCAAACTTAATCCCATAGCAACAATAAAAGCAATTAATAGTAATATGTTTTTCAATCAATTCACCTCTTTAGAGTCTACATTTATATTATACCAATTTTTTATATAGTCAAGAGACTTATACTAAAAACTTTAATTGCTGTTAAATTTATACTTTTGCACTGACCAAAGTGTGAATTTATCCCATAAAATCACATTCATGGTAATTAAATTATAGTAAATCTAATTTAATATCCTGTATGAATGACTGATTTCTCAATTCATCATAAAAATCAATATTCAATGTTAAAAATTAGAAAAACTATCATATAATAACAAGGTAGAATATAGAATAGAGGTGTTCATATGCGAATCGAGCAAGATGATAAACTGGATTTTAGTGATGTATTAATAAGACCAAAACGGTCAACGTTAGTCAGTAGAAAAGATGTTGATCTCAATAGAACCTACACTTTCAAACATAGTGAGCAGACTTGGGTAGGTATTCCTATTATGGCTGCAAATATGGATGGTGTTGGAACATTCCCCATGGCAATTGAACTGCAAAATTCAAATCTGTTTAGTTGCATGGTGAAAGATTACACCGTTGAAGATTATCAGAAGCATATAAAAAATTTGAATCCCGAATATTTTGCTGTTAGTGCTGGATCTAGTGCAAGTGATTTAGCAAAATTAAAATCAATTATTACTGCTTTCCCAAAAATAAAATTTATTTGTATCGATGTAGCTAACGGTTATTCTGAAAGCTTTGGAACATTCGTTTCCAAAGTTCGAGTTCTTTATCCTAAACATACGATTATCGCAGGAAATGTTGTAACTGCTGATATGACTCAAGAATTGATCTTAAGAGGTGTAGATATTGTTAAAGTAGGTATCGGTCCAGGCAGCGTGTGTACGACTCGCATCCAAACTGGAGTTGGCTACCCACAACTCAGTGCAATCATTGAATGTGCAGATGCTGCACATGGTCTAGGAGCTCATATTATCAGTGATGGTGGATGTACATGCCCAGGTGATATTGCAAAAGCATTTGGTGCTGGTGCGGATTTTGTCATGTTAGGTGGTATGTTTGCTGGACATATCGAAGGTGGTGGAACAATCATCACTGAACATCACGATACATTAAAAAGAAATTCTGAAACAAATGCTCCAATTCTTGAAACAAAACAATTTGTTGAGTTTTATGGCATGAGTTCAGATACTGCTATGATTAAGCATCATGGTGAAGTTGCAGAATATAGAAGTTCAGAAGGTAGAACTGTCAGTATTCCCTACAAGGGAAATGTCGATTCAACAATTAAGGATATATTAGGTGGCATAAGATCTACATGCACTTATGTAGGTGCTCCAAACTTAAAACAACTCCCAAGATGTACCACTTTTATCCGAGTTTCTAAGCAGTTTAATGATATTTTTGTTAATTCAAAACATTAAAAAATAACAGGTTCTCTCAATGAGGGAACCTGTTTTATTATAAATGGCCAGTTAATACACATTTTTTATCATACTCAATATTTTACTTCATATTGCTGATTTCAATTTTTCCATTTTCTGTTAATTCGTACCGACCATGACTGACTCTATTAAACCAATTATAATAGTTTTTTTGCATAATCGATGATGTTTCAATAATTCCGGTCATATCCTTAATCTGTTTTGGAGACATGATTTCTCCTTCAAATAAAACTTTGGCTACAATGATTGCTTTTTCTCGGTAGACAGTTAATCTTTTACCTTTACTTCCACCTATATTTGAATCATTATTCCTATTTTTAAATTCATTAATCAAATTAATGTGTTTCTTTTTATTTCTTTTTTTACTTAATTCCAAATCATATTGTGATGGATCTATGACAATATTTACCATATCATTTTGAATGACCATAAGTCCAATACCTAATCGACGTAAAAGCAAAATAAAGGAGCGATAATTGGTTTGATGGCTTTTTAATGCCAACTTAGGAATAGCTATATATACATCATCAGCAATTTTTTGTCTATCGATTGCCTGATATATTAATTTGAGCGTAATTTGATTTTTCAATTCAACAGCAATAGATTCTTCTTTTTTCATTGCAAACACATCTATTGCTCCAACTTCACCTTTCACAGTATAACCTAAGGATTCTAAAAAATATTTTATCGGTGCATATAGTTCAGTCTCTTTCATCAACTTACCTCACTTGAATGAATGATATACATATGTTACCATGTATCGACAGATGTTGTAAACGGTGGTATAATTATATTATAGACAATAGGAGGTATTTTATGTGCTATTTAAGACCGATGAATGCCTATGAATTTGAACACTATATTAAAGAAGCAGTCATTGAATATGCAAGTGAACTCACAAAATCTGGGAGTTGTGCTGAAAAAGATTCACTAAAGGAAGCGCAACAAACATTTAATTTTTTACTCGCAGATGGCATTAAAACAAAAGGACAGTTCTTATTTCACGTCATCAACGAAACTAATGCTATCATCGGAATGATTTGGTTTGGACTGCGTCCAAATAAAGAAGGCTTTATTTATGATTTTTCAATTCATGAAGACTATAGAAGCCAAGGCTTTGGAACCAAAGCAATGGAACTTATTGAGCTCGAGGCCAAAAAGCACGCTGTCAAGAAATTGGGTCTAAGAGTATTTGGACATAATGTTGCTGCAATTTCACTATATAAGAAATTAGGGTATGAAATATACAGTATGAATATGTCAAAGGAGATATAATGTTATTTACTTTACTATTAATCGCTCAACATTTCAATAAAGAAAACATCACATGGGCACTTGGTGGTTCTCATGTGTTAAAAAAACACGATATTGTAGATACTGTTAACGATATCGATATTTTAGTGATGGAAAAAGATATTGAAAAGGCGAATCAGATTTTATCTAGTCTAGGAACCGTAGTGCCTGTGATTAAAAATCCGCTTTATTTAACCACATATTTTTACTCATATCGAATTAGAAAAATCAAGGTTGATCTGATGTGTGATTTTAAAATTAAATACAATAATCAAATATATAGTTATCAATTTGACGAAGCAAGTATCATTGATAGCGATGATATAGCAAAAGAAAAAATCTATTATACAACACTTGAAGATTGGTATGTGCTTTATCGTTTGATGGGTCGAGATGACGAAAAAGTTAAAAATCTTGAAAAGCATTTTGAACTCCATGGCATTAAACACCCAATACTTTTGAAAAGAGCATTAGCAAACGTTCCAAGTGATCTCAAATTTAAAATTAAATTTCGATTGAACTTATAAAACATTAAGATAAATAAAAAGCCGAATAGGCTTTTTTATGTGCACTTGATACATTTACTTCTTGCTAAAAATCATTTATAATCTTTTCAAAACCTGAATTACTATATCAAGAATAGTGGTAAATCCATGAGCAAACTCAAGCAATTAGAAGAACTATATTATAGTGTCTATAATCATTCACCCCATGTACAAAATAGTTTCTCTCAACTTTTGTCTCTTTTAGAGGCTGCAAAAAAAATACGTAAAAGCGATCTTAAGAAGCTAGATCAACAGACAAATTGGTATTTTAATCAAAACATGATTGGCATGACCCTTTATGTTGATTTTTTTGCTGGAAATATAAAAAAACTTCACAATAAAATTAGTTATTTCAAAGACCTTGGTGTGAATTTTATCCATTTGATGCCTTTATTAAAGCCTAGAGCTGGAGAAAATGATGGTGGTTATGCAGTTGAAGATTATAGACAAATAGATGCAAGACTTGGTTCAATGGATGACTTTGTTCAAATGCTTGATGCTTACCGTAAAAACGGTATTTATGTCTGTATAGATTATGTGATTAATCATGTTGCAAAAGAGCATGAGTGGGCTCAAAAAGCCTTAAATAATGATTCTGATATGCAAAATATGTTTATCATGTATGACACAGATGAAATACCTAATCAATATAATCAAACTGTTCCTGAAGTGCTTCCAGACAAATGCCCAGGTAATTTTACATATTATCCAGAAATTAAAAAATACATTTTCACTTCTTTTAGTGAGTTTCAATGGGATTTGAATTTTCAAAATCCAAAGGTTTTTAACGCGATGGCGGACCATATGTTATATTTAGCTAATTTAGGCGTTAATATGATCAGATTGGATGCCATACCTTTTATGTGGAAAGAATTAGGAACGACTTGTAGAAATTTAGACCCAATTCACGATCTACTTAAAATGCTGCACTTAATCAAAGATGAAGTATGTCCCTCAGTTTCTCTTTTAGGTGAAGCAATTGTAGAACCTTCTGAGATTGTTAAATATTTTGGTGACAACCAACAAACTGAATGCGAAATCATGTATAATGCGAACCTCATGGTAGATATTTTTAATTCATTTGCTACAAGAGATATAAGACTCCTCATGATCGATGCAAACCTTTATCAAATACCAAAAAAAGGCACATGGATGAACTACGTGAGATGTCATGACGATATTGGTTGGGGATTTAATGAAAAAGCTATCACTTCTTTCAATCTTGACCCCAATGCTCATAAGCAATTTCTCATTCGTTTTTATGGCAATAATTTTCCAAATACTTTTTCATCAGGCGAATATTATCAATATAATCAACTCAATCAAGATGCGAGAATTAATGGAACACTAGCAAGTTTACTAGGGTTAGAAAAAGCAATAAAAAATAAAGCAATATTTAAACAAGAAATTGCTATCAACCGAATCAATTTGGCTCATGCCCTCATCCTTTTCTATCGTGGTTTTCCATTAATATATTCTGGTGATGAAATTGCCACAATAAATGATCAATCTTACAAAAATGATCCTTCAAAAATGAAGGAAAGTAGATGGGTTCATCGTCCTTTCTTTGATTGGAAAAGATCCAAATTGAAAGACATTTGTGGAACGCCAGAATTTTCAGTCTATCAAACATTGAAAAAACTAATTAGCATTAGAAAAAAAATTCCATACTTTGATGGAAGAGTTATACAATTTGCTTTAGATATCAACAATAATAGTGTGCTATGCTTGATTAGAAAACGTCAAGAAAAAATGTTTATTGCCTTATTTAATTTCAGTGAAACCCCACAATTCATCTCAACTGACATCTTAAGAAAAACTCTACTATCTTTGGAGTATGAAGATGTCATTCAAGGAAGAAAACTTAGCTTGAATGAATCAATGATAGAACTTTCACCTTATGAATACATATGGGCAAAACCTATTGAATCCAAAAAGCACACACAACATAGTTGACTGTGTGCTTTTTATCTTTTCATTTCTCGATTATTTTGGTATTATTATCATTGTAGAACTCATTTAAATGGAGACATAATATGCAAAATTTCCAAGAACATAAAACACAAATATTTAAATTCGGTTTGTATGGATTATTAAAGGACCTTAGATTCTTTGAACCTTATATGATCATCTATTTTTTACTGTCCGGTTTGAATCTTTTTTATGTCGGTATTCTGATCTCCATTCGAGAAATCATCATCTATATCTTTGAAATACCTTCTGGAGTTATCGCGGATCGTTATGGGAAGAAAACAGAACTTGTTATTTGTTTTATATTCTATATTTTTTCATTTATCATCTTCTTTATTGCTGATGGTTTTTGGATGTTTGCTTTGGCAATGTCACTGTTTGCTTTAGGTGAAGCATTTAGATCAGGTACACACAAATCAATGATTATGGCTTATATAGATAAACATCAAATGGTTGAATCAAAAACTAGAATTTATGGACTCACTAGATCTTATTCACTCATTGGATCGATGATATCTAGCCTTGTCTCTATTGTATTGGTTCTTTGGCTTGTTGATATCAAGTACTTGTTTCTTGTTGCAATCATCCCCTATGTAGCAGACTTGTTTCTAGTACTTTCATACCCGGAATATTTAAACGATCGCAAAGACACAGTTTTTACGTTCAAGTCATTTCTTAAATATAATATTGAAAGCATCAAATATACATTCACAAAATCAAAAGTCAGAAATGCTATTTTTAATTCAGCATCCTACCAAGCCGCATTTAAAAGCATTAAGGATTACATTCAACCAATAATTATTTCTATGAGCATAACTTTCATCTTATTCAGTGCACTAACTGCTGAAAACAACATGAGAGTTTATATCGGATTGATTTATGCATTCATCTATCTTATCAGTTCTATAGCGAGCAAAAACGCATACCGATTTAAGGCCTTTGGTGATGCTCAAGCTGTAGTAAAATATATGTGGTTATTATCTGGAGCATCTATTATTTTCCTTAGCTTTTTTCTTAACTCAATCATCATCGTATTTTTCATTTTTGCTCTTTTGTATATTCTAATGAATATCAGACGACCAATGATGGTTGAACGAATGGGTGATGTTACACATCCAGATATGCGCGCAAGTGTCTTAAGTGTAGAGTCACAAATGACTTCCATTCTTATCGCTATTTTTGCTCCATTGATTGGATTACTTGCTGAATATTCCATGTCCTTATTGTTTTTAGTTTTTGGTTCTTTCATGATTTTTATTTTCCTATTAAGTCATTTTAATCCAGACAAAAAAAATGAGTTGAACTCATTCTAAATTAAGTGCGCATTGATAAATAATTGTTATCAAAAGTTCTCGAAGATTTAATATTTCAAAGATTTTTGAGAATAAGCTGATTATATTGCATAATCTTTAGTATTGCTATATAATGCAAGTAGAATCCTTTGATTGGAGGAATGACTATGGATAAATTGAAATACGGTTATGGATGGGTGCTAAAATGGATTTTGGCAGCCATATTATTGGGTGTAGGAATTTACATGCTTTTTGCTGCCGAAGTCGTTTATACGATTACTGGTGTAGCCATTGTCATCTTTTCACTATTTAGAGTTATTCCACTACTTAAATCTTTAAATAAAGAAGTGTTAAGAACAATCAATCTCATTGAAATTATTTTTGATACATTGATTGGCTCACTGATGATTTATATTGGAGTAACAAAAGGTGCAAATCTCGCTAATGAAGCTATATGGAGTAGCGTTTATCGCTTTTCCCTAGTATTCTTCTTTTATGCAAGAGGCTTAGTCTTTTTCAATTCTGTTGTTTTCCTTGGTGAAAAAACCGAAGTTCCTAAGTTTTGGATACATATTGCGTCCTTATCATTAGGTGTTGTTGTTGCGATCATTCCAAATTTTGATTATGCAACAGTCGGCGTATTCTTCTTAATCATTGCTTTGATTGGTTCGGCTTATTTAGGTTTCGATGGATTTGGTGGATATAGAAAATATCGCGAATATTCAAAGAGTTTGAATGAAGGAAAAGCCAAAGAAACTCAAAAAGATGACTCGCAAAATATTGATAAGCAAGTCCCAAATACTAAAGTCATTGAAGAACCTGAAGAAAAAAGACCTTATGTAAATTAGATTTTAATCTTTATTTAATATAAAATGATTTTAGCCAAGCTAAAGTCATTTTTTTATATAAAACTATAGTATATTAATTTTTCTTTTAATGGTAATATATATTACGAAACTATCTTTCAATCAAACGATAAGAAAAAGGTATTCTATGAACAAACACCCACACATGGCAGGTATTCTATTTGCAGTAATCTTTGGTTTCACCTTTATGTTTTCAAAAGTTGCTTTGAATTATGTAACACCGATTGGCTTAATTGCATATCGTTTTATTGTTGCTTTTTTAGTAATTGAGATACTCAGACGATTCAAAGTGATTCATATTCGATTTGAGAAAAAGCATTTTAAACATCTTTTTCTTGTTGCTATATTTCAACCCATTCTTTATTTTTTATTTGAAACTTATGGTCTTCAATTAACAACTAGTGGAGAAGCTGGGATGATGATTGCTATGATTCCTATTTTTGTTACTTTACTTAGTACTGTTATGCTAAAAGAAAGACCAAAGCTTATCCAGGTTTTTTTCATTTTGCTTTCAGTTTCAGGTGTTCTATTTATTCAAATATCTAAATCAACTAGTGGTCTACAAACAGGTTTATTAGGGTTTTCATTGTTGCTTTTAGCTGTCTTATCGGCTGCATTATTTAACATCGCCTCAAGAAGTGCATCAAAAACACTCAAGCCCTATGAACTAACATATTTTATGATGTTTGCAGGAGCAATAACATTTAATATTATTTATATAATTCAGTTAACCTTTGAGCATAGAATCACAGATTACTTAACCAATTTATACCATATAGAATTGCTTTTACCTATTTTGTATCTTGGCATTGTTGCTTCGATAGGTGGTTTCTTCTTAGTGAATTTTGCTTTAAGTAAGTTGCCTGCTCATGTAACAAGTATTTATGCTAATCTTTCAACCATTGTGGCAATCGCTGCTGGAGCATTTTTGCTTTCAGAAACGTTATATGTTTATCATTATATTGGTAGTTTAATGATCTTGATTGGCGTTTATGGTACCGTCAGGTTAAACAGTTCAACAAAAAGAAAAAAAGTAGACCTCTTTTTTTAAGTGTCTACTTTTTGGGGTTCAGTTCAAATGAGGTGTTTTTTATTTTTTATAGTCTACTCCTTCAAGCGATATTGAGAAGCGACAGAGTAAGTCACCATGGATTGCATTTTCTAAAACTGTAGCCTCCAGCTCTTGATTGAAAAGCACATCAAATGGGAATTTCGTAAATCCTGCACTACAGTTACACCATACATCTGATATTTTTACCTTATTTTTACCAATGGATTCCCTAGCAAATGGGCAATGACACGCATAATATGCTTTTTTATCTGGGGTATCAGCTTTTAGAAATGCTTCAACATCATAAGGTATTTTAGTAATATATAGTGTTTCTCCAGAACGAACAGCAGATAGTATTTCTTGATTACTCTTGACGAAGTCAACGACCTCTTGTGTAATGTTTTGTTCAAACCAAACAGTTCCATCTTGCAGATGTTTTTCTAGCACTTGTACTTTTCTTTCATGTAGTTCTTTTAAATATTGATCAAATGTGAGTGCATTTTCATAATGTGTACGTTCTTCTAGAAATGCTGTTTCAGGAATTTGATGGTGATTGCCTGCAAGAACTCTTTTCAGTGTTCTAGGAGCTAACGATTTTTCTAACAAATCAACAAAGGATGCAGTAAATTCAGGGAAATGACCTGGATGTGTTCCTAATACCGGTATTTTGATTTGTGCAATAATTGCTTTGCTTTCTTCTTTTCCTACAATATTTTCTAATCTTTCTAGGATGCTCTCAATTACACCTAATCCACCTGTATATTTCGTCAGATGAATAAACAATTCATTGCGTTTAATCATACGAAAGTATCTCATGAAAACGACAATAGCATCAATGCTCATTTCTTTTCTTTCAACCATTTCAGCAATAAATTGATCAAGAGATTCTATAGATGCATCATCGATGTTGGTATCTATAGCATTTTCAAATGATTCTAATAGAGAAATTGCAAAATCAAATTGTTCGTTATTGATCTTGTTTCTCTGATATAAATCTTTAAGTTGGTTAATTTGCATCGGATACCTCCATAGGATTTTCATTTTTATTATATCATCTTTTTTTATTCATTATTTCAAAATTTTTATAAATATTAATAGATCACGTAATCGTTTTTTAGATATCCAATACTGAAAGTGATATAATAACTCTATGAAATAGGAATTTCATAAAGATTTGAATACATATTTTAGATATAATCTCAGATCTCAAATGTTATTGAAAGGGGAATTAAAATGAATTATCTCAATTATCTAAATCAAGAAAATCCTTTAGTAACCATGAATGTCAAGGGGTTTGGAACAATTCAAATCGAATTGTTTTATGAAATTGCTCCTAACACTGTCAGTAATTTTATTAATTTGATTGAAATGAAATATTTTGATGGACTCAAGTTTCATCGGATTATTCCTGGATTTATGATTCAAGGTGGTGGTGGCGAAAGAAATATCTGCGCTATAAAAGGCGAATTTAAAATCAATGGCTTCCAAAACCCATTGGAACATTCGAGAGGTGTCATATCTATGGCAAGAACAAATGATCCAAATTCACAAACCAGTCAATTTTTTATTATGCATGCAAACTCTCCACATTTGGATGGGTCTTATGCTGCTTTCGGTGGTGTGACACAAGGTATAGAAGTCGTCGATAAGATTGCTGCAGTACCAAAAGATTACAAAGACAGTCCTTATGAAGATGTCATCATCGAAAGCGTCACAATTGACAAACATGGAAAATCATATCCAGCGCCTGTTTGCTACCAAGCAAAGTAATTCATATGGATGTTAGAATCAATAAATATTTAAGTGAGGCAGGCTATTGTTCCAGACGTGAAGCTGATCGATTAATTGAGCGTGGTATCGTTGAGATTAATGGGAAACCTGCCCTTATTGGATCAAAAGTATCTGAAAAAGATATCGTTACTGTTTCCGGCAAAAAAATTAGAAATAAGATTGAAATGGTCTACCTAGCTTTCAATAAACCTCTTGGTATCATTTCAACAACCGATCAGGCAATCAAAGACAATATCATAGATTATATGCATTATTCCAAACGCATTTTTCATATTGGTCGCTTGGATAGAGATAGTGAAGGTCTAATCCTCATGACAAATGATGGAGATATAGTCAATGATATTCTACGTGCTGAAAATAACCATGAGAAAGAATATATTGTCCATGTTGATCGAAAATTATCGCCTGATTTTTGCGATAAAATGTCAAAAGGCGTGCCAATTCTTGACACTATAACAAAACCCTGTTTCGTTGAAAAAATCAGCGAGAAAAGCTTCAAAATCATCCTAACCGAAGGTTTAAATAGACAAATTCGTCGTATGTGCGAGTATTTTGGTTATCAAGTCACACACTTGAAACGTATTCGCATCATGCATATCAAACTTGATATTCCAGTTGGAAAATATCGCAGTTTGACAGATCAAGAAAAAACAAAACTATTTGAATTGCTTCAAAAATAAACTTAAAGACAATCCACATCATTATTTGACGGGTTGTTTTTTTTATATTTTTGCACAAATTTTATTCATTTTAAACTGAATATAAATGAAAGATTTCCTGAGAACACTTTCATTAAAAATCATTGTTCTTAGCTCTTTTCTTTTGAGAATTAATTGATATAATGGTGGCACATGGGAGGTAAGCACATGGAACAATACAAACTCTATCGAAACATTTTATGTATTGATTTGAAAAGTTTTTACGCATCTGTTGAATGTGCTCTTTTAGGATTGGATCCTTTTGAGACTCCTTTGGTGGTTGCCGATGCTTCTCGAGGCAGTGGTTCCATTGTTTTAGCAGTATCACCTTACCTTAAGCGTCTTGGAATGCCTAGTCGTTGCCGAATTCACGAACTCCCAGAAAATATTCCAATTATTTTTCAAAAACCTAGAATGGAATTATATTTGGAATATTCCGCTAAAATCATCGAAATCTATCTCAAATTTATTTCTGAAGATGATTTGTACATCTATTCAGTCGATGAGGCGTTTTTAGATATCACCGAATATTTAAGCTATTATCAAAAAACAGATATTGAAATCGCAAAAATGATTTTAGATGCCATTTATCATGAAACAAAGTTATTTGCGACCTGTGGCATCGGCCCCAATATGCTCATTTCAAAACTTGCGCTTGATATTGAATCTAAAAAAGCACCTGATTTTATTGCAAAATGGACATATGATGATATTCCTACAAAACTATGGCCAGTTTCTCCACTCAGTGAAATGTGGGGCATTGGACACAACATGGAATTTAATCTTAATCGCTTGGGCCTACAAACCATTGGGGACATAGCACATTACGATCCAAAAACGTTGAAAAAGATTTATGGCATTCTTGGTGAAGAACTCTTCTACCATACACATGGCATTGATATGAGTCTTATCCAAGCCAAAAAAGCAATTCGCGCTGTAAGTAAAAGTTACGGAAATGGGCAAACGCTTTTTCACGATTATTTTCCCCCAGATATTTTTCAAATCATTCTTGAAATGGTCGATGATGTTACCAGACGTCTTCGTCTCAATAAAAAGGTAGCAAAAACGCTTCATTTGGGCATTGGCTACAGTAAAGAAACAGGTGGAGGATTTTCTCGACAAATTACGTTGGATCAACCAACATCTAACGCATCTGTCATTTATCAAACCTGCATGTTTTTATTCCATAAATACTATGAACACGAGCCTATTCGCAAAGTCCAGATCAGTGTTACCAATTTATTGGAAAACCACATTTATCAGTTTTCTATCTTTGAAGATGCTGACCAGTTACTGAGAGAACACAAACTTCATGCTGCCGTAGACGACATTAAATTTCATTATGGGAAAAATAGCATAAATCGAGCTTCTAGTGAATTTGAAAGTTCTACCATTAAAGCTAGAAACAAGATGATTGGAGGCCATCATGCATAGTGATATCTATAAGGACCGCGGTATTATTAAATGGTCGCCATTTGATGCGCTTGTTGGTTATCATTCACTTATCAGTGAACTAAAATATCGCCTTGGTAAGCGAAATAAGCCTATCTTAAGTGATGATCAGTACGATGAGCTCAATAGAAATCTGACCCTTGCATTCCACAATAAATTGGAAATAGAAATAGAGTTTTTCAACCAGGGTTATTATAAGTATACATTTGGCACAATCATAAAAATTGACTGGATAAATAAGATGATAATTCTTTCAAATTTTGAGAGAATAAATGCTTTGGACATTATTGAAATTCATATGATTAACTAAAAGCGTTTTAATCAATCGATTCAATTCCTCTTGGTTTTCTACGCTCAAAACTTTATCTTGACATTATTGCATAAAAGCATTATAATTAGATTAGAATTTAAGAGTGTCTAAGAGATATAGAGCGGAGTCAAAATGTGCTTACATAGAGCTATTTTGCTTTGCTATTTATTTTATTAGACTAGGAGGAATAAAAATGCTGAATGAGCAAAAGATTATACCCGCAATCAGTAATCATCAAGACTTGAAAAAATTCCTTGAAATGCCCTTGACTTATGGTATTTTGATGAACTTTCAACTTGCTCAACTTCCCGAACTAGTAAAAATGATGAAGGACGGTCATAAGAAAGTTCTTATTCATTCAGAATTAATTAAAGGATTGTCTAGTGATGAATTTGGAGCAATCTATTTAATTCAAACTCTAGGTGTAGATGGTATCATTTCAAGCAAACCCAAAGTTATTGAGGTTTGTAAGAAACGCAAGGTTATTGGCATCTTTCGTTTCTTCCTAAAAGATTCAGTGTCACTGAAACAAAGTTTGGAAATGGCTAAAAAGATTTCTCCGCAGTATCTAGAAGTTCTACCAGCTTGTTGCCTGGACATTATAGAAAAAATCAAAGATGAAACATCATGCAATATTTTAATGGGTGGTCTTATCAGTAGTAAGGAACAGATCAATAGATGCATTAACGCTGGTGCGATCGCAGTAACAACAAGCAATACGAATTTTTGGATTTAAATACAAGTTAATCAAAATTAGAGAAATAGAGAGAAAAAACAAAGCATTTTGTTTTTTCTCTTTTGAATTTTCAGGAGGATTTATATGTACGATTATGTAATCATAGGTGCAGGAATCATTGGCACAAATATTGCTAGAGAATTAAGTCAATACAAAGCAAAGATTATGATTTTAGAAAAAGAAAATGATGCTGCAAATCACCAAACAGTTGCCAATAGTGCCATCATACATTCTGGTCATGATCCTAAAGAAAACACCTTAAAGGCAAAATTATGTGTTGAAGGTAATGCGCTTTATGAAATCATGGAAAAAGAACTTAACATCCCACTTCTTAGAACTGGTGCTTTTGTTGTTGCTCATGATAAAGATGAAGAAATCATGCTGGATGCCTTATATGAACGTGCAATTAGAAATGGTGTTAAGGAAATTTTATTCCACGATAAAAATCAGGCTTATAGAATGGAACCTAATTTAGCAGATGATATTACAAAAGTCTTATCACTTCCATCGACTAAAGTGACATACCCATGGGAAGTTGCTTTTGCATGTTTAGAAAATGCAATGCATAATGGTGTCATTTTTAAGAAAAATAGTGAAGTAACAAATATTACAAAACAAAATAATATTTTCAATGTTGAGATTAATAATAATGAAATTATAAAAACAAAGGCAGTCATTAGTGCTGCTGGAGTGTTTTCAGATCAAATTGCATATTTATTAGAAAAAAATGTACCCTATCAAATCTATCCAAGAAAAGGCGAATATTTTGTTTTAGATCGAAAAGCTAAAGGATTTGTCAATCACGTGATCTATCCTCTTCCAACAAGTAAAGGTAAAGGGGTTTTAATCATTCCTCAAGTACACGGAAATATCTTATTAGGACCAACAAGTAATAGACAAGACGAAAAAGATTTGGTCTCAAATACAAGAGGTGGTTTGAATCAAATCAAAGAAGATTTACATTCTTTGGTTAAAAATATTCCTTTTCATCTAATCATACGTACCTTTGCAGGCATTAGAGCATCAAGTTCTTTTGATGATTTTTATATTAAGGAATCAAAAGAGTATACCAACTTCTTTCATGTAGCTGGCATTGATTCTCCTGGTTTGACAGCCGCGCCAGCAATTGCTAGATATGTAGTTAATGAAGTCTTAAAACAACACAACTTACAAAAAAAGAGTGATTATGACCCAATTAGACCTAAACCAATTGTCTTTTATAATCTTGATTTTGAGCAACAACAAAAGTTAATAAAAAAGGATTCGAAATATGGGAATCTCGTTTGTAAATGTGAAAAAATCACTGAAGCTGAGATTATTGAAGCAATTCATGGTCCACTAGGAAATGACACCATTAAAGGAATAAAGAAACGCGTACGCGCGGGAAGTGGTTTATGTCAAGGTGGTTATTGTGAAGAAACTGTACTAAAAATCATTGCTCGTGAAACAGATCAACCAATAAATAAAATCAATTATTACGCTTTGGACACACCTATACTAGTTCAGGAAACGAAGGTGAAACCATGAAAAAAGATCTTGTCATTATTGGTGGAGGTGCCGCTGGATTAGCAGCTGCTTTATCAGCTAATCATCCTGACATTAATATTCTTGTCATTGAACGGGAAAAAGCTCTTGGTGGTATTCTGAATCAATGCATACATAATGGATTTGGATTGCATGTGTTTAAAGAAGAACTCACAGGTCCAGAATATGCCTCAAGATATATGGATGCTTTTCTAAAACTGAATATTGAGTTTTTACTTGACACGACAGTTGTCGACGTTAAAAAAAATGATAATTTTGAAGTGACAGTTTCCAGTTTTGAAAATGGATTATTCAAAATTGATGCTAAAGCAGTCATATTGTCAAGTGGTTGTTATGAACGTACAAGAGGTTCCGTTATCATTCCTGGAGAAAGACCAAAAGGCATCATGCCTGCCGGGAGTGCTCAACGCTATTTGAATATTGATGGCTACTTAGTAGGGAAAAGAGTATTTATTTTAGGTAGTGGTGATATAGGTCTTATCATGGCAAGAAGAATGACACTTGAAGGTGCAAAAGTTTTAGGTGTTGCAGAGATTATGCCCTATTCGAATGGATTAACAAGAAATATCGTGCAGTGTTTACATGATTTTGATATACCACTCTACTTATCTCATACGGTTACCAATGTTAAAGGTAAGGATCGACTTGAACAAATAACAATTCAAGAAGTTGATAGTCATTTCAATCCAATTGAACATACTGATAAAGTTTTTGATGTTGATACTCTACTTCTTTCGGTTGGTCTCATTCCTGATATTTCACTTTTCGATTCACTGGATTTCAAACGAGATTTAGTAACAAAAAGTGCTGTAGTCAATCAATTTTATGAAGCAAGCATTTCAGGTTTGTTTATCTGTGGAAATGCACTTCATGTTCATGACCTCGTTGATTATGTGAGTATTGAAAGTGAAAAGGCTGGCAAAAGTGCTCAAAATTACATTTTGAATTCAAAAAAAGCATCTAAACATGTTCATCTAATAGAATTCAATGAAAATATTCGTTACATTGTTCCACAATTAATAGATTTTGATAATTTTAATGATCCAATCGATTTATCCTTTAGAGTAACAAAGAAAATGGATAGCGGTGTATTCAAAATTATCCAAAGTGGAAAAATTATTGTAACGAAGAAAGCTAAACATCTAGCTCCAGCAGAAATGGAAAAAATCAATTTAAAAGTAGAGTCACTTATTGATAATAGTCCTATTACTTTGGTGCTTGAAGAGGAAAAATCATGAGAAAAATGATTTGTATTGCTTGCCCTGTTGGATGCCATCTTTTAGTTGATGATGATATGCATGTCGATGGAAATAAATGCATACGTGGTGAAAAATACGCAATTGAAGAAATGACACATCCAACAAGAATTCTCACAACAACAATTAAAACAACAAGTCTCCTGACTCCAAGACTAAGTGTAAAAACCAAAAATCCAATACCAAAGGAATTAATTTTCGAAGCACTTCATCTTCTTGATGGCATAATTATTGACAATGATGTTAAAATAGGAGATGTAATTATACAAAATATTTTGAACACTGGTATTGACATTGTTGCAACAAAATCAGTGACTATTAACCCATTCCATTAAGGAGAACCATATGAAAAAATATATTATGTCTATCGATCAAGGAACAACAAGCACAAGAGCGATCATTTTTGATCATCAAAGCAACATCATTGCTATGGCAAATGATGAGATTACGCAAATTTATCCAAAACCTGGATGGGTTGAACACAACGCAAATCAAATTTGGGTCAGTGTACTTACCGTTATGGCTCGAGTTTTACTTGAAGCAAAAATCAAAGCAAATCAGATTCATGCAATCGGTATTACCAATCAAAGAGAAACTACCGTAGTTTGGGATAAAAAAACTGGTCAGCCAATCTATAACGCTATTGTCTGGCAATCCAGACAAACCAGTCAAATCTGCGACGACTTAATTGATGCTGGATACGATCAGTTATTTAGAAAGAAAACTGGATTACTTATTGATGCTTATTTTTCTGGTACTAAGATTAAATGGATTTTAGACAATGTCAAAGGTGCTAGAGCAAAAGCAAATAATAATGAGTTGATGTTTGGAACGATTGATTCCTGGATTGTTTACAAATTAACGGGTAGTCAACATATTACAGATTATACAAATGCATCAAGAACTTTACTCTATAACATTCATGAGTTGAAATGGGACCAAGAATTATGCGATATATTAACTATTCCTATGTCGATGTTACCTACGGTCAAGTCTTCATCTGAAATCTATGGAAATACCATTCCTTATCATTTTTTTGGTGAATCAGTCCCAATTAGTGGCATTGCAGGAGATCAACAAGCAGCTTTATTTGGTCAAGCATGTTTTGAAAAAGGTATGGTTAAAAACACTTATGGAACAGGTTGTTTCATGTTGATGAACACAGGTAATCAGCCAATATCTTCAGAAAATGGATTATTGACAACGATAGCTTGGGGTATCAATCATGAAATCACTTATGCACTAGAAGGTAGTGTATTTGTTGGGGGATCCTCTGTTCAATGGTTGCGAGATGGGATAAAATTAATTTCCTCTTCGAGTGAAACGGAAAGTTTAGCACTGTCCTTAGAAAACAATGAAGGTGTCTATATAGTACCTGCATTTGTAGGACTAGGAACTCCTTATTGGGATTCAGATGCAAGAGGTGCTATGTTTGGCTTAACTCGAGGAACAAGTAAAGAACATGTTGCACGTGCTGTATTAGAAGCCATATGTTATCAATCGATGGATGTTTTACGCGCTATGGAAGAGGACACAAAAATTCCTATCAAAATATTAAAAGTTGATGGTGGAGCTACAGTTAATAACTTCTTAATGCAATTTCAATCAGATATTTTAAACTTAGAAGTTGAACGTCCAGTTATTCAAGAAACTACAGCACTTGGAGCAGCATATTTAGCGGGATTGGCAACAGAATATTGGAAATCAAAAGACGAGATTAAATCATCTTGGAAGCTTGAAAAACAATTTTCACCTAAAATGAGTGAGAAAGATAGAAAGAAAAACATTAAAGGTTGGCATACTGCTGTTCAGGCAACAAGACAATTTAAAAATAATGACTAAACAAAAAACACCGCTCGCGGTGTTTTCTTTAATGATAAACCCTATAGTACTATTTATATAATGTTGTTAATGAAGCTGCACTTTTACGAGGTTTTGGACTGCGTGGTGAATCACTATATCCAATCATGACTAGTCCAATGATGATTTCACCCAAATCTAATCCTAATTGTTCCTTGAATTTATCTGTTTCAATATAGGCTGGTGTTTTCAAAGAAGTTGCTAATCCTGCTTCAGTGGTTAAAAGCATAAAATTTTGAATGACTGTTGCAACTGCTTCCATATCCTCTAATTCATCATGCAAATTCAGATTTCCTGGCATAACGAAAGCTAAAATTGTAGGAGCTTGAAAAACTTTTCGTACAGATGGCTCATATTTTTCTTTCTTCTCATCGTTGAGAACATTTAGATATTTTTCAACAAATGAAATCTTTCCTTCTTTATGCAAAATGATAAATCTCCATGGTTCTCTCATCTTGTGATTGGGTGCATAAACAGCAGTATCTAGCAGTTTAATAATCAAATGGTGATCAACTTCATTTGAATTGAAATTCGAATTGCTAACTCTTGATTTGATGAGTTGTGATAAATCCATAAAATCATCTCCTTATTCTTATCATACTATGATTGTTCAAAACATACAATTTTTAGACAAAAAAAAGAGTAAGAGAATGAGATAACTCTTACTTAAAAAGGGTATGATTAATCAAATCTCAAAGAATTTTCTTTGGATGAATTGAATTGCCATTGATTTCTTGCATCAATTTTTCACGCACATAATCTAAAAGAGTTGAAACGAAAAGGAATATAAGTACTAGAAGTACAGCAAATTGTATATCAAAACTTATGAGTGCATATGCGATAAATACGAGAGCTAACATAATATGAAAATTATGAAGTAATCTTCCAAAACGTGGTTTATGCTGCTTTAGTTGATCATAATTATTCTTTTGAAGGACAACAACAAAGATAATTAATAAAATATATCCTACCATTCCTCCATAGAGAAAAAGCATCGATGAGTTAGCTATCGATTGATTTTCAGGCATAAAGTATTTGATTGTTAGGTCTCCTGCATAATAGACAAGAGCGAAAGTACCAAGAATCATGATGAATTTGAGAATATTTTTCATTTGTATTTTCACCTTTCAAACCAAAGAAATATCTCTGATACACATCTAAGCTACATTACTTTTGTATTCACACTAGTATACTTAAACAATGTTTCAATTGAGTTTGTAAACAAGAGTCCGTGAAATAGCCCCATTAATAAATCCCAAATACTCCAGATTGAAACATTGTTTAAATATACCAATGCATATAATACATTCATAATCAATTCGAATATTTTTAATTATTTACGGAAGTCGATAAATACTTCAAGTTTAGTTATGGCACATATTTTTGATATTACTACAAAACCAAAAGGGATTTGGTTATTGAGAAAACCAACTTAGTAAATTTATTTAAACTCCTTCAAACAACAATTCCTATGTCAAAATCGCAAATGAACAGATTCATACTTATAAAAGCGATTTTATTTGACAAAGGTGTGTTATAATGAGCATGAATTCATGTTAAAAAATCTAGAGTTCAACGTGTGTTGGAAGATCAGAATTATGAAATCCCAATTCGATGAATTCTGGTGTTCCTGAATTAGCGAAATCTAATTCGATGAATTCTGGTGTTCCTGAGTTAGCAAAATCTAATTCGATGAATTCTGGTGTTCCTGAGTTAGCAAAATCTAATTCGATGA
>CAZPLF010000008.1:54568-64740 GCA_964587475.1 uncultured Mariniplasma sp.
TTCGATGAATTCTGGTGTTCCTGAGTTAGCAAAATCTAAAGACAACTTCGATGAAAAATCTGTTTGTCCTAAACTAAAACTGACGGATACTGCAAATGAAACGATACAAATTAATGCGATTACTAAATTTTTTCTCATGGCTTGACGCCTCCCTTTTATCTAATTGTATTATCAATTAGGCTAAATAAACAGGGCGTATATGTCCTATTCTTATACATAAAGGTTAAATTATTATGAAATCTAAAGAACTTTGTGTTTTTCTGGAACGCTTACGTTCCGCAAGGAACCTCTCTCAAGAGAGTTTCACTGATGGGATTGTATCTTTACGGCAATACCGCAGATACCTTTCTGGTGAATCAGACGTTCCATTCCAAGTAATTTTGCTTTTAACAGAAAAAATCGGTGTAAAAACTGATAATTTGTTGCGCGAATTTGAGATTGCAAGTTTTGAAGAAACCGAAATTATCAACAATTTATTCAGTTTAGCAGTCAATTATGATCATGTTGGATTTTTAAAACTTTCTAAAGAAATACCACTGAATCGTATTATCGATAAAAACAATCAATTGATGTATCAGCATAGTGTAATTTTGGATCAATTATATTCAAAAAATATTTCTGTAGCTGATGCCGCATTGAGTAATGCAAAATTGCTAAATTATCCTCTGATTTTAGAGTCACAAATTATCACATCTGTCGAAATGCTCGTATTGAGTTCCTTACTGGATTTTTTAGATGAATCACACCATAAAGCTATTGTCGAAAAGATACAGGAATTCATAGCTGATACTTCTGTTGTTCTGAGTGGCAGAAATGAAAAAACATACATTTTTATTCTTGCTAAAATTTCAAAATTTTTTGGAATTCATGAAGATTATGATAAAGTCATCAAATTTTGTGAAATGGGTGTAGAAAAAAATTTAAGTTTGCGATCATATTATCTGTTGGACTATTTCTACTATTATCAGGCTTTAGCCTTTTACAAATTAGATAGAATTGAAAAATATGAACAGATGATTGTGAATTGTTTTAATGTTCTTCATCTCGAAGGAAATATTAAGAAAATTGAGAAATTTACTGCATTGATTGAAGAGGACTTCAATATCAATTTTGTTGAATTTGTAACAAATTTTTATGCAAAACAATCTGGGAAATTTCAAGCATCAAACGAGGGTTGATTTAAACTATTGGAGAAGCAATGACGACATGTAAAATATATTTAAAACCCCAAGAGGAATTAAGAATTATTCAAGGACACTCATGGGTTTATAGCAATGAAATAGATCATATCGAAGGTGAAATTAAAAGTGGTGAAATCGCCTTCGTTTTTTCATATAAAAATGAGTTTATTGGCAAAGGATTTTTAAACACATCATCCAAGATTTTTGTCAGAATTTTGTCGCGTCAAGAAGACGAGATAGTTGATGAGAATTTTTTTCATCAAATCATCCTCAATTCAAACTGTTCTAGGATTGATCTTGGATATGAAAATAGTTACCGTGTTCTGTTTGGTGAATCTGATGGTATTCCTGGTTTAATTATCGATAAATATGGTGATTATTTATCAATACAAATTTTATCGTTAGGCATCGATTTACGTAAAGATATGTTTATTAAGATTCTAGTAGATATCTTTCATCCCAAAGGTATTTACGAACGCAGTGATGTTTCAGTTCGCAAAAAAGAAGGTCTTGAATTATATAAAGGTGTCGTCTATGGTTCTGTACCTGATATAGTTTTAATTAAAGAAAATCAACTGTTTTTGGAGGTTGATATTAAGGGTGGACAAAAAACTGGATCTTTTCTTGATCAACAAGATAATCACAATGCATTAAAACCCTATGTAAAAAATAAAAAGGTGCTTGATTGCTTTTCTCATACTGGTGGATTTGGTCTTCATGCAGCTTATTTTAATGCTAAATCAGTAACCTGTATTGATATTTCTGAACATGCTGTTAAACAGATTGAAAGCAATGCGAAACTCAATCATTTTAATCAAGTGATCCCTTTGAAAGCAGATGTATTTGAATCACTAAGAAAATATCAAAATGAACATGAAAATTTCGATGTTATCATTCTCGATCCACCAGTTTTTGCAAAGAAGAAAGAGGATCTAAATAAGGCTTTTCAAGGATATAAGGAAATCAATCTGCAAGCGATGAAAATCATAAACAACAATGGCTATCTGGTAACATGTTCTTGTTCGCATTATATGAGCCCATCTCTATTTTTAGAAATGCTTATGGAAGCAGCAAACGATGCTAAAAAAATAGTGCAAATGATAGAATTTAGAATTCAAAGTAAAGACCACCCAGCACTGCTTGGATCTGACGAATCATTATATTTAAAATGTGTCGTTTTAAAAATTAAATCCTAAGGTAAAAAATTGAATATTGAATGATATTCAATTTTAATTATATATATTTATATATCGCTCAATAATGCTATTATCCGCATACTATATATGCGGATATTTTGACTTTAAACTTCCAATATCATGATATGATTTTCATAATAAATCTCATCTATTTTCATTGCTTTTGGCATGGTTCCAATAGAGTAAAATCCCATTTTTTTATACAAAGAAATTGCGCTAAAATTATCACTTCTAACCTCTAATTGAATCACTTTTATCTGATCATTTTTTTGTGCGTATTCAATCATGTATTTCATTAAATTTCTTCCAATTCCTTGATGCCAATATTGCTTTCTTACTGAAATTCCTAAAGATGAAATATGTTTTATTCTTTGTCTTTCTTTTACTGAAATATTAGAAATTGCAACGATTTTCTCACCGATAAAACAACCTAATAATAAAGAATTTGGGTGATCTAAATATTGATCCAAAATGCGTTCTTCTTCGACTATAGAAATTCCTAAACCATGGTGATCAAATAATAAATAATCTGTTTCTCCACCCACGATACATAGATATTCTAAAACCTTCTTAGCATCATTAGATTCAAGTTGTCTTATGACAACTTTTTGATCATTTTCACTTTGAAAAACATGATTCATAATCTCTTCCCCATCTCTAGTCTAACTTCTTTATTTTGTATATCTTCATTGCTGTATTCCATTGTATTGAGTCCAACAAAATGAAGTCCTTGCTTGATATAAAAATTAATTGCAGGATCGTTACATGATTGCACTTCAAGGATTAATGCACGAGCACCGCTATCTTTAGCAACCTTCTCAATGTACTCAAACAGCTTTTGACCAAACCCTTCACGCCTATATTTTTTATCAACTAAAAAATTCCATATGCGATAGCGATTATTCCATGATTCAATAGATCCTTCAATGACTGCTATCATTGCTTTTTTGTCGAATATAGCATAGACTTGTGGTTTTTCTATGTAGGCTTCAAATAAATGAGACGTAAAACTTTTTTCTAATTTTTTTCTAAATTTCTTCTTCTTAATAGTGATTTTTATATCCTTTTTCTTTTTTATAGAGATATCATAAAAAGCCTTTGTCTGATATTTACAATCTAATTCATAATTTTGATATTCAGTTTGACTCAACTCGATAATCTTCATTATTTTGCTCCCATCATTTATTTGGTTACATATATTCTACCATTGTTTAATTTATTTCTACAGTCATCAATCAATTATCATGTGAATGAATCATGATGTTCAATTTTATGATAAACTAATTTTAAGGAGTGATTTTATGTATACAATTTTAGTTACTGGCTTTGCCCCATTTGATCATGAAACGGTCAATCCTTCATATGAAGCAATCAAATTATTACCAAATCACATGGATGGTATCTCAATCATTCAAATTGAGTTACCAACAGTTTTTACCACATCAGCAATGATTTTAATCGATAAAATTAATGAAACCAACCCTGATACTATCCTGATGTTTGGTCAGGCTGGTGGAAGAAAATCCATTAGTATTGAACGTATAGCTATTAACATCGATGATGCTTCTATTCCAGATAATCAAGGTTATCAACCAATTGATAAGCCAATTGTTATCGATGGCCCACCTGCCTATTTTTCAACGTTGCCCATTAAAACTCTTAACAGCAAACTTAATGCCAAAGGTATACCCACTTCAATTTCTAATAGTGCTGGAACATTTATATGTAATCATTTAATGTATCAAATCCTTCATTACTTGAAAAAGGAAAAAAAGAATGCTATTGCTGGATTTATCCATGTACCATATATTCATGAGCAGGTTCATGATAAACCTGGTGTGTTTTCAATGAATCTAGATTTAATTACTGAAGCAATTAAAATTATCATTCACACACTTAAGGAGGAGTAAATTGAAAGAATATACCTTAACAGAACTCATTGAAGGATTATCCAATCACAAATGGTCTTCTGTAGACCTTGTTAAAATGTATTTAGGACAGATAAAAAAATTTGATAAACAACTAAATTCTGTGGCTGAGCTAAATCCTGATGCTTTAATTATTGCAAAGTCACTTGATGCGGAAAGAAAAATCAAAGGACCTAGGAGCTTATTACATGGTATTCCTATATTAATCAAAGATAACATCAATACTCTAGACAAAATGCATACAACAGCTAATTCTCTTGCTCTTACTGACTTAATGGCTCCCTATGATGCAACCATTGTTCAAAAACTTAGAAATGCTGGTGTCATTATTTTAGGTAAAGCAAATCTATCTGAATTTGCATATTTCATGAGTTATGATAAAATGCCTTCAGGTTATGGCTCTAGAAATGGTCAAGTTAAAAGTCCCTATAATGAGAAAATAGATCCACTCGGATCTTCAACTGGTTCAGGAGTAGCTGTGGCTGCAAATTTAATTAGTGTTGCCATAGGTACTGAAACAAATGGATCTCTCATGGCTCCTGCTTACCAAAATTCAATCGTATCAATGAAACCTACATTTGGTTTGGTTTCAAGATATGGTATAATTCCAATTTCAGAAACACAAGATACTGCTGGTCCGATGGCAAGAAATGTAGCTGACTGTGCGATATTGTTGAGCATCATTGTCGGTTATGATGCATTGGATTCTTATACATTTAATTCCAAATCACACAAACTGAATCTACATAATGCTTATCATAAATCCGTTAAAGGTAGTAGAATTGGCATACTCTCATTTTCAAATCATCCTTATGATGAGGAAGAAAAATCTATTCTAGAAGAAGCAAAATCAAAATTTACTATGCTTGGTTGCGATGTTGAAGATATTGTAATCGAAGGAAAATCAATGAAAAATGATGAGTCTTTGCTCTATGAATTTAAGAATGGCCTTAATAAGTATTTAGAATCAGTAAGTGGTCATACGAAAATGAAGACACTTAAAGACATCATTGATTATAACAATGCAAACCCAGAAAAATGTTTAAAATATGGACAAAGTATACTCGTCGCTTCCGAACAAACAACTGGTGACTTAACCGATGGAAAGTACTTGAATATTCGTCAAAATTTATTAAGCGAAGCAAATCGACTAGAAGATATTATGAGAGAAAAGAATCTTGATGCTTTGCTATCAACCAAATGGACATCATATGCACCAATTGCTGGAAACCCATCAATTTGTGTCCCAGGCAAGCCTCTAACTGATTTGAAACCAAGATCAATTGTGTTTGTAGGGAAGAAATGGGATGATGCCAAACTGATTTCTATTGCTCATGCATATGAACAGTCAACAAAGCACCGAATACCACCAACTCTATTTCAATAAAAACCAAGTTAATTAGACAAGTCTTTGTGTGTTTTTTAACACATTTATGAGATTTGTCTTTTTCATTTGAATTCCTATCAAATTAGGTATATGTTAAAGGTATAAGGTAGTGATAAAATGTCAAAACTCTTTATTGTCACAGGTGCCAATGGACATCTTGGTAACTCAATAGTTCGTATATTACGCAATCAAAATCATACAGTTCGAGGACTAATACTTCCATCAGATTCTGATAAAATGCTAAAAAAATTAGGGGTTGAAACTTTCAAAGGTGATGTCAGAAAGATTGAAACTTTAGATCCTTTATTTGATTATGCAAATATTGATATTATTCCAGATGAAGTCGTAGTCATACATGCAGCTGGAATTGTTTCCATATCTGCAAAAAGAAATCCTCTTCTAGAAGATGTTAATATTAATGGAACGATGAATATGGCAGATATATCTTTGAAACGTCACGTAGATAAATTCATTTATATCAGTTCTGTACATGCCATTCCAGAAAAAGAAAACAGTCAAATCATATCTGAAATCAATGACTTTGATCCAAATCTTGTTCAAGGTGCATATGCAAAAACAAAAGCAATCGCCACTCAATATGTGCTAAATAAAGTCAAAGAGGGACTTAATGCAATCATTATCCATCCTTCAGGAATCATTGGTCCTTTCGATTTTGGAAAAGCTCACATGACAATGATGTTTGAGGATTATTTAAATGGGTATCTCACCTCAAGAATTAATGGTGCCTATGATTTTGTTGATGTAAGAGATGTTGCTAGTGGTATCATTCAATCGAGTGTATCAGGCAAAATTGGATCTTGCTATATACTTTCAGGTCATAGAACAACACTTAAAATTCTATTTGATCAGTTACGTCTATTAAGCGGTAAGAAATTAAGAATCAATGTACTACCTAAATGGTTTGCACGAATAACTGCTCCATTAGCTGAATTATATTATAAAATGAGAAAACTTCCACCTATTTATACTGCATATTCCTTATACACTGTGGATAGTAATTCCTATTTTTCATATGAGAAAGCACATCTTGACTTAAATTATACCCCAAGATCTTTCGATGAAACGCTATATGATACGATGAAATGGCTTGTATCTGAAAATAGAATTAAACCGCGACGTGTCATTCATTTCATTCAAGCTTTGAAACCTATCAGAAATTTATAAAAAAAAGAAGCAGCTTCTTCTTTTTTTATATATAAGCTTGAAATTGTGATTGATCAGCAATCAACCAATAAGAACTTCCATCAGATGTTCGAGCTAAGAATTCATAGATAATGAGATATCTTCTAATAATTACATAATCATCATAAACATCTTTTAGAATTTCGTTAACCTCTTTTTCATTATATTTCGTATCTTTTTCAAACAGCAAACAAATCATTCCCAAAAGAATATATTTTCTTTTTTCCTTGGCGGGAAACAACTTGATTCTCAAGGGATTTCTTGAAATGAGTAATGTTTCCTTCGCTTTTAGAATGTCTAGATCAGTGATGTTAAACATCGTTTTTCTCCTTTATACTTAATATTTAGAATTCATCTTCTATTTCTTTACCTGCATACCAGTCTTTGGCAGCGATGATTTCTTCTCGACTCAGTTGGTGCCCATAATCTGTCCAAAAAACTTCAACACTAGCATTTGCACTTTGAAGCATTTGTGTTAATTCTTCAACTTCATGATCAGGCATCATCTTATCATTTCTTCCTGCACCAATAAAAACTTTAGTTTCTTTTAAATTGGGTAAATCAACACCTCTTAATGGAACCATAGGGTGAAATAGAATGGCTTTATGAAAGGCTTGCTCGTAATGAAATAACACACTGATTGCAATGTTTGCTCCATTAGCATAGCCAATAGCTACAACTTTTTTACAATCAAACTTATAGGTTTTACTGGATTTCCTTACAAAGTCACATAGATTATGAGTCTCATCCACAAGGCTATCAATATCAAAAACGTTCATGCCCTTACGCTTATAAAATCTTGGCATACCATATTCGGATATGTTGCCTCTAACACTAAGTACGTTGGCAAGTGGATCAATTTGTTTTGCAACAGGCAGAAGATCATTCTCATTGCCACCAGTGCCATGTAACATCACTAAGGTAATTTCATTTGTTCCTTTAATAAAGATATGTTTCATTGCGTCTCTCCATTCATATTCAGCATAGCTGGATTTTTAATGAATCAAAAGGTGCCTTAAAAAAATTGCACTGAGAAAATGTTGATTTATGGTTTATCGTTGTATGTTTGTTTTCTTTAACATAATTTTACCACGTTATGCCAATTCTAAATCATAGATTTTATGTCAGACAAAATTAGATTAAGTTTCTTCATCTATTTATGTGCAAATTTTACTTATTAATTAATGAAAAATAGATTCATTTTAAATAAATCACAATCTTTCTACTTTTTTTCAAGTATCATTTTATTATGTGCTAAAAAAGTGTATAATTACTATAGACATAAATTAAAATTAGCTTCCGTGTCATAGGTGCAATCCATTGAAAAAGAAAAAATATTGGTACAAAATAGATAATGCAGGTAAAATTTTTCCTGCGGTTTCCAAAGACGCTAGAAGTAATGTTTTCCGTCTTTCTTTTTATCTTGATGAAATGGTTGACCTACTACTTCTTGAAGAAGCTGTCAACAAAATACTTCCAAGATTTGAAACTTTTGCTGTTCAATTGAAAAATGGGTTATTTTGGAATTACTTTGCTGCTAATTCACATCACTTTAAAATTGCTCTTGAACCAGCGCAAATGTGTAAATATTTTAAACCTATGAATAATCATGGTTTTCTATTTAAAGTATACTACCTTAATAATAAAATTACCCTTGAAACATTTCATGCGCTTACAGATGGAGCAGGTGCGCTCCATTTCCTAAAATCCATCGTTTACCATTACTTTAAACTCAAAGGTTATAAGATAGATCATGAAGGAAAGATCTTGAGTGAAAAGCCTTATTCCAAGAAAGAAAGCGAAGACAATTTCGTTTCGAATTATGATAAGGCAATGCGAAAAAATCTTCAAGAAGAAAAAGCATATCATATTGAGGGTGAGCATTTTAGTCATCACTGGTTTTTATTCATAAAAGCAAAAGTTAATACAAAAGCTCTCATTGAACTAGTCAAACACAAATATCATGCAACAATCACTCAGTTCACAACTGCTCTTTTGGCTTATAGCATCTATAAAGAAACCAACGATTTCATTGGGCATAAAAACCCACTTAAAATTTTTGTTCCTGTGAATTTACGCCCTTATTTTGATTCGGTTACTTTAAGAAATTTCTCACTTTATATTAAGGGATCTTATGCCAGTGATCGTACCGACTGGACTTTTGAAAATATGTTGGAGCTTACAAAAGAACAATTTGCTGATCAACTGAATAAAGACAAACTCCAATCAAGAATTAGTTCGCTTGTAGGTTTTGAGAAAAATACTTGGCTTCGTATCATGCCATTATTTATCAAAACAATCGCCTTTAAAATCGGCTATAATATTTTAGGTGAACGTATTAGTAGCTGCTCAATATCAAATCTTGGAATCGTTGATTTACCATCAGGATTTAAAGATAAAATTATTGATGTAGACTTTGTAAATGCAGCTTATGGTTTATCCATGACACTTATATCCTTAGATGATTATACGAATTTTATTTTTAGCACTCCAGTCAAAGAATTAGCAATCATCAACCACGTTATCTCGTTCTTGGTTCAAGAAGGCTTAGATATCACTCTTGATACAAATTTTAAGGAGGGTTATGATGAAATACTGTAAATCATGTCATGTTCATTATGATACATCTTTAGAGCATTGTATTTTGTGTAATGCTGAACTCGAACAGGAAGGCGATCACATCTCAATTTATAAATTTAGTGAAATAAGCAAAAGACCTTTATCAAAATTTTTCATTCGGTTATTCTTCTTCATCAATATCGTCAGTGCATTGATCTGTTTGTATTTGGATTTTAGAAGTGGACTTCCATTGACGTGGTCTTTAGTCGTAACAATTACTAATATTTATGTCATCATCATGTTTACCGTCCTTGTGGTTCCGACTTTGTGGACATCAAAGATGACCAAAAGTATTATTGTCACTGTTATGGCCGTCATTTTAATCGGTCTAGCCATACGTGATTATTCTTGGGCAATTGATTTTGTTTTTCCAATCGCAGTCGGAACTAATATCTTACTTATTTCAATCTTGATTGTTACAAATAAGAAAAAATGGTATGACTATTTTGCTGGTCTTACCATCATTACATTAATTGGGTTAATCCCAGGTTTATTTAATCTGATTAATCTTACTAGTCAAAGATTGCCTAGTTTCATTTGTTTCACATATGCATTATTCACTTTACTTGGTATCATATTTTTACCTTCAAAATCAAGCAGAGAAGAATTCAAACGAAGATTTCATGTATAAGGCGATTGTATCGCCTTTTTTTTTATG
>CAZPLF010000009.1:0-52673 GCA_964587475.1 uncultured Mariniplasma sp.
ATTTCACTCATGCGATCAGGTATCTCGATATGTTGTGGACAAAGCTCAAGACAATCACCACAGCTGATACAAAATTCAGCGCTTGATTCGTTTAATGTTTGCTCATATTCACGAATAAGACTGTCTTTATATTTAGATATTGCAAATTTATTAAAAATTGTGAAGTTTTGAGGAATGTTGACACCGTGTGGACAAGGCATGCAATATCCACAAGTTGTACAAGGTATTGTTTGACTTTGCAAGAAAACATCTAAAGCCTGATCAATAACTTTTTGTTCTTTCTCATCAATGGGTTTAAAATCAGTCATTGTATCGACATTATCTATCGTTTGCTCCATATCTGACATACCACTTAAGACAACCAATGCGTTTGGTTTTGAAGCTGCATAGCGAATTGCCCATGAAGCAACACTTTTCGAAGGATTTGCTTTCTTAAATATGGTTTGTGACTCTTCACAAAGATTCGCTAGTGTACCACCTCGTACAGGTTCCATAATAATGCAAGGAACCCCATAAGTTTCTACTATTTCATACATTTTTTTAGCATTTATAAATGACCAATCTAGATAATTGAGTTGCAATTGAACAAAATCCCACTGAAAGGTATGGATAATTTCATCTAATACTTCAGGGGTGTCATGAAATGAAAACCCTAAATGGCGAATTTTGCCTTCTTTTTTCATCTGATAAAGAAAATCCATAACACCCGGCAATAAATAGGGTTTAAATTGTTCTTTTCCTAATGCATGACACAAATAATAGTCAAAATATTCAACTTGACATTTAGTTAATTGCTCTTTAAAGATTCTTATGGCATCTTCTTTTGACTTAATCAACCAACTTGGCATCTTAGATGCTAAATTGAAAGATTCTCTAGGATATTTCTTTAGCGCCTTACCAATGAATAATTCAGACAACCCATGATGGTATGGATAAGCTGTGTCATAATATGTAACGCCATGATCATAAGCATAATCAATCATTTTTTGTGCAAGTTCCTCATCAATATCTGGTTTATCTTTTGATAATGTTGGAAACCGCATACAACCAAAACCTAACAGAGAAGGATTTTGAGCAATGCCCTTGAATTTTGTTTTCTTGATTTCAACTTTTTTATTCATTATTTCACTCCTTAATTTTTATATTTTTCAATGATTTTTTCTGCAGTTTTTATTCCATCAACTGCTGATGACATGATGCCGCCAGCATATCCAGCACCTTCGCCCATAGGATATAATCCCTTGATATTAGATTCATGATTTTCATCTCTAATGATTCTAATTGGGGAAGACGATCTAGTTTCAACACCCGTCAACACAGCATCATACATGGCAAATCCCTTAATTTTATGATTGAAATTCACAATCGCTTGTTTCATTGTGTCAGTCACATATTTTGGAAAGATATCAGTCATCTTAACAAAGGTATATCCAGGTTGATAAGATGGAATGACTTGACCTACGTGATTGCTGTTATGATCTTTTAAAAAATCACCTACAAGCTGTATTGGAGCATAATAATTAGATCCAGCCAATACAAATGCTTTTTGCTCAAAACCTCTTTGAAACTCAACACCTGCAAGAGGGTGAGACGAGCCAAAATCTTCTGGGTTCACATTAACTAACAAAGCTGAATTGGCATTTGTTCCATCTCTTCTACTTTCACTCATTCCATTAGTGACAACACCACCATCTTCAGATGTTGCACACATGACATATCCTCCAGGGCACATGCAAAATGTATAAGCGCTTCTATCATTTGATGCATGATAGCTGAGTTTATAATCTGCTGTTCCTAATGCTGGATGATTTGCAAATTCTCCATATTGTGATGTGTTAATTAAAGTTTGAGGATGTTCGATTCTCACACCTATTGAAAAAGGTTTTTGTGCAATTTTAACTCCTTTTTGATATAAAATATCAAAAGTATCTCTTGCACTATGACCAATACCAAGAAGACAAACATTAGTTTTGATTGTATCCTTGTGATTAATGATTAACCCTTTGAGTTCTTCACCTTCAATTAAAAAATCTGTTACTTTTGAATTAAAAAGTATAGTACCTCCAAATGAGATAATTTCTGCTCTGATATTTTTAAGAATGATTTTTAAAATATCTGTCCCTATATGTGGTTTGTTAATATACATGATTTCAGTATCTGCACCATGATGAGCAAGTGATTCCAAAACAAGACGACATCTTAAATCATTAATCAAAGTCGTGAGTTTACCATCAGAAAATGTGCCTGCGCCACCTTCACCAAACAAAATCGTACTATCCTCATGATACTCTCCAGTTTTCCAGAACTGATAGACTTTTTCAGTTCGATGATCAACATCAAAACCTCTTTCGAGCACAATAGGACGATATCCTCTTCTTGCTAAATGAAGCGCTGCATAGATTCCCGAAGGACCAAATCCAACAACAACAGGTTGATAAGCCAGTTTTTCATCTCCACTGTGAACCTCTTGATACTGAAGCAGTGGTGAAGCGCTAATATTTCTTAATCCTTTTTCTAACAGTCTCTCTTCATTTTCCAATTCAAGGTCTATAGAATAAACAAAATGGACATGTTCTTTTTTTCTTGCATCAATAGCTTTTTTAAACAGTGTCAAGGAAACTATTTCTTGGTTTTCAACTTGATAGTTCAAAAAAACCAATCTTTTCAAGCTTGCTATTTCTAATTCTCTATTTACAGCATATTTCAAATCTAATTTAAGATCAGTTATTCTAATCAATTTATCTACCTCAACGACTTGCGTTAACTCCTGCTACATAACCGCTTGACCAAGCCCACTGTAGATTGTACCCACCACAAGGACCATCAATATCTATCACTTCACCTGCTAAATAAAGTCCAGAAACCAGTTTAGATTCCATCGTCATCGAGTTGATTTCATTAACATCGATACCACCAGCAGTAACTTGAGCATCCTCAAATCCTTTACTACCTAACACTTTAAATTCCCAATTGAAAAGTAAATCTATAATACGCTTGATTTCTTCATCTTTAAGTTGTGATAAAATTGTATTTTGTTTTTCTATTTTAGCTTCCTTAAGTAATGCTGAAATTAACTTCTTATTGATTAATCCAACGAGACTAAAATCGACTGGTTTATCCATTGAATTTTTAAATCTTTGAGTAATTTCTTCTCTTGATAATGAGTTAATCAGAATAACATTCAAATGAACTTTTTCATGCTGTAGCAATAACTCATTTACTTTTCTACTCAACTGCAAGATTGTTGGTCCACTAATACCATAACTTGTAAATAGTATATCTCCCTTTTCTTCTTGAATAACTTTCTTCTGGTGTATTAATTGAACAATACTTGATATCTTGACACCATCCATCTGTTTCAAATAAGGATAATCAAGCTTGAGCTTGACCAAAGCTGGAAAAATAGTCGTTACATGATGCCCTAGTTTTCTTGCTATAGGATATCCAAGACCATCACTACCAGATGATGGCATTGCTTTGCCACCTGTGCAAAGAATAACTTTATCGGCTTTATACTCGGTTTTATCTTGAAGAACAACACTAAATGTGCTCTTATTCTTTAAAATATTTTGAACATGTGCATTACAGACAACATCAATATTTAATGCATCAAGTTGATACATAAATACATCAAGAAAACTTGATGCTTGTTCAGACAAAGGATAGGTTTTTCCTTCTTCTTCAAATTTAGCAGTAATCCCTAATTGATCAAAAAAATCAATAGTTACTTTTGGACCAAATGATTGAAGAGCTTTGGCAGCAAAATCAGGATGATTATAATCATTTTGAGACGTTAATGTGTTTGTGTAATTACATCTTCCATTTCCAGTAGCTAATATCTTTTTCCCAATACGTGGATTTCTTTCCAAAATTGTAACTTGTGAGCCATTTTTAGCAGCAACAATTGCTGAAAAAATACCACTTGCACCACCACCAACGACGATAACCTTGTTTTTTGCCATATTTTCACCTTCTATCTGCATTTACTTAAGTATTATAACATGTTTTGATGTTAAAAAAAAAGCAGCATTCATCAACTGCTTCACTCATATAGATGGTGGAGTTACTGGGGATTGAACCCAGGACCCCTTGCACGTCAATTAAGTTATATTGGCATTAACATAATTTTCTTAAGATTTTCATGAATACAAGTCATGTGACTCTATAAACTCAATTTTCAGTTACAAATATTAGCCATTAAATTAGTAAGAAAATTAGCTTAATATAGATTTTTATTGGAGAGAAGTTAAATAAAAAAGTGTTGAATTTTAGCTCAACACTCATTAGTATTCATTTATAAATCAGATAAGTCTTTTAATTATTAAAAAGTGCCTAACAAAATCATGATTTATATTAACAACTATTGGAGAAACATGTATATACTTATAATTCAAAACTAATTATCCTTAAATGCTCTAGTATCTACAATAGGTAAAACTAAAGGTTGCATTAGTGATGCTCCCGTTATTGTACTTACTAAAGATCTAATATATGGGAAAATAATCTGAATAGCATTTATGTTCAAAAAAGTATCAAGCTCTTTTTGATTCTCTATTTGATCAAACTCAAAAATACCTGAGAAAATAATTTCCAAATCAATTGGAAATGGATTTTCAGTTGTATTTGTAATACTTACTGACAATTGGGCTTTATAGACATTTTCTTTTACTTTACTAATACATTTCTTATATTGTGGATTTACATTAAATTGCCCTTCAATAGAATAATTCTGCAAGGATATTTTTTCAGTTTTGAGGGTTGAATTTATAATATTCATATTTGTTTTCTCCTTTACTCGTATCGTTTATAAAATTAATATTGTTAGTATCATACTTTGTCGGTATTGGATTTGAATTGACCACAATATAAACACATTTCATAGAATCGTGTCGATCTATAACCTCCAATTTCAAATCAAGCGCACTTACAATTTTATTAAGTGTAACTAGATTCGGGGAAGCATCAAAAGACTCAAATCGAGCAATTGCAGGTTGTTTCAAACCTGTCATTTTTGCTAAATCTCTTTGACTCAAATTCTTACTTTTTCTGTTTTCTATGATTTTATCTATTATAGCTTTCTGTTGTTCATATTCTTTATTAAGTTGTTTGAAGCTCTGATTTTCTTTCTCTAGCTCATTAAGTAGTGCAAAAAAATCATTATTCTTCTTTTTCATTAAATTGACCCCTTTTTTTTATTAGTTATTTTCATTTTATTAGTTATTTTTATATTATTTTTAATTTATTGTCAATTTTAAAGTTTAATCATCAATAATCATTAAATGTTCTTTTTTAGTTTTCTTATTTCATTTCTAGCTCTTTTTTTTTCTTCACTAGGTGTTGTATTTTTCTCTTTTTTAAATGCATGAAGAAGATAGAATTCATGACTTTCCTTTATATAAGTAACGAACACCCTAATATTGCTAGGTTTTAACTCCCACAAATCCTCTTCGAGTTTTCTTAGTGCACCAGATTTAAATTTTTCATTAATTTCAAATCCAAATTCTTTCAATTTTTCTACATATCTAAGAATTGAAAAATATTTTTGCTTTTGTCCTGATTTTACGAGATCACTAAGAAACTCTTTCATTGGAGCATGATCTTCATCTGGAAAGTATTTAATTTTGTACATTTTCATGCTCCTTTCTGATAACGATTATGTTATCAAGATAATATTATCACTTTGCATTAAATAAGTCAACAAAAATGGTGCAATTGACTGAATATACTATTATTTTGCATCTAGCTTATTTATTTTTAATTCCCTAGATTGGAAAAATACATAAAAAAAAGCAGCATTCATCAACTGCTTCACTCATATAGATGGTGGAGTTACTGGGGATTGAACCCAGGACCCCTTGCACGTCAAGCAAGTGCTCTCCCGCTGAGCTATAACTCCAACCAAGTATTATTATACATATCTTCATATCAAAAATCAATGAGAATTCTTACTTTGCAATTCTTCTCCAAGGACTCACATAACCACCCTGAAGTATGGATACTTCGTTCGCTACGATAAGAGCTTTATCATTAGCATTTGTAATCAACTTCATGATGACTTCTTTATTCTTGCGATTAGCAAAAACCATCAGAACAATTCTATCACTATCTTTACCATGCGCATCAAGACTTGTCACACCATGACCAGCTTGACGTAAGATTTGCATGATTTCTTGACTAGATTGATCATCTGTTATGACATGAATCATAACTTTACCAACTGCCAATCTATTTTCGATCATAGAACCAATATATACGCCTATCGCAAATCCTAAAGCATATATGATACCTTTAAGTGGTGCATCCATCATGCCAGAGATAACAGTTGATGCGACGAATACCCATAGTAATACTTCAAAAAAACCTAAAATACTACCAGGTTTCTTATATCCTTTACTAATTAAAATAACTCTCATCGTTCCTATAGAAACCTCAATAATCTTTGAAAAAAAGATTAATGCCAGTTCCCATAAGGGGACCGATGTAAAAAATGCACCTAATGATTCCCACATAATTTATCACCTATCTCATTATAACATTATGATTTATTTTATCAATAGTAAAATTCACAAAGTGAAAATAGAAAAGTTTTTAAAAAAACAAAAAAAGATGGTAGCATTCCATCTACTTTATCTGTTATAAATTGATTGTATTATTTTCAATTCGATTTCTTAAATCACTGATTTTATCCTCAATCAATTGAGCAGTTTCTATAAAAATTTTTATGCTAGATCCCGTTGGATCATCTAAACCCCAATCTTCTCGGTATTTACATGGTAAAGTAGGACATTCGACATTGCATCCCATCGTAATCAATATATCAATATCTTGTGGCAAATCATCGATAAGTTTTGATTTTTGTGTATGGTTCATATCTATGTTATATAAGAGTTTAATCGTTTGTACTGCATCTTGATTGATATGAGGTTTTGTTTCAGTACCCCCACTAAAGGCATCAAAAAAATCATGATGCTTGACTTTTGTTATAGCTTCAGCCATTTGGCTTCTACAACTATTATGCACACAAACATAAGCAACTTTTATTTTTTTCATATGTGTCTCCTATTTAAACCAATGTGTTGTTGCATTGCTAAATTTGACTAAGATCAACATGATAGGAACTTCAACCAAAACACCTACAATGGTCGCAAGTGCAACACCTGGATGTGTAGGAAATAAAGCAATTGCTACTGCGACAGCTAATTCAAAAAAATTAGATGCACCTATCATAGCTGCTGGAGAAGCAATATCATGTGATAATTTAAGTTTTTTTGCACTATAATAAGCAATTGCAAATATGAGAATTGTTTGAATAACTAAAGGAACTGCAATTAAAATAATATGAATCGGATTACTTAATATTAAGTTACTTTGCAAAGAGAATATAAGTACTAATGTTAATAATAAACCAGTAATTGTAATACCATTGAATTTGGGAATAAATGAATTTTCAAAATAATCAAGTCCTCTTTTTTTTACTAAGACATGTCTGGTGAGTGATGCAAAAAATAAGGGGATGACAACAAATAAAAAGACAGAGAAAAATAACGTCATCCAAGGTACAACTATGCCACTAACGCCAAGCAGCAATCCAACGATAGGAGCAAATAAGACTAATATAATCAAATCATTGGTAGCGACTTGCACTAATGTGTATGCGGGATTTCCTTTTGTCAATCCGCTCCACACAAAGACCATAGCTGTACATGGTGCAGCACCTAATAAAACAGCACCAGCCAAATAGTCTTGAGCAAGATCTCCTGGAATAATTGCTTTAAAAATAATATAGAAGAACAAATAAGCGATACCAAACATAGTAAATGGCTTTATTAACCAATTAATTACCCAAGTAAGATATAACCCTTTGGGATTCTTACCTACTCTTTTTATCGAAGAAAAATCTATTTTGAGCATCATAGGATAGATCATTATCCAAATGAGTATTCCAATTGGTATGTTGATATTCGCTACTTCAAATTGATTCAAAAAATCAGTAATAAACCCAAAATAATGACCAATAGCAACTCCTATAGTCATGCATACTAAAACAAATAAAGTTAAGTATTTTTCAAAAAAGCTCATATTTATTTTTATCCTTGATGTCTTTGGATTAAAGCGATAGCATCCTCAACTGAAAGCATCCGACCTGAAGAAACTGCTTTCCCATTGATGACCATTCCTGGTGTAGCCATAACGCCATAATTCATAATCTCATTTGTATCAGAGACCTGTTCTACTTCAACATCTAGATTCAGTTTTTTAACCGCTTCTTGAATATTAAAAAAATTCTGTGTGGATCTAGCACAACATCCACCTAATGCCTTGATATTCATCATAAATCCTCCTTTCCTAAATAAATAGGTATTCTATGAAATTAAATAAATATCCAATCATAATGATGCCGATGATGACAATGGCACCAAAGGATACAAGTAATTTGGTCTTAACAACTTTTTTAAGCATGATAAATGATGGAATAGATATCGTTGTCACAGCCATCATGAAAGCAAGAATGGTCCCAAGTCCAGCATGCTTCAAATAAAGAGCTTCAGCAACGGGAATTGCACCAAATATGTCAGCATACATCGGAGCTCCTGCAAATACTGCAAATAATACAGAAAAACCGTTATCTGATCCTAAAACTGTTTCAATAAAACTTTGAGGTATCGCGTTGTGTATGATTGCACCAATACCAACACCAATCAATATGTAAAGCACAACTTTTTTATAAGTAAACAACATCTGTTCTTTAGCATAACTCAAACGCTCTTTTTGAGTCAATTTGATGAAATCCAAATCAACGTTTTCACCATCTAAGACAAATGCTTCAACATGCTTTCCTAATCCGGTCTTTTCAATGATCGTCCCACCGATTACAGCAAGAACCAAACCAACAATAACATATGCCAAAGCTACTTTGATTCCAAATATGGATGTGAGTAACACAAATGCTCCTAAATCCACTAACGGACTGGAAATGAGAAATGAGAATGTCACACCAGCTGATAACCCAGCTCGAGTGAATCCAATAAACAACGGAATGGATGAGCAACTACAAAAAGGTGTGATGGTTCCCATGAGTGCACCAAGTGTATTAGCACCTATACCATGATATCTCGATAGTATCTTCTTTGTTCTTTCCGGTGGGAAATAACTCTGAATGTAAGATACCAAAAAGATTAAAAAGCATAGTAATATTCCAATTTTAATGAAATCAAAGATGAAAAATTGTAATGATCCACCCCAAGCACTTAATGAAAACTGATCACCAAATATAAGTTTAATCAAATCTCCTATGATTTGGTTGAGCCATTGCATACCTAATATTTGTGTAATGATGAAGTTACCCATATTATTGGCCACACTTCATACATGAACTATCAATCGCGTCTACAGGTTCAAAAAAGAATTTCAATTGAGTAAACATGTCTTCGTTAATCTTATAATAAACCCATTTGCCTTCTTTTTTAGCAACAACTAGACCACTATCAGTTAGTATCTTCATGTGATGAGACAGTGTTGACTGACTAATATTGAATGCTTCTAGTATCTGGCATGCGCACTTGTTTTCTTTGCTGAGAATCTTAATCACATTGACTCTGGTTTCATCACCCAAAGCCTTAAATATTTCTACATAATTGTTAGCGTTCATGAATTTACCTCATATCGATATCTATCAATATGATTATATACCATATATCGATATATATCAATATGAAATCCAAAAAAAAAGCTCCAAAGGAGCTCTAAAATCCACGTAATTCTGGATGCAAAGCATAAAATGTGAGTTGTTCTTCAATATCTGCAACTTTCGCATTGATATACCATTCAATATTTCTTAAGTCGAAGCGTAAATTCATCATCGCTTCAGATACCATCTCGTCATATAATCCTTTTTGCATATTGTACTTATTTAAGAAATGATCGTAACTAAATAGATTATTGTCAGGATCAACTAATTCTGATAGGTAATTCTCATACAATATTTGATATTTACTAACATTCAATATACGATCAACCAATGGATGAGAGTATTCTTGAAGACCAAGAAAATACTGATTTATGTTACCCCAATCATAGATATCCATACCTATGCTATAATTGGAAAATACAGGTTCACCTGCCCATCCTTGTCCAAGACCATGATCATAATCATAGGGGATCATCGTCCATTGATTAACTAAATCATTATGGTAAAAGTAGTAATTATTACCCATGGCACGATAATCATCTGGATTACCTAATAATACACCTACAGCAAGTAACCTTATAAACATATCAACATTGAAGTAATCATCAATATATTGGATGAAATCAACATCATTTAAAGTATTAATCTGATTAATAAATTCTAAAAGATCTGATGTATCGCCAGCTTTTTCATTGGTTTTCAAATCATAAGTTGGACGATAATTCATGCTAACATCTTTCATACCTATTTCTTTAGCATCTGTTAAAGGTTGCAAAGAGGCTGGTAGAAATTGTTGCCATAAAGACTTATAGAGATTGCCTTCTGCTTCATCATCGGTCATCCGACGCTGTAAGAAATTTTTATCTATTGGTTCAAATATGGTATAAATACCATAGTAATGGAGTTCATCATCAATTTGAATATAAAGGTTAGCAAACGTGGTTGTTGCTGCATAAACACCAAAATCACTAAATAAGTCAAGTGAGAATTTTTCAGTTAAATAAGTAGAATCCCAATTTCGATTGAATTTCATATCCAACTCTTCTAGTTCAAAGGCGGTACGTTTTTTATTGACAACCAGCTCTGATTGATCAAAATCCTCATCAAAAGATATCTTAAAATTAGAAAGGTTTAATGTGCCATCATCATTTTCAATTAAGACCCTAGAAAGATTACCCCTTGTTCTTAAACCTATATCAAGAATTTCTACTTCTCCTAAATCATCTTCATACGTTAGATTTGCTTTCGCATAATAATCAGTTCTTAAATCTCCATCAAATTGTTTTGCGTAACTTTTCATGGCATCGTTAAGACTCATCCATTCATTTTCAGTGATTTTAATCGTCAAGGTTTTCATCATTTCATCGTTGAATAGGCGATCAAATGATTCAATATTGATTTTTTCGATGTTTGAATCAATCGGATTATCATCGTTATTAGGTGTCAAGTCTTCACATCCACTTACAATAAAGAATAATAAACATAAAAGAGTGATGATGCTAAACTTCTTCATGGTAATCCTCCTTGTACAAAACTATAAAATCCTCAAAAACAACTGGCATATCTCGATCAAATTGATATCCAATAATCGCTCCTTCATCCTCAAAAAATCGTGTATGGCTTTCAACCCATGTTTCTAAGCATTGATCTTCGCCTTCTCTTTTACATATGTCAAAGGTCATTTCTTTAAAAGGTATAATGGTTATTCTTATCGTCTTTATGACTGCATAAGGTATTCCCTCGTAATCAGTGACGATTGACAGATTTCCTGGCATAGGTATATCCATTTGCTCTTTTTGATAAGCATAAAGACTTGAAGCCGTTGCTAATTTTTTACCTTTTAGTACCAACATGAGTAACTTATTTGCAATATTTTTTGTCAAATCAAAATGAAACACTTCATAAAATGTTTGATTCATGTACTCCGGATTCTGATTAAAAAATCTTTGTATAAAGACTTCTATACTGTTATTTTTTGGCATTTTGTTCAACAAAATCCTTAAAGGATTGCATACCTTTTGCTGTTTGTTCAATCAATTTCTCTAATTTAACCTCTTGGGGTTCGCTAAATCTAAATTCAACATCCATTGTCCATTCTGTTTTTTTATCAACTTTTTTGAAAGTATTGACACAACGATTCCATGTACCTGATAGTTGATAGACGATGACAATTTCTTTTGGGAGCTGATTGGATTCCACGTAAATCTTCATGTTCGTTTCCATTTGATGATCAATAAAAATCAGATGACCTTCGCTACCTGTGTTAAAAAGAGTTCCCTTATGTTCTTCAATTCGAATAAGACCGGTTTCCCAGTCTTTCATCCGATCTTTATTTATATATAATTGAGTGACTTTTTCAATTTGTTCATCAATCTGAAAAGTAACCTGATATTTCACAATATGACCTCTTTTTTTTAATTATATCACAAAAAAAGCCGTTATCCGGCTTTTATTTTGTAAGAATTAAGGATCTAATCAATATAAACTTTATCATAATGCTGCTCGAAATAAGTTTCAAAAACAATCGTTTCAAGCACTGAATTCGTTTCTAAATCAAAGCTGACCAATTCACTATAAGATAATGTATAGATGATGCCATCAATGTAAACACCACGGTCAATACCGACATAATATTCTGTTGGGTTGTGACTGATTACAATCGGATCAGAAATGATCTGCTTTGCAGAAAAGTCTATATAGAATACCAAGTATTGGCTTACATAGGTAAAGTCCCAAGAATCAGTTGTCGGATTGTATAAATTACTCCAGCTCATGATTGGAAATGCTATGATACCCTTTTCAGGAGATATCATCATAGCTTTTGGATTATATGAAGCTTCTGAATAACTATATGAGAAGATACCTGCTTCATCTTGATCAACCAACTGATAATCTTCAAGAGGTACAGTTTGTGTTGTATCATATGCACTTATCTTTAGTCCAGTCACACGACCTCTATCATCTGCAGAAAATCCGAATCCTATTAGGTGATTCTCATCATCCCAAACATGTAGGTAAGTACTATAGCCTGGTTCTTCGATTGCTGATATAATTTCAGGCCGACTTGGATTAGTCAAATCAATCGTATAAAGTGGATCTTTTTGTTCAAATGTCACAACATATGCAGATGTTTCATCAAATCTAACCGATTTGACTGTTTCATACTCTTTACCCAATCCTTCAGTAATTGAGCCCACAATCTTGAGTTCATCTGTCGTTTCATCTTCAGTAAGGACATAAAGTTCATTATGAATAGGATTCCAAGAACTTGTTACAACTCTAAAATATCCATCATATTCATCCATCCAATACTGATCACCCACGTAGCCAATCAATTCTTTTTGACCAACGTAGTTTACTGATGCATTTTCAACATCAAGTGCATATTTAACAATTTGAACACGATTCTGGTTGTAGTTAATTGTGTAATTATAATAGTTATTTACTGTATAAATGGCATCTTGAGATGCGTAAATTTGTGAAACACTTCCTAAAAATGCCTGTGAGGTCACATCATATGTATCAAGTTTAATGCCTGTAACAACTGTCATACTATATGCAGGTATATTTTCGAAATAATAAATTGAATCATAACCAAGATAACTTTTTGAAGTCTTACCATCTTGTGTTTCAGTATATGCTGGTCTAAGTTCATCTGTATATAATGACTTGCTCGAAACTAAGAACAAAGAATCACCAATCAAACGATGTTGATAGAAATTAGAATCAGTTTCTAATTTATATTCTAGTGCCATGGTTTCGCGATTATAGACATATACTGCACCAGAATAAGAGGTATATAACCAACCATAATATTCCATACCATCTTGATATTCATAGGGAATAGTTGTATACACATAGCCTATAACAATCAATTGGGTATCCGTAATATAGAGTGCATCAGTGTACATATCACCTAAATCAAGATTTGCTTGTGGCTCAACAGTCCCATCAATATTAATATCTAAGATACGCACTTCATTATAATATCGTGTTGCATAATAGATTGTATTCCCATCGGTTTTTACAATATCAGCTTCATCAACACCTTCAACTTGTACGTTAGTTCCAATATAATCTCTGGTAACTGAATTTGATGCCGTATAGTCAAGACCATCTGTAGCTTGAGGTGTTAAAATTGCATCTTCCATCAAACCTCCACGGAAGAAACCATAAAACCCACCATATTGTGTATCTCCAACCAATTTGAGTAAGGCTGCTTTTGAGCCAACTGGTGTCGCATTGAGCAACACTCGATTACCGAGCATATTGGGAACTGCAAACACACCAGATGCAACCAAAGTCATTACTACGAGCGAACTTAAAACAAGACCATAAGATCTTTTAATCCAATATATTTTTGGTACTTTTGGCATGATAACAGATTGAGATTTTTGAAACTTGCTTAACTTTTGATTCCATATAATGTCGCTAGCAAAACGAACACCAAAAACAATAACCAAAACTGAAACAATTGATACGATGATCCATCCAAATAAGGTCATTTTAATCCTCCTTTTTGTGAATGCCTAATGCATTCTTAAAATCTTTAACGAAGGAACGTGATACCTCAAGATGTGCTCCAGAGATGAGTTCTATATCCAATTTGGCATTAAATGCCGAGCGAATGTATCTAATCTTTGATATATTCACGATAAAGGATTTGCCAATACGAACAAACTGATATGGCTTTAGAATCTCTTCTAATTGATAAAGTGGTTGTTTGATGATTTGATCGGTTGTATCAACACCATGTAAATAGATATTTTCACCATATGCTTCAAGATAAGAAATATCTTTGACATTCTGTTGAACATAACCATTGGGTGTTTGAAACAAAATCTGTGATCTTTCAATCGCCATCATTTCAAGAATGGGACGAATTTTATCTAAATCACTATCATCTAAAATAATACCAATTTTATCTTTTGGAACTTCATTTGGATCATCTGTGAATACAAGATCAAAGTCTTTTGATAATTTTGATCGTATATGTTCCACTTCTTCTTTATTCCAAATGATTTTGAACATCAAGGATTTCCTCCTGTCTTCAGTATAGTATGACTGATTGATTAAAAAAAGGGATTTTTGACAAGATACAAGATGCGACTTACAACTTGCATGACTAAATCTATTTTAGCATAATTTCGTCCAATCAAGTAGTGAACAAAAAAACTGAAATCCTAAGATTCCAGCTTTTTAATTTGTTTTGGTTTTTTTTTCGATAAGTCAAGAGATATTTTGGCAATTGCTACAAACACAACATAGAATTCAAGACGTCCTAGAAACATACCAAGTGTAGATGTCCATAAAATCAAAGGATGTGCGGTATAGCCTGTAATTCCTACGGAAAGACCAACAGTACCCAAAGCTGAAGCAAATTCAAACAGTGAATCCCTAATACTAAATCCAAAACTTGAAAAGATAAGTGTTCCTAAAATCAGAACAACCAAATAAATCATTAAGAAAGAATGATTTTGAATGATATCATCTTTTTCTATAATAGTCTTGGAACCTAATTTATTGATGAAGTGTGTACGAATAGTCTTCTTATGTGTTAACTGATCCTTGATATTCCAGTACATGCTTTTAAATGCCAATGCAACACGATACTGTTTCATACCACCAGCTGTAGAACCCATACCAGCACCAAGAACCATTGGAATGATAAGACCTAAAATAAAGAAGCTTGGTAGAGTCAGAAAACTTGGTACTGTCTGATACCCTGTCCCTGTAATTGCGGATATGAATTGGAAACTTGAAACTCTAAGAGCATACAAGATTCTTCCATCATAAAATGATAATACGTTAAATGTCAATAAAGGGATGAAAATTAATAACAAAATACCTAGCAACTTGATTTCGACATGTTTGAACACGTTTTTCAATTTGCCTCTGATCAACATCAAATGGACAAAGAAGTTTGTTCCACCTAAGATCATTAGTACCATCGTTGTGATTTCAATGGGGACACTATTATAAGATCCAATACTACCAGCTTTTGTTGAAAAACCTCCAGTTGCTACTGCACAAATTGAATGGTTGATTGCATCAAAAGGTGTCATTCCAAATAAAACGAAGAATAAAGATCCGATTGCGATATAACCGATGTAGATGGATAAAATGGTTCGTCCTGATTTAATCAGATTTGGCATCAATTTGTCACTATGACCTTCAGCGCTATAAAGTCTCATTCCAAATTTATCAGAAATTGCTGAAGTTAGGACTAACACAAGTCCAACCCCACCAAAAAACTGGAGAAGACTTCTAAATAAAAGAAATAGTTTTGGTGTCGCTTCAACATCGACGACCGTTAAACCCGTTGTCGAATATCCTGAAGTAGCTTCAAAAATACTTTGTGTGAAATTATAAGTACCTGATAAAACAAAAGGCATAGAAGATATTAAGATGGCAATCAGCCAAATAAAAACAACCAATACAGCATCTTGGTGTCTTTCTAGCTTACCTTTTTCTCTGCCTCTAAAAAGGAAAATGATAAAAGATCCTACCACGATACTCGCTAAACCTGGAATTAGAAAGTAATGCGCAAATTCCATTTCTTCAGGTTTAAAAATGAGGAGTACAAGTGGCAAAAGATTGATAAAACCAATCAGAAAGGCAAAGATGCCTAAATAGTTGATAATAAGCGGATATCCTGATGTGACTCTTTTTTCCATTTTATTCATCTTTTCTTTTTAATAAATTCAACAATTTCGTCTTGTTCAGTCGGTGTTGATATGATAATCAGTTTATCGAGAGCCTTAATCACAGTATCCCCTTTTGGAATAATCACGTGAGGATCTCTGAAAATACAGCTTATATTAATGTTTTTAGGGAAACTGATATCCATAATCCGTTTATTAACAAGCATAAAATTTTCTTCAACACCCATTTCCAACATAACCACTTTTTCATCTTCAATTGATAATGTCTTGATGATATTTTCGACTGATGATTCATTAAGTATCGTTTGTGCAAGCAAGTAAGTTGATGAAATAACACTGTCAACGCCTAATTTTTTAAATAGTTCAACGTTTTTAGGGTTTTTTACTTTGGATACTGTCCGTTTGATGTTAAATTGTTTTTTTGCAATAATGCATGTGATATAGTTATCTGTATCGCTATCAGATAGAGCTAAAAGCACATCAGCATTATCAGCTTCTGCATCAGATAAAACATATGCTTTTGTAGGGTCTCCTGGAAATACAGGAATATCGTTATTTGTTGAAATATATTCAGCAAATTCTCTATCTTGATTAATAACAATCAGTTGATGATGTTCTTCTTTTAACATTTTTACAATAAAGTCGGCTTCATGTTTTCCGCCTGTAATGACGATTTTCATTTTGCGTCCTCCTCTTTGTATAACTTCATAAAATCTTGAAGTGATAAAGTGAATGGATAGATGGCTTTAATATAGGTTCCTTCTAGTAAAGTGCCTTTATCAGTATCTGCCAATCTAACAAAAATATTAGGAACATTATAGATATAATAACAAATATGAGCAAGATAAATATTGACATTATCGCTATCGGTTGTGATAACAACAGTTTTTGCATGCTTGACATATGAATTTTCTAGTACAGATAAATCAGTAGCATCGCCAACGACCTGATAACCAGAAAATGATTCTTGTAATTTTCTAAAAGAATCATCTGTCGCATCGACGATGATGACATCTTCACCAAGTTCTGACATTTGTGTGGCAATGTTTGAGCCTAAGCGACCTGAACCAATAACAATAAACTTATTTCTTTTCATAATTAATTATCTCCTTGGGCTTTATGTTTATCATGTAACTTTTCAAACATAAGTTTGTAAGAAATAAAACACCTCAATTATTTTAACACTTTTTTGACAAATCTCTTTAAAAAAAAGAGTATATCATATTATATTATACCCTTTTTCTTCTTAAATTTATACTATATTTGTATGGTTTAACAATTTGTGATAGGTCGCATCCATCAGAATTGCCCCTATCGGGGCTGTAATCATTATAGCAAGCACTGCAACGCTTAAAATGAGTAATCCACTGGATAACCCTAAAGCGAGTGGAATTGACCCTATGGCTGCTTGAACGGTTGCTTTTGGAATATATGAAAATCCAACAAATATCTTTTCCTTTGAATTAAGTGGTGTATTAAACAACGCAATAACGACACCAATCATTCTAAAAATCAAGGCAATAAATATGATGGCAAGTGCGACTAAACCAACCTCTAGTAGCACTGAAATATCAATGGCTGCACCGACTAAGACAAATAACATAATCTCTGCGATAACCCAAATTTTCTCAAATTTAGAAACCAATCTTTTTGCTAGAATGTCATGAAGTTTAAGGATAGTGACTCCGAGTATCATGACGGCAAGTAAACCAGATATTGGGACAATACCTGTTAATGCTTTTTCAAGTACGATGAATAAAAATCCAATAGAAAAGATCAACAAGACTTTGACAGTATCTCTGATATGATATGTTTTAAACAGTTTAACACATACGATTCCAGATACAATTCCAAGACCCATACCTAAGATGATAGCAATAGGAACGTTAAGCACTGTAAAAACTGAAAATTGAGTGCCTTGATGAACTTGAATCATTGAAGCAAAAATGGTAATGATGATGATGTTTTCAACGGTTGATCCAGCTAGAACCATTTGGGGAATCTTCTTATCTTTCCCATATCCTTTGGCCAACAATGAAATCATTCTAGGAATGACAACAGCTGGTGAAACAGCTGCAACCACAGCCCCCATGAGTGCTGCATCCATATATGATATCCCAAATAGCATCGGAGCAAATATGGTAATTGCAATCATTTCAAATGCAGCAGGGATAAACGATAGCAAGATCGCTGGTCTGCCAACTTTCTTCAAATCTTCAAGATCCAAAGATAATCCTGATCTAATTAAAATGACAATCAGAGCAATTTGTCTCAATTCAACAGATATATCCAATATATCTTGACTGATCAAAGCAAAAACATAAGGACCCAAAATGATTCCGGCAATAATCATCCCAATAATTTTAGGAAATTTGATCATTGAAAAAATTTGGGAAAGAAACAAGCTCGTAATAATGATTAAAGCAATGCTTAATAACATATATTTCCTCCAAAAAAAAACTTCACAACAAAAATGTTGTAGAAGTCATTAGCTTTCGCGGTTTAAGTAAAGTACTTTGGGAGACGTTCATTCCCTATGGTCTATTATACATGTTTCATCAATACTGTCAAGAATTTTCTTGAGGCAATGTTTGTTCTTCTTTGTGGAAAAACGGAATAAGCATGGAAACTCGCTTTTGATACTCTTTATACTCAGGTCTGGTCTCCAATATCTTCTTTTCCATCCATGGAATACTGATGAAAAGGAACAGTGCTGTCATTAATATAGGAGCAAACAGATAGATATCTACTTTCATGGTACTTCCAAAATACATGATGTAGAGTCCCCACCATATGGTAATCTCACCAAAATAATTCGGATGTCTTGAGTATTTCCAAAGTCCTTCTTCAATACATTTTTTCTGACCATGATTTCGTTCCTTAAATTCTTTCATTTGCTGATCAGCGAAAAATTGAATAAAGGCTGCACCAATCATCATCATAAATCCAATCCAGATGAACATATTCATCGCAGGGCTTGCTGATATGAAATGTGTTGCAGCAATCAACTGAATAAATACAATCAGAGTAGGAAACATCTGAATACCAAATAAATTCGTTAAGAAATACAGTTTAGGTGCTTTTTCTTGCATTTTTTGATATCTCCAATCAACCTCACCAAAGTCAGTCCAACGACTTGCCCAGTTATAGGTTAATCTGATACTCCAAACAAGTAGCCCTGAAAACAGTAATACGATGCTTAATATCATTGGTTTATTTAAAAATACAATAACACCTAAGATAATAGCAGGAGGAATAACACTCCAAAAAGGATCATAGACGCTTGCATTCTTAAAGATTAAACTTAATATCCACGTGACTAATGTCATGCAAATATCAGCAACAAGCAATCTGTAAACGAGTGTTAATTGTGGTAACATCATAAAGATGATCACACCAATAATCATGACCGATATGTAGATTAACAACATGGTATAAAGTGACTTGTTTCTTTTTTTCATATGGTTTTCCTCTTTTGAATTTTCGTACTTATTAATTCGTTAGGTAATTTGATATAAACAAAATAGGCAAGGAGCAGTTTAACTACATCAAGTGGTATAAACGGCAAAAGACTTAACAAAGCAACCCAATAGTTAAGTGATAGCGTCACTGAAAGCCAAATATTTGCTAGAAGATATAACGAAATGATGGCTATGAAAATACCGACAATCAAATCATAAATGATATTTTTGGTTTTTGATTTCAAAGTAGCAATCAATAGACTAACAAGAGGAAACAACATAATAAACCCGCCCGTTGGTCCAAGTAAAACCGACATTCCTCCTCTAGCTCCACTATACACAGGTAAGCCAACTGCACCAATAAAGACATAGAGCAAAACTGTGAGAAATGCTTCAAAAGGAGTGAAAATGAAACCTGCCAGAATGATAAACATTGTTTGCATAGTAAATGGAATTTGAACAAAAGGAATCATAAATGGTGGTATGAGATAAACAGATACCGAAATAAAAGCAGCAAACAATGAAATCTTTGAAATCTGTTTTATCTTGTTCATAAAAGCTGCTCGTAATTTTCCATTAATGCGTTGATGATATCTTGAAACAGATGATTAATATTGATTGTCTGATTGAGCAAAACACTTAATGAAGTTGCTTTAGGTTGATCAAAATCATGCTGATTGACATTTAATCCCACACCAATAATAACATAATCAAATGTATTAAATGAAGCTTGAGTTTCAATGAGGATACCACATAATTTTTGTTCGAAGACATAAAGATCATTAGGATCCTTAAAATAGACCTCAATGTTCTTCTTTTGTAGATAAGTCACCATTGTCGAAACAATCCATCTTCTAATTTCAAACATTTTAGAGACACTCATTTGTTTTAAAAGAATGGAGAACAATAGATTCACTTGTGGTTTCGATTCCCATTTTCGATCGAATTGTCCTCTACCTTGTGTTTGATGATTGGCTTTGACAATCGTCATATGAGGAAAGTATGTTTGGTTTTCTTTGAGAAAATCGCTTGTTGAAATCAGTTCTTCGAACTCAAGCAACGTATAGGAAATCATGCTGCTCCTATTGCAAAAGCAATTTCAGCTTCGCATACAAGATTTCCATCAACGTATGCCTTAGCGTCTCCAAAACCGAATGTTGATCTTATCTTTGATAATGTGCATTCTAAAATAAGTTTATCGCCAGGAACAACACTTCTTCTAAATTTAGCATTTTTAATCCCTGTAAAATAAACAATTCTACCTTTATAATCGGGATGAGAAAGTAAAATAACAGCACCCACTTGTGCTAGTGATTCTAAAATGATAACACCAGGCATCACTGGTTTGCCTGGAAAATGTCCCTGGAAGAAATAATCTTCTGCCTTAACATATTTAATGCCTTTGGCATGATGTAAACTTGTAAGTTCCTGTATTTCATCTAAGAACAGGAAAGGATCTCTATGCGGTATGATTTGCTTAATTTCGTCTTTAGTCATTTTTGTTCACCTTCTTGAAAATGATAGCTGCATTTTGTCCACCAAACCCTATGTTGATATTCATAGCGTATTCTAAATCACGTTTGACAAAGGTGTGTGGTGTGTAATTTAAGTCACATTCTGGATCTGGTTGATCCAAATGGATGGTCGGAGGTATGAGTCCTGTTTGTAAGGCTTTAATCACAGCAATGGTCTCAATGGCTCCAGCTGCACCAAGTGCATGGCCAGTCATAGATTTGGTAGAACTGATATTGATTTGATAAGCAGCATCTCCAAATGCCTTTTTGATACCTAATGTTTCTAGTTTGTCATTAAGAATGGTTGATGTCCCATGCGCATTGATATATCCTATTTGTTCAGGTTTAATTTTCGCATCATCAAGTGCAATACGTAAACATTCTTCAATACCTTTAGCTGAAAGATCAGGTGAAGTCATATGAAAGGCATCACTTGTTGTACCATAACCAACCATTTCGGCTAAAATGGGCGCATTTCTTCGCTTTGCATGTTCATATTCTTCTAGAATAAGGATACCAGCACCTTCAGCAATGACAAAACCCGATCTTCTTGAATCAAAAGGCACTGATGCAACTTCTGGATCATTTGAGAAATTTAAAGCTTTAAGACTTGCAAATCCTCCAACGCCAATTTCATTGATTGGCGCTTCAGCACCACCGGCTAATGCAATTTCTAAATAACCATCTCTGATATATCTGAATGCTTCACCCATAGAATTGGTAGCTGCTGAGCAAGCAGATACTTGAGCTAAATTAGGACCATAAGCCTGATATTTAATACCCACTTTGGCACCAATTAGATTAATAATCGAATTTGGAATAAAAAATGGTGATATTCGGTCTTGTCCACGTGTCACACTTGTCTTGACTTCTTCAAAGATGGTCGTCAGACCACCGATACCGCTGCCTATGAAGGTTCCAAATCGTTTGCGGTTGATTTCTACACCTTCTAATTCAGCTTGTTGATAAGCCTCATGTGCTGCGACCATGGCTAGATTGGTCACACGATCTGATCGCTTGATTTCTTTTTTATCTAAAAAATATTCAAAATTGAGATTTTTGACTTCACCAGCAATTTTGACTTTCCAGTCTGACACGTCATAAAATGTAATAAAATCGATGCCATTTTTTCCAGCAACGAGATTAGTAAATGATTCTTCAACTGTGTTTCCTACAGGACTTACAAGTCCCATTCCAGTAACTACAACTCTTCTTTTCATATCCACACTACATCACCAATCCGCCATCAACCTCAAGGGTGTGGCCTGTTATATATGCTGCTTCTTCGCTTGCTAAAAATGCAACTGCATAAGCAACTTCCTGCGCATGACCAAATCTTTTGAGTGGGATTTGATTTTTCCATGCTGCAGTTATTTCATCTGATAATTTTTGAGTCATTTCTGTTTCGATAAAACCCGGGGCAATTGCATTGACTGTTACTGCTCTAGAGGCAAACTCTCTTGCTAAAGATTTAGTAAGTCCAATAACCCCAGCTTTTGCTGCACTATAATTTGATTGACCAGCATTGCCCAACACACCCGAAACAGAAGATATATTGATGATTCTTCCATATCCTGATTTCATTAAGGGTTTCGCTGCATGCTTGCATACATTCCAGACACCTTTAAGATTTGTATCGATGACACGATCAAACTGGTTTTCCTGCATACGAAGCAGTAAGGCATCATCTGTAATGCCAGCGTTGTTAATAACGATGTTTAAAGATCCAAAATGTTCAATTGTTTTTGAAATCAGTTTTTCTGCATCTTGATAGATAGAGACATCTGCCTGAATAGAAAATGCACTACCACCAAAAGCTTCTATTTCTTTGATGAGCAATTGAGCAGCTTCTGCACTATGGTTGTAATTGATAGCAACCTTAACACCTCTTTTGGCTAATTCAAGGGTTATGAATCTACCGATGCCTGATGCACCACCTGTGATAAGTGCTACTTTATTTGCTAAATCCATGTTCGTTCAACCATCCTTTCAAAATATCCAAATCACTCATTTTTCCTAAATGGGCAACTTCTAAATCGATATTGATTTTTTTGATTAATCCTGACAATATGGTGCCTGGACCAATCTCGATGAAATGTGTGATACCATCTTGAACCATTTGTTTAATCGTTTGTTCAAAGTAAACTGAAGATTGGATTTGTTTTTCCATTTCCATATATAAATCTTTTTCAATCAATGTTTGAGCTGTTGTGTTCATGTAGATGGGCCATTGAGGTGATTGATGCGATATTTGTTTTAGAAACGACGCCAATTCATCCCCTGCTTCTTTCATCAGTGGTGAGTGAAATGCACCACTTACATTGAGAATCATGGCTCTTTTCGCACCACGTTCTTTAGCAAGTTCACATGCATAAACAACAGCTTGTTCTTCACCAGAGATTACAACCTGTATAGGAGCATTGTAATTTGCTGAAACAATTACACCTTGATGTTTAGAATCTTTGCATATCTGATCGACTTCATCACTTGATAATCCTAGAATAGCTGCCATCTTACCTGGATGATTCATCGCACATACCTGCATCAATTTCGAACGTTTTGCGATGATTTGCATAATTTGACTAAAATCAAAGATTTTTGATGCATAAAGCGCTGAGTATTCACCTAAGCTAAATCCAGACATTGCTGAGACTCCAATACCTAATGTTTGAAATACCTCAAAAGCATAAATTGAAGATAGTAAAACGAGTCCTTGAGTGAATTCAGTTTCATTGATTCTACCATCAGCTGATAATAAGATTTCTCTGACATCAAATCCTAACAATTTTGATGCTTCTTTTTCTTTTTCCATCAGGAAGGGATAAGCATCAATAAAATCTAATCCCATACCTGCATATTGACTTCCTTGCCCTGCAAAGATCAGTGCTAGTTTATTCATTTACATGACTTCCAATTGTTCTTTATATTCATTGACATGGTCAAATAAGGATTCTAACACTTCTTGAATTGTTTTAATTTCTTTGACCAATCCAGAAATTTGTCCAGCCATAAAGGATCCTCTATCCAAGTCTCCATCAAAAACAGCACGACGCAGTGATCCCAAAGTTAATTTTTCTAATTCTTCCAAAGGAACACCTTGATTGCTCATATTTAGATATTCAACTGCCATTTTATTTTTCAGTACTCTAACAGGTGCACCAGAACCACGACCTGTAACAACTGTATCAGTATCTTTTGCTTTAATAATTTTTTGCTTATAATTTTCATGGATTGGACATTCTTTTGTAGCTAAAAGTACAGTACCCACCTGAATCCCTTTTGCACCTAAAGCAAAAACAGCCAAAACACCACGTTTGTCAGCAATACCTCCAGCTGCAATTACTGGAATCTTAATAGCATCAGCAATTTGAGGAATCAGGGACATGGTCGTAGATTCTCCAATATGTCCTCCAGATTCAGTACCTTCAGCAACAACAGCATCAGCACCTTGTCTTTCCATTCGTATAGCTAATGCTACCGATGGAACAACAGGAACAACAATGATACCAGCTTTCTTCCATTGTTCCATATAGATGCCAGGACTTCCTGCGCCTGTAGTAACTATTTTGACACCTTCCTCAATGACAACCTTTGCAATTTCAGGAGCATAAGGGCTCATGAGCATGACATTGACGCCAAAGGGCTTATTTGTGAGCTCTTTACATTTTCTGATTTCTGAACGAACCCAGTTGGCATCATAGCCACCAGCTCCGATTAAACCAAGTCCACCAGCATTTGAAACAGCTGATGCAAGTTCAGCGGTAGCGATATTGGCCATACCACCTTGGATGATTGGATATTTAGTATTGAATAATTCACTGACATTTTTCATTGTATTCTCCTATAATTGCAAAATTGCACTTCCCCAAGTAAATCCCCCACCAAAACCGACAAGCAATATTTTTTTGCCTTTAGTGTTTCCTTGATCAAAGTACTCTGAAATTGTTATGGGAATACTTGCTGCAGATGTATTGCCATACTCATTTAAGTTTAACATAAATTTTTCAATAGGAATACCAGTTGATTTGGAAACAGATTGAATAATACGTTCATTTGCTTGATGAGGTATGACCATATCGATATCATCAATATCTAGATGACTTTCATCTAATATCTTACTGATTGCGCTTCCCATAGCTCCAACAGCAAACTGATACACCTTTTTGCCATCCATTTGTATATACTTTTTGACTGTAAGACTATCATTTAAATCACCTTTGGCTGTATTAAAGAAATAAGCTGTATTTTCTAATTCATCACTTGGTTCAATAATCATAGCTCCAGCACCATCGCCAAAAAGTACACATGTGTTTCTATCTGTATAATCAGTAATTTTAGTTAATATTTCACCACCTATAATGAGTGCTGATCTAAATCTTTTTGTTTGCAACAATGCTGATGCAATTTCCAAACCATAAACAAATCCAGTACATGCTGCATTGATGTCAAAACTCATCACTTCATGTTCTAAACCTAATTTAGCTTGTACAAAATTGGATGTAGATGGTGTCATCTGATCACCAGTTATTGTTGCCATAATAATTAAATCTATTTTATTTTTATCGTAATTGACACGCTCAATCGCATGCATTGCTGCTTTGTAAGCCATATCGCTAGTTAATTCATTGATTGCCTTATGTCTTGTTTGAATACCAGTTCTTGTCATAATCCACTCATTCGATGTATCAACTAATTTTTCTAAATCTTCATTGGTTATGAGTGTATCTGGTACATATTTACCACTTGAAATGACTTTAATCTTGGGATGATTTTGCTTCATTAGTTTCTCCTTGTTCGATGAACACACCCATTTTTCTATATTTTTGATAACGATGCGTCAGTAATTTATTTTCACTTAATGTCATTAATTTCTTCAATGTCTTTGCTAATTCAATCTTAAAAGATTGCATTGCAAAATCTGGATTGATATGAAGCCCTTCTTGTTCCATAATAATGGTATCAATCACACCAAAACCTTTTAAATCTTCGGCTGTTAATTTCATAATGCTCGCTGCATGATCTGCTTTAGCACTATCCTTATAAATGATCGATGCAAAACCTTCAGGTGAAAGAATAGCATAGATGCTGTTTTCAAACATGAAGATATGATCACCAACACCAATAGCAAGTGCGCCACCGGAGCCACCCTCACTTAAAACGACGACAATAATCGGAGTTTTTAAACCCATCATCGTTTTAAGATTATATGCTATTGCTTGAGCCTGGCCTCTTTCTTCTGCACCAATTCCAGGATAAGCACCTGGAGTATCTATGATACATAATATGGGTCTTTTGAATTTCTCGGCTTGTTTCATTAATCGGATTGCTTTTCTATATCCTTCGGGATGAGGCATTCCAAAATTATGCTTAATTTTCTCTTCAGTAGTTCTACCTTTTTCCTCTGCAATAATTGTCATTGGTATACTATTGAATGTGCCAAGTCCAGCAGTAATTGCCTCATCATCAGCAAAACCACGATCACCATGAAGTTCGATGAAATCAGGAAATAATTCTTTGATTAAATAACTAGCGGTTGGTCTTTTGGGATGACGTGCAAGTTTGACTTTTTCCCATGCAATATTAACAGTGCTCATACTTCAACCTTCTTTCCTTGATGAAGTTGAAGTAATTTAAATAGCGTCTTTCTCATATCCTTGCGATGAACGATCAAATCAACTTGACCGTGTTCTAATTGAAAGGTGTCTGTTTGAAATCCTTCAGGAAGTTCCTGTCGAATGGTTTGTTTGATGACTCTAGCACCTGCGAAACCTATGAGTGATGATTTTTCAGCAATATTGATATCACCTAAAGAAGCAAAACTAGCTGCTACACCACCAGTTGTGGGGTTAGTTAATACACTGATATAAAGCAAACCTTTTTGATCGAAATATTCTAGAGCAGCACTCGTTTTAGCCATTTGCATTAAAGACAATATGCCTTCTTGCATTCTTGCTCCTCCTGATGCGGAAAAAATGATGAGTGGCAATTTCTTTTCTGTTGCATATTCTATGAGTCTTGTAACCTTCTCACCCACTGCTGATCCCATGCTACCCATCATGAAATTACTATCTAGAATACCAATAGCAAGACGAATACCTACAAGTGTAGCTTCACCACACAAAAAGGCTTCATTAAGACCTGAAAGTTTCTTGCCTTTTTCAAGTTTATCATTGTAATCATCCATATTTAAAGGATTTGTCGATTGAATTTGTGCGTTGATCTCGATAAAACTGCCTTGATCAACAGTCAGTGATAATCTCTTGTACGCTCCCATACGAAAATGATATTCACAATATGGACATATGGAATGATTAGCTTCTAGAGCCTTTTCATAGATTGCTGCGCCACATTGGTCGCACTTGACAAAAAGACCATCGGGTATATCGATAGGTTCATAATTTGTTTGTTTTTTTCGGATATTTTTCTTGAAATCTTCTAGTTTATTTTTACGATCATTTAAAAAATCATTCATTGGTTTCCGCCTCCACTAACGTATTGAAGCGCGCAATAAATCCTGTATCATACTGTCCTTTGATAAAATCGGGATTATGCATGATGAGATATTGGTATTCTATGTTAGTTGAAATGCCTTCTATCACAAATTGCTCAAGAGCAATACGCATTTTTTTAATGGCTTCTCTTCGCGTTGGAGCGTGAACAACGAGTTTTGCGAGTAAAGAATCATAAAAAGGAGGCACTTCATATCCTGGATAAATATGAGTATCAATTCTTACACCCATACCACCTGGGAATAATATATTTGTTATTTTTCCTGGTGTAGGTGTAAAACCATGCATTGCATCTTCAGCATTGATTCTGCACTCAATCGCATGACCATTAACCTTTACATCTCTTTGTTTAAATGATAATTCCTTTCCATAAGCAATCTTAATCTGTTCTTTGACCAAATCAAGACCAGTTATAGCTTCCGTAACTGGATGTTCTACTTGAATTCTTGTGTTCATTTCTATAAAATAGAAATTTCCTTTTGAATCAACTAAAAATTCAAGTGTACCTGCATTCACATAATGAATCGATTTGGCTAATTTGATTGCTGCCATACAGATTTTTCTTCTTAGAATATCATTTAAGATTGTTGAAGGTGCTTCTTCTATCATTTTCTGGTTGCGACGTTGCATTGAACAATCACGTTCAAATAGATGAACATAATTTCCTTTGCTATCTGCTATGATTTGTATCTCTATATGTTTTGGTGACTCAATAAATCTTTCAATGTATAAGGATGCATCACCAAATGATGTTTCTGCTTCCAATGATGTACGTTCAAAAGAACTCAGAAATTCTTCATCTGAGCGTACAATGCTAATACCACGACCTCCGCCTCCACTAGAAGCTTTAATCATGACTGGATATCCAATTCTCTTTGCTATTTTTAAGCCCTCTTGGGCATCGTTGAGAATGCCTTCACTACCTTCAATGATTGGAATGCCAATTGCTTTTGCAAAGGTTCTTGCAGCAGCTTTGTCACCGATTAATGAAATTGATTTAGAACTTGGTCCGATAAATGCAATATTACATCTTTCAACCATTTCAACAAACTCACTATTTTCTGCTAAAAAACCATAACCAGGATGAATTGCATTGCATCCTGTGGAAATTGCAGCACTCAAAATATTATTCATGTTGAGATAACTGTCCTTACTATGACTTCCACCGATACATATGGCTTCATCAGCTAGTTTAACGTGCAAACTTTGCTGATCTGCTGTAGAGTATACAGCAACTGTTTCATATCCTAATTCTTTAGCAGCACGAATAATACGAACCGCTATTTCACCACGGTTCGCGATAAGAATTTTATTTTTCATTGGATTCACCAACTCGAATTAAGTTGTGATCAAAGCCGACGACATCTCCATTATGAACAAAGATCTCTTTGACCACACCATTAAATGGTGAAGTAATCTCATTCATAATTTTCATCGCTTCGATGATACACACAACTTGACCTTTTTGCACTTTTTGTCCAACTTCAACGTAAGGTTTACCATTTGGTGTTGAAGTAGCATAAAAAGTACCAACGAGTGGTGATTTGATCATTGTATGATTTTGTTTCAATTCTTTATTTTGTGTTTGTTGTTGTTCTTTATTCTCTTCCTTTACTATAATTTCATCGGTTTTATTCTTTGATAATTTCAACTTAAATCCGTCCATTTCAAGTTCAAGCGTCATCAACGTTGACGTCTCGAAATCTTTAATGATCCCCTGAATTTCTATTATTGTCATATTATCCATTTCACTTTACATTTATTTTTTATATCCTTTTTATATCATCAAAAGTTTATGTTTAGCTGACTGGAGTTTAATCTGTTTTTCTCATATACTTTAGATGTGTAAATCTCAGATAAATATCATAATATACCCTTATTAAATTACCGGTTTTCTGATACCTATCCCCTTTGAATAGAGCAACACCCCTTCCCTTAGCGTATATAATTGTTTTGAACATCAAATAATATACCTGTGTTCATTCTATCACATATATTTTTCTTGTCAATACTTTTCAAATGTGTAAACGGTTTAATAAAGAAAAAGAGCTACGAGAATGTCGTAGATCTTTAGATTATATAACTCTATTATCAAAATTTTCATGCATCATGTATTTTAGAATAGAATCAATAACTACATCAATCAATCTCTGATTGAAATAAGGACTAGAACTTGCATTGTGTGGTGTGATAAAAACATTATCAAATCCCCATAATTCATGATTTTTTGGTAGTGGTTCTGGTGATGTTACATCGAGCCCGGCACCTCTGATCAACTGATTTTTCAGTGCATGGACAAGTGCCTTTTGATCGACGATATCTCCTCTTGCTACATTAATTAATATTGCGTTTTTCTTCATAAGTTTAAAAGCATCTTCATCAATCATATGGTACGTACTAGGATCTAAAGGTAGAGCAATGATGATATAATCACTTGTTTGATAAAGTTTGCTTAAACCTTCAGCTTGATCATATATTTCATCAAAATAGGGTAATTTTGCGTATTTTCTCTTATATCCGATGACTTTTGCATCAAATGCTTTCATTCTTTTTGCAATTTCTAAACCGATGGATCCAGTACCTAAAATGCCAACAGTGGAATTGGCGATTTCAAAATGAACTGGTTCATATTTCCATTCCTCTTGGGATTTGTGTTCGATATGCTTTTTTAGATGGCGATTGAAATAGAGAATTTTTGAAAACACATCTTCTGCAATCTGAATGGAGAAGACGTCTTTAGCATTGGTTAAAATGATCTTTCTTTTTCTAAAGTATTCAAGATCCAAAGTGTCATATCCAGCAGATAGAATTTGAACCCATTTAAGATTTTGATATAAATCAAGATTTGCCTGATTCAAATAATCAGGCATCGCTAGTATTGCTTCTACTTCATAGCTTGACTTGATATCACTAATAAATTCAATTTCTGGGAATCTAGCAATCATTTTTAATGCATATTTATCTTTTATATATGAAGCATCATAATAAATTTTCATATTTCACCTCTTTATCAAATGCCAATCGCTTCAAATCACCGTTTTTTTGAACCAAGTTAATCCAACCACAATAGACATATCCATGATTTTCAAATAAGCGAAGTGCATATCTATTTTTCTCATGTGTGTCAATTCGAATATATGGGGTTTTTTGGTTGATTGCTAATTGGTCAGCATAATCCATTAATAATTGGGCTGTTTTTGACCCCAATAAGGCACTTTTCACAGCAAGACGGTGAATGGTTAGGTAAGGGGCATCAAAGTGCCACTCGCCTTCATAGATGGTATTATAGGTTGGTTCTACACCTGATTTGACAGACATCATACCGATAATTATATCATTTTCATTTTTAGCAACATAAAATTCACCTTTTAGAATATCATTTTTGAATGTTTCTAAAGAAGGATCCTTATATTGCCATTGATCGATACCTCTTTGTTTTAGTAATTCAGTTGTCTCAAGTCTCAATTGCCAGATTTGATCTAAATCTTCAAGATTTGCTCTGCAAATGTTCATAGGGTTCCTCAATTAAGATGATGCTTAGTGGTAATGCATCTGAATGTTTGATTTTTATAGGTAAAGCATACATGAAATACTTGCCCTGTTCAACTTCTTTTAATCTTAAGCCTTCAATGATAATAATATTGTGATTCATGAGAATTTTGTGAGTTGGATGCTTCTCCTGATTTCTTTCTACACCCAAACCATCAATACCAATACCTGCAATGTTTTTAGAAGCAAGATAATCACTTGCACTTTCATCAATGTAGATAAAATTCGGTATAAACTTTTCATCATAACTATTCTTAGTCTTGAAAAAGAGAAAGTCGTTAGGTTCGATCTCGAGTTTCATTAAATCAATATCCTTAATCGAATCAACGACAGATGTCATATCAAAAACTTTGATTGGACGAATCAGGTTTAAGAGCTCTAGTGTGTCTGAGTTTGCTCCATTTTCAATCATATGTAGTGGAAAATCCATGTGAGTCCCCGTATGGAGATTCATTGATAGTTTTGTTTCATGGCTTGAAGCAAATGAAAAATCTGATACAACTTCGATGATTGGCTTTTTGCTGTCTAGATTTTTATAGACCTGCATATCAGGTGATATTGTCATTGAGACATCATATATTTTCATTTCATTTCCTCATGGGTTAATTCTTTAATCATCGCCTTCAGTTCTGCGTAATCTTTGTAGATGATAGGAGGTTTCTGATATTTTTTGATATGATCGATAAAATGCCATGAAAGTTCAATCTCATCCCATCTTGTAAATAAGGTTTTATGCTGACCAATCATATCAATAATTAATTTTTCATATGCTTCTGTCTTATTACCTACAGCATTGCATGCTATGCAGTATTCAAGTTCAACTTGCTCAACATTGTCTGTCAAACCTGGAACTTTGCTATTTAGGACAAGACCGACGCCATCTTTTGGATCAATCTTGATATATAGTTTGTTTGTTGATAATGGCAATTCCCATTTTCTTTGCTCGCTTGTTTCCTCAAACTCAATAATGATTAGTGATTCTTTGATGTCTAGTTTCTTCCCCGACATCAAGTAAAAAGGCACACCTTTAAATCTTGGTGTATTGACATATGCTTTGAAAAAAACAAAGGTTTCGGTCGCTGAGTCACTAGGTATGTTCTTCTCATTCAAGTAGCCCTCATATTGACCTAAGATCAACGAGTCATGATCAAAATGCAAATGACTCATCACTTTGACTTTTTCATCTTTGACATCATCACTAAAATAAGTCAAAGGTACTTCCATAGCTATCAAAGATAGCATTTGTAAAAGATGGCTTTGGATCATATCTCTAAGAGCTCCAGATTGATCATAATATCCAGCTCTTCCTAAAATGCCATCCGTCTCTTTAGATATGATTTTTACACTTTTAATAGTTCTATTATGCCAAACTTCTTCAAAAATTCGATTAGCAAAACGAACCATCATGATGTTTTGAATCATTTCTTTCCCGAGGTAGTGATCAATTCTGTAGATTTGTTTTTCATCAAAGTAATTCCAAAGCATTTCATTGATTGCCTTAGCACTGAATAAATCATGTCCAAAAGGCTTCTCAAAGATGATTGATTGATTCAAATTACCAATGGTAACAAGTCCCGAAACATTGATATGATTGCTGACATCTGGAAATAGTTCTGGGCCAATTGCTAAGTAATAAAGTTCTCTTGTTTGATCATTTTTTTCAGAATTAACCAAATCTATTAACTCTTGATATTGATTGATATCCGTAATTTCCATTTGATGATAAGTAACTATTTTAGTTAAGGTCTTAATGTCTAGTTTCTTTGATGACAAAGTACCCATACTTTCAAGATATTGTTCTGTTGAATATTTCTTTCTTCCAAGCGCTATGACTTTTGTTTCAACGGGCAATTGATTTTTTTTAAATAATCTCGCAATTGCAGGCAAGAGCTTGCGGAATGTTAAATCACCAGTAGATCCAAAAATGACGATAATAAGATCTTTCATGACTTTTTGTACACCGAATGCCCACCAAATTCTCTTCTCATTGCAGCAACTACTTTTTCTCCGAATAGATTGTTATCCTTTGATTTATATCGTGCAAATAATGCCTGTGTGATGACTGGTAAAGAAACCTTATATTTAAGAGCTTCTTCAATCATCCACATACCTTCACCTGAATCATCAATCTTACCTTCAATATCATTGAGCATTGGATCGACACTAAAAGCTTGATGAATATATCCAATGAGTGCAGATTCTATAATAGATCCATGATTCCACATGGAAGCTATTCTTTCATAGTCAAGTTCAAATGGAGATGCTTCAAGCATATCGAATCCCTCACCAATAGCCTGCATCATACCGTATTCAATCCCGTTATGAATCATTTTTACAAAGTGACCCGATCCTGGTTTACCCGTATAAGTGTATCCATCTTTAACTGAGATATCAATAAATAATTGTTCAATCTTTGATACAACTTCTTTATTTCCACCAACCATGGTGCAAGCACCATTTCTTGCTCCGAGAACTCCACCACTTGTCCCCATGTCGATAAATTCAATACCTTTGCTTTTTAAATGTTGGTATCGTTTGATTGAGATATTGAAATTTGAATTACCGCCATCGATGACAACATCACCCTCTTTTAACATCGACTCAATCTGGTCAATCACTTTATCGACAATCTGATTTGGAATAAAAAGCAATACGATGAGTGATTCCTCATTTTCTCTAGTAAGAAGATTAGAAAGAGAGGAAGTCGTTGATATCCCTAGTGATTCTAAATTCTTTCTAGCTTCTTCATTCAAATCATAACCCTTTACATCGTGATTGTGATCCTTTAAATTTAAAGCAATATTAGCTCCCATTTTTCCTAATCCAATTAATTTGATTTTCATATATTTTCTCCTTTACTCGCTATCCCAAGCATGCCATAAATAATGTGACACAATGGAACGATATGGTTTCCAATTCTCACTAATCGCTTCTATTTGTTCATTTGTGAGTTCTGGTTGATTAAATATTTTTTTGGCTGCATTTCTTAATCCTAAATCCAAGACTGAAAAGACGTCTTCTCTTCCTAATGAAAACATGAGAAACATCTGAGCACTCCAAACGCCAATGCCCTTAATCTTAACTAGCATTTCGATGATTTCTTCATTTGCCATCAATTCTAAATGCGTTAAATCTATGATTTGATTAAGATAGCATTCAGATAATGATTTGATATATTTGGTTTTTTGAGATGAGAGACCAACACTGCGAAAATGTTCATCAGATGTATCCATGATTTTCTGTGCGGTAATCTCTTGATTCAATAAATCACTTAACCGTTTATATATGACTTGAGCAACCTTTCCAGAAAGTTGTTGAGCAACAATAATTCCAACAAGTGAAACAAAATAATCATCGTCTATATTGACAATGATTTCATCTTTTTTAGAAAACAAATGGAGGAGACTAGGATCTTTATGAATTAAATACTTGACTTCCTTAGATTCCAATGAGTATCTTAGCTTTTTCATTGAACCACTTCTTTCTTTAGAAAAATTATACCATAAATGCAAAAACAGTATATCTTAAGCATAAATTTATTGTACATCGTTTTATTTGACTTTCAAAGTAAATGACTTATATTCATCATCAAAAAGCTGTAATTATATGAATGTGTTAATCATTATATACCTAATAATTTATTTGGGTGGGTATAATTGTGCTAACTTCTCATTAACTTCAAAAACAAGTAATTGAGCTGACCTTTTACTTTTTCTCACTTATGAGGTAAGATATTAATGATATGGTGAATTAAAGGAGTATGCTATGAATACTAATTATCCTTACCCCTCAAAAAGAACCGTTGTTTATGCCAAAAATGGGATGGTTGCTACCTCACAACCTTTGGCTGCGCAAGCTGGTCTAGATATCTTAAAAAAAGGTGGAAATGCTATTGATGCTGCTATTGCTGTTGCAGCAACTTTAACTGTCGTTGAACCAACATCGAATGGTATTGGTGGCGATAATTTTGCACTCATTTGGCATAACGCTCAATTACATGGTTTAAATAGTAGTGGTCCTGCTCCAAGTTCCATTTCAATCAGTTCTTTGAAAAAAAAGGGTCTCGTTGAAATGCCAAGATTTGGATTTACTCCAGTTACAGTACCAGGAGCTGTAGCAGGATGGGCTGAAATGTCAAAGAAATTTGGAAAACTTTCCTTTAAAGAAGTTTTAGAGCCTGCAATTAATTATGCTAGAAATGGATTTGCAGTATCTCCTACGGTTGCTCATTACTGGCGTTCAGCTTTGCACATATATCAGAAAGCTCTTAAAGGAGAAGAATATTCGCATTGGTTTGACACTTTTTTAAAAAATAATCACGCTCCAAATGAAGGAGATATTTGGTTTCTTAAAGATCATGCGCAAACCATAGAAGACATTGCTAATACACTAGGGGAAACCTTCTATCATGGTGCTATCGCTGATAAAATAGATGCTTTTTCCAAAAAATTTGGTGGTTATATTAGAAAAAGTGATTTAGAAGCATACCAACCAGAATGGGTAGAACCCATAAGTGTAACCTATAAAGGTTATAATGTTTGGGAGATTCCTCCAAATGGTCAAGGTTTAGTTGCATTATTAGCCTTGAATATCATTGAAGATTTCAATTTTCAAGAAAAAGAAAAGCTTGAAGTCTATCACAAGCAAATTGAAGCTATGAAACTTGCATTTGCTGATGGCCTAGAATTCATAAGCGATCCAATATCAATGAAGATGTCTATCAAAGATCTTTTGACAAAGGACTATGCAAAATCTCGAGCAAAACTCATAGCTAAAGAAGCTAAAGTAAGAACATTCGGAAAACCTAATTCTAGTGGAACTGTTTATCTTGCTACTGCTGATCAATACGGCAATATGGTATCAATGATACAAAGTAATTATATGGGATTTGGATCTGGTCTAGTTGTTCCAGGTACAGGTATTGCTTTACACAACAGAGGGCATAATTTCAGTTTGGATGAAACAAAAGATAATTGCCTTTCACCTAATAAGAGACCCTATCATACGATTATTCCAGGTTTTTTAACAAAGGGTGACAAACCTGTTGGTCCATTCGGTGTTATGGGTGGTTTTATGCAACCTCAAGGTCATCTGCAAGTAGTGATGAATCTTGTCGATTTCAAAATGAATCCACAATCAGCACTAGATGCACCTAGATGGCAATGGATGGAAGGCAATCATATCACCGTTGAACCTGATGTACCAAAACGTATCATTCATGGTTTGATAAACAAAGGGCATATCGTAAAAATCGAACCTAATCTTGGAAGTTTTGGACGTGGTCAGATTATCATGAGAGACCCTAAAACTGGTGTTTATGCTGGAGGCACAGAAAAAAGAGCTGATGGCACGATTGCTGCATATTAATCATAAAGGTTTCAGCACGAAGCTGAAACCTCTTATTTTAATTGTTTATGCATAATTGTAAAATGTTCCAATTGTTCTAAGACAACATAGTCGTTTTCTAAATACATATTGGTTGTTCCACGATATCTTTGCTCTTTTTCATGGAAAGTAATGGATGGAAGAGCAATCATGCTGTCGAATCCCAAATCTTTATAATACTGAATGGCATATGCAAGTAGTTTTCTTGCTATGCCTTGATTTCTAAAATCAGGGTGAATAATAAAACAAATACTAACTGCAACTCTTTTTTGCCCTATATATGGTTTCAATACTTCTTGTAGCCTTGGATAATGCTTTGCTTCATTCGCATTAAGCCATCCAATACATACGTTATCTTTATAAATTAGAAATCCTGTCATTTGTCCATCATGAATGGCCTGAATAGAAGCATTTTTATTTTCTTCACCACTTCTTTTTAACCATTCTTCAAGTGATAGATTGTTGTGATAAAAGTGACAATAACATGTACTCCAATTGGGTGCATGTCCAAATTTCATACCATCAAGATATGCCATAAAATCATTGATTAAATCCGGATTTAACTTCTTAATTTCAAACATAATATCACACCTCACTTAAATTATATCATAATTCATTAACACGACATTTTTGTTGATTGAGTAATCAATGAAAACATTGTATAATTAATCTATATTAGGAGAGATGACATGTACCCTTTAATTGATCGGTTTATTGAAAAACTCATTGCAAGTTCAACACCTGAAGCTCCACTTTGGAATATCGAAGTAATCAATGCTGGCAAAAAGCCAGCTTGGAATTATATTGATGGTTGTATGATGACAGCTCTGTTGGAACTATACAAACAAACAAATAATAAACGATATATTGATTTCGTTAATAATTACATTAATTACTATGTTTATGAAGATGGTACAATTCGTGGATATGATAAAGATAAACATAGCGTTGATGATATTTGTGAAAGTCGAATTCTATTTGATTTATACCATTTCATCGGTTTGGAGAAATATTCAAAAGCTATTGAATTCACCTATTCACATATTCAAATACAACCAAGAACGAAAGCTGGAAATTTCTGGCATAGAAATATTTATCAAAATCAGGTTTGGTTGGATGGATTGTTCATGGCACTTCCCTTTTACACACTATATGAAACACATAGAAATCATAAAAAAAATTATGAAGATATTCTCAATCAATTTAGAAATGTCAGAAAATTGATGTTTGATGAACAAAAAAAGCTTTATTATCATGGATATGATGAATCAAAATCAGTTTTTTGGGCAAATCCAAAAACAGGCTTATCTAAAAACTTCTGGCTAAGATCTATGGGTTGGTATGTGGTTGCTATTGTCGATGTCATGAGTTATATGGAAGATGAGTATGCTAGAAAAACCTTCTTTCCGAAACTTCTTAAGGAAGCAATTGATGGTATTCTTGTTCATCAAGATCAAGAATCAAAGCTCTTTTATCAAGTTGTGGATAAGGAAATGGAAGATGGAAATTACCTTGAATCTAGCGGTAGTGCTCTCATTAGCTTTGCAATACTTAAAGGTTCTAGACTAGGAGCTCTTGATCAGAGTTATCAAAAAAGAGGATTAGAAATCTTTGATGGCATTTGCAATAAATATTTAACTGAAAAAAACGGAACTCTATCTTTAGGTGGTATTTGTCTAGTAGCTGGACTTGGTCCAGAAGGCAACTTAAGACGTGATGGATCATATGCCTATTATATTTCAGAACCCATTGTTGAAAATGATGCAAAAGGTGTTGCTCCACTAATCATGGCGTATACTGAAATTAAGAAAATTAAATAAAAATAAACATCAAAAAAGCATGAATCATCATCGATCCATGCTTTTATTAATTTATATTTATCGATGTGTACCCATGAAAAATATTGCAATCGTTCCTGGTCCTGAATGAGCCCCAATAATTGGTCCTATGTGATTATAAATGATTTCTTTGACCTGATACTTCTCTGTAATCATTTTGCCAACTGCTTGTGCCTCATCTAGGCAGTCACCATGAGAGATGAAGATGGTTTGTTTTTTTGGTTCAGTGATTCTATCTTTCATTAATTCGACCATTGATTCTAGTGAAAAAGCTCTTCCTCTTGTTTTCTTAAGTGGAACTAGTCTTCCCTGATTATCGACGTGTAAAATTGGTTTAATTCTTAATAAAGCACCTAAAAACGCTTGAGTATCGCTTAAGCGACCACCTCTTTTTAGAGTCCCTAAATCGTCGACTGTGAATAAGTGGACAAGATTGAGTTTATTGTTATCAATCCATTGCACAATTTCATCTATCGTTTTTCCTTCTTCTTTGAGCTTCCACGCATTCCAGATTAGCAACCCTTGCCCCATGGACGCACATAATGAATCCACAACAACAATTCGATCATTTGGATATTGTTCTTTTAATTCTTCACTTGCTACTTTGGCAGATTGAACTGTTCCACTAAGTGCTGATGAAAAACCAATGTAAAGTACATCACAACCTTCACTAATCATAGATTCAAAAAAAGTAAGAAACGAACCAACATTAACCAAGGAGGTCATTGCTACTTTTTTGTCTCTCAATTGCTGATAAAACTTCTTTATTTTCAATTCTCTTTCATCAGGATAGTGAGCATAAGTGATTCCTTCGATTTCAACGGTTAAAGGAATAATTCTAATGTCCATTAGCTCAACTTGTTCTTGCGTTAAGTCGGCGCATGAATCAGTGACGATAAGCATCTTCTTCATAGTGACCCTCCATTATATTTTGTTTTCTTTACTTTTTATTATACTTTGAATACTTCTATCTTTCAATACCAAGATGAATTTACAAAATTCAATTTTTATGAATAAATAATAAGGTTGCGAATTTTCGCAACCTTATTTGATAGTTATTTAATCAATCTTACTGATATTACACCCATTAGGTTGGTGATTGCATCGATAGATACTTGATCTATTTTTTCGGTACAATCAAGTATTGCACACCCAAACCCATTTTTTTCTACATGGATGAATTTGTCGATTTTGTGTTCACAAGCAGTTATTTTCTTGATCAATTGAGATACTTCTTCGCGATCTTCATATAACACTGAGATACGAGAAAAACTACCACATTTGCCTGCATCAAGGTCTGGAAAATTAACAGTATTCTTAAGATTGCCATTTTCAATATAATCTTGAAGCTGCAAAGCTGCCATAGATGCACAGTTGTCTTCTGCTTCTTCAGTAGAAGCACCAAGGTGAGGAATAGCAAGGACACCTTCCATATTTGCAGTTTTTGGATTAGGGAAATCTGTCACATATTTCTTAATCTTATTTACTTTGATTGCTTTTTCAAGATCTTCATCATTGACAAGCCCATCTCTAGCAAAATTAAGAAGCACAACGCCATCTTTCATCTGCATCATTGCATCATAGTCAATAATGTGTTTTGTTTCTGGAATAAAAGGGAGATTTAAGCTGATAAAATCACAAAGTGGAAATAAATCTTCTTTTGTAGATACGCATGTGGTATCTACAGGTAGGTATTGCTTGATTCTTTCCATGATTTGAAGATTTCTTTCTAGTGCAACAATCTTCATACCTAAAGCTGCACAAGCGTTAGCAAGTAATATGCCAATTGCTCCTATGCCAATAATACCAATGGTCTTTCCAGAAATTTCAGTTCCACCAAATTGAGCTTTTGCCTTTTCAACTGTTTTGTTTATTGCTGGATCCTCTTTATTTTCTTTGATCCAATTCATCCCAGCATGGATATCTCTAGATGCTAAAAGCATACCTGCAATAATCAATTCCTTGACTGCATTTGCATTTGCTCCAGGTGTATTGAATACGACAATCCCTTTTTTCGCATAAGCTTCCAAAGGAATATTATTAACACCTGCACCAGCTCTAGCTACAGCCAGCACTGAATCAGGCAATTCCATCTCGTGCATGCTTGCACTTCTAACCATAATAGCGTGCGCATCTTTTAGATGATCAATGATTTGATAATCCTTTGAAAAGGCATTTAAACCAACCTTCGATATATTGTTCAAACAGTAAATGTTGTACATAATATCACCTATCCTAAATTTTCTTTTTCAAATTTTTCCATGAATAAAACTAGGGCTTTAATACCTTCGATAGGCATTGCATTATAAATTGATGCTCTCATGCCACCCACAGTACGATAGCCTTTGAGATTGTCAAATCCATTGGCTTTTGCTTCTTTGACGAACTTATCATCCAATTCAGTACTAATGGATTTAAAAGTTACGTTCATTAAAGATCTGGACTTCTTTTCAACTGTTCCAAAGAAGAGTTTGCTTTGGTCCAAATAATTATATAGTACATTCGCCTTATCGATATTCATTTTTTGAATAACTTCAAGTCCACCAAGGTTAATCAACCATTTAAACACTTTCCCACATAAGTAGATACCGTAGGTAGGTGGTGTATTATACATTGATTTGTTTTCAGCTTGAATATCGTATCTAAGCATAATTGGTGTAAATGGAAAATGATCTTTAGTAATTAAATCTTCACGAATGATCACAATGACTGTTCCAGCTGGCCCTACGTTCTTTTGAGCACCAGCAAAGATGAGACCATACTTGGTAACATCTATCGGCTCAGATAAGAAACATGATGATGCATCAGAGACTAGCGTCTTTCCTTTTGTATCAGGAAGTTCATAATATTTAGTACCGTAGATGGTATTATTTTCAACAATATGGACATAATCTGCATCTGGAGTGATTTCTAAATTTTTCAAATTTGGAATATATGAATACATTTTATCCTCAGATGATGCTATCTGATTGACTTGACCGTATTTTCCCGCTTCTTCAAAAGCCTTTTGTGCCCAATTACCTGTAATGATGAAGTCTGCTTTCTTGTTTTTCATTAAGTTCATGGGTACCATGGAAAATTGTGTTGTTGCTCCTCCTTGCAAAAAAAGCACCTTATAATTTTCTGGAATATTTAGAAGTGTTCTTAAATCTTTTTCTGCATCTTCAATGATTTGTTGATAGGTCTTTGAACGATGGCTCATTTCCATAACTGACATGCCTGTCCCTTGATAATCCAACATTTCACTAGCAGCTTCTGCTAATACCGCTTCAGGTAAAATTGCTGGACCGGCTGAAAAATTATAAATTCGTTTCATTTTTGTTCTCCTTTCAAATGTTCATGATTTGTAATAAATTGACTTTCTAAGTAATATCTTTTTGCAGTAGCACATCCCATAGAAAATGATTTTCTAGGTAATACTTTCCCGTTTTGAATAAAGGGAAATAATTCTTTTCTGTCTATACATGGCATTTTGATACCGATACTATTGGGATGATTTTGACATACCTCAATCAATTCTGCATCACCATGAATATAATCAATGGTAACTTCCATATGTTTAAGCATATATTCATCAATAAATGTCTGTATTTGTTCATATGCCACTGGTGCATTTTTGGGAATAAAAAATGGAGCTTTTCCTATATCATTTGAGTAAACCCATGTTTCTTCCTCTTTATCTACAGCATGGAACAATCCAATTAAAAAATCGTCTTTTACGTTGAACAAAACACGATGAATGCCTTCAAAATTTAACCCTTCATCATAAACATTAACAACTTCAACCAATGCAAATCTTGCGGGATGGCTCATCATCTCATCATGACTTAGTTGATGCTTCACTTTTTCCCAATGAGCTTTGGCAGTTGCCAAACTATGGTTTCCATCACCAGCTACAAATAGCATTGGATCATTTTCATCAACAATCAGTTGGTTAAACTTTTCAATAATCTCATCACATTCTTTGATTTGATACCCTCTGATATGTCCTCCACTCATGTTCAATTCGAAATCATAGAGTAATGGAAATTGTGCCTTTTTTGCATATAGTGATTCAATGATATGCTCTTTCGGGTCGTCAACTAGTAACATAACATGTGATAACTCGAATAATGCTTTCTCTCTAATTTTAACACGCGGTGGGATTCTTTCAATAATCGTTTTTTCAGTTGTCCTAATCATTGGTTTAGAATCCTCTTTATAATCATACGTTTCAAGGTCTATAGCCATAATTAGTCCTAATCTGCGCTTCTTTAAAATGGTTGTTCTATCAACAAGTATCATTGACTTCCCAATCGAATACAATTTCCCCTCATCAACATACTGGTGCATTGTTTGATTGATTTCATCAATCATTTTGTGATTCATTTTCTCTAAATATACTTCTGGTAGAATGAGATGATAAGTTGAGGGTTCTTGATCAACAAATTCTCTTAATTCTTTCCAATACGATGGTTGACTCGTGAATTGATCACAAGCAACAACTGCCCATTTTGTGTAATTAATTGTGTCAATAGGCAGGTAAATCTCAGGTACAAAAATCGGTTGTTTTTTACCATTAGGCGACATAAAAAATAACTCCTTTTCCATTATAATGAGCTTTGTGGATATCTAGATTGGATGTATGCTGTATGCATTTTCTTTGGTTTTAGTATCAACATAATATCCTCTTTTTAGTTTATTTATTGTGTTTTCCAATAAAATAGAGTAAGCCTTTATTCAAGACTTGCTTATCTTATGAAATCCATTGTTAAGGCTCTCGTTGTTTGCTATTTCATTTTATCATGAAAGCGCTTTTATAGCAACACATGAATTCAAAATATTTATATAAAATCAATTGAAAAATATATATAATTTTCTAGGAATAATGATATATCTCATAATGACATAAAGAATTACTTTTTCAATGATTCAACTCAATATTGAGAAAACCTATGGTGACTATTCGCATTTCTTTTATAAATGATGTATGAGCACTCAAAATTCGTGTTCTTAAAACTCCTCAACATCGCTGATGTTAAGGAGTTGTTGGTCTCTGTTAAATCTTACTGATGTAATGGCCACCTTTTGTTTTAGATTGGTAAAGTGCCTGGTCTACTCTCTTAATTGCCGAATCCACTATCTCATCAAAAGTTGAATTTGTGTATCCAATGCTAATTGAAATATTATACTTGGATAAATTCTCATCTTGTTCTATTTTACTTGTAATAGCAACTAGTTGTTCAATAAGGATTTTTTCATCACCTATAAAGATACCAGCAAACTCATCACCACCCCATCTAGATACGGTGCCATATAAACTAATTTGATTGTTAATGATCTGTGCAACCTGTTTTAAAATAGTGTCCCCAATGACATGCCCATGTTGATCATTGACCAGTTTAAATTCATCGATATCAATCATGAATATATATTGATCCTGTTTGTGTTGACCTAATAGTTCAGTAAACCTCATATCAAAACCTCTTCGGTTATCAAGTTTAGTCAAGTAATCTATTTTCGCAAGCTTAAACACCTTATCTTGATATGCCTTGATTGTCTTACTAACCAAGTAATAGACGCTTGCAAGAATGACTAGAAGTGTTACAAAACTAGTAACAAAATAATCTTTCAAGAATCCAAGTAAGACATTCGTGTCTTTAATAACGATAATGTACCAATCAAGTTCATCAACATAACGGGAAATAATATATTTCGAGTCGTCATGCACCACGATCATCTCAGTAGTTGAAGACTTTATAAGATTTTCATGTATCTTATATTGATCTTCTTCGAATACATTACGTGTTTCTATGAATTCTGTATTTGAATGAGATTGAATCACACCATCAGTGTTAATTAAGAATGCTTCAAGTTCATATTTAGATTCAAATGAGTTAATCATTTCCTGAATATAATTCATTTCCACTCCAACACCAACAACAGCCATCAGTTCATCACTATCATTAAATATTTTCGCATTTACAAATATCGTGAGTGTATTGTTAGCTTGATCAATATCAACATCAAGAGCATAAATCTTTGCACTATTAACAAAATCAAAATACCATACATCATGATCATCAGAAAGTGAAACTGTCTTGTGGAACCCTGTATAACGATAATAATCATAAGTCGCATCTGAAACAAGAAAGACTGAACTATATTCATATTTCGCTTGAATGCCTTCTAAGTACCCTACGATGTTTTCAGGATCAATGCTTCCTTCATTTTCCAACCAATCTTTAACAAACGTATCATTAGCCATTGTTAAAGCAACATAAATTGGTTTTGTTAATTCATTATTAATCTTAGAGTAAATATTGGTTGCTGAGAGTTCAGCAATGCTTCTTGTATTACTTGATATGCTCCGGTTATATGAGAAATAGATGATAACGCTACTCGTCAGTACGCCAAAGAATATGATTAATGATATAATTAATGCTAATTTGTTGTTTTTCATAATGACCTCGTTTCACGTAATGTAATGATAAGCTTAAACCATTTGTATATACTCAGTATCTACTACTCTTAATGCTAAACGACTGATTGATTTCATTTCATAGAACAATAGACCAATACTAATTAATCCCGATAATAAATCAGCTGCAGCAAATGCATACCAGATACCATTGATACCCAAAAGATAAGTCAATAAATATGCAAGAGGAATGAAGAATAAAACTTGTCTTGATAATGTCGCTATCATTGCTCGAATGGGGAACCCAAAAGCTTGGAAAATAGCACTAACAATAATTTGAAATCCAACTAGGATAAAGCCAAATGAAATAATCCTAAATGCTCGACTTCCATACTCGATAAAGAATATATCAGTACCATTAGCAAATATAGAAAATATTCCAGAAGCAAATACTTGAACAAAAACAAACCCCAAAAAGAAATATATGATAATAATCTTGGTTGCATAAATGATGACATCTTTTAATCTTTGATGATTCTTAGCACCAAAATTAAAACCAACAATAGGTACCATACCTTGAACAATACCAAATGCAGGTAAAAAGATGAACATAATGACTCTATTGATTACACCATAAATATCAACATACATCGCAGAATTGTCTATCGCATATTGACGGATTAATTTTAGAATAATAATTGCTAGCACCGCACCTGTGGCATTTCTTAGGAAAGTAGGCATACCCACAGCAATTGTTTCTTTGACTGTCTCGTAATCCATATGAAATAATTTTTTCAAATTGATGTGAAGTGAAGAATCCGGAGCAATAGATTTCATGAAGATGAAGATAAAAGCAACAATTTGTGAAATAACAGTTGCTATTGCAGCGCCTTTAACACCCAAACCAAAACCGAAATCAAAAATGAAAATTGGATCTAATATGATATTAAGTCCGGTTCCTATAAGTAAAGCCATCATAGCAAGATTTGGTCTTCCTTCTGCTCTAGTCAAATTATTGAGAACCATGGACATTGTTTGAAAAAGTAATCCAAATAAAATAATTGATAAGTAGTCTTTGCCAAAACCGATATTAGCTGCTTCTGCTCCAAAAAATATAAGTAACTCATCAATAAAGATAAATCCTAAAATTGAAAATATCAAAGCAATGATGAAGTCAAGACGTAATGCTGTATTCACTGCTTGATCCATCTTAACCTTATCGCCTCTACCAAAAGCTCTAGAAAATACCGATGCACTACCTACACCAATCATTAAACCAACTGCTGTTGATATCATTTGAATGGGTAATGCAAATAATAAACCACCAATAGCGTGTGCTCCAGCACCTTTTGCCACAAATATTGTATCAACAAGATTGTACAAGGCATTCATAGTCATACCCATAATAGCTGGAATTGATAATTTGATTAATAGTTTTTTAACATCCATTTGACCAAGCATTTGTTCTCTTTCACTCTTCATATCATCAACTCCTTTTCTTTAGGTTATGTTTTTGTTTTTTTCTTTTGCAATATGTATACAAATACCAATAAAAATGCACCAATGAGAAAGACGATACAACTGAAATCAAATAACAATATTGGTTTTTGTTGATATAGAAAACCACCTAATAAAGGGCCAACAACCATACCAATTGAGACAAAAGATTGTCTCAAACCCATGACACTCCCATATTTTCCGTCCTTAGCATGTTTGGATATAAAGTTTTGTTCCAAAGGTAAATAAACCGTCTTAAATATGACATAAACCATGAAAACCGTATACATCACCAATAAAAACTGGCTTGCTCTAAAGGAATAAAAAATAATAAGTGCACTGGAAATTTGTATGAAAGCAATGGTAGTTAACAATTTTTTAGACTTAGCAAATATAGGCACTAAAAAGATACTTGTCAATAATGATACAAAACCAGTTGCCATGACAAACGTACCTAACTGTTCAGGATTGTATCCAAGTTCGTTAAAATATACATCGATGTACTTGCTTAAGTTTGTGCTTCCAATAGTCATAAAGGTTAATGATATTAAAAAAATCAGAAGGCTTGGTTCAATTTTTGAGATTTGTTTCAAACCTGCTAAAATGGATGGTTTCTGCAAAGAAATAGTATCGTTCTTTTCTTCTTTAAATGTCAAGTAGATAATGCCTACATAAATTGTATTTGCAATGGCTTGGATTAAAAATATTCTTCTTAAATCTGTTGTACCTAAAAATGTCGATATTACTTGATTGGTAGCAATAAATCCTCCGATGTAATAACCTAAAGACGCTCCAACAGTGAATGCTGCACCTAAATAAGCAAGATGCTTTGCTCTATCTCTTGGATCCGAGATTTCAATGACATGGCTTGTCATGAGTGTGCTCGCACTAACAACACCTAATCCACTAATAAAACGAACAATTACCATCAGCGATGCATAGTGACTATATCCGAATAAAAACTGACCCAAACTATAGATTAATAAACCAATAATGATATATTTTTTCTTGTTTCCATGATCTGATAATATCCCCCAAATTGGACCACCTATCATTAATCCAAAACTCATGGATGCGAAAAAAACACCAAACATAATATTAGGTATTCCTAGTCCTTCAACAAATTTAGGTGTAACTGGATGTCCTAAGTTATGAATGATTCCTTGTAATAAAAAGAAACCAACAATTAGGAATACTGTTTTCTTCATTTCTCACCAAGTTCATAGTTGATTTAATGTCAAATACTAAAGTATTTAGACTTATTCAATTATACCACAATTAAATATTTCACTAATACATTATTTATGTGGTTTATTTCGCAAATTTCCGGATCAAATAAAAAAAACTCCCACAAGGAAGTCGATTTAAAAAATGATTACTATTACTCAAATATTTATTGGAACAAATCCAGAATAATGGCTTGTTTAAGTTTTTTGGGATTGATAAGTACGTTAACATTTGTATTCATCTTTAAATTTCTGGATCCTTGATTCTTAACAGCTATCCATGCAGTTTTAATATGTTTGCTATCATAATCAAATTCTAATACGAATCTGCATGTGCCTCTATAAAAAGACATCTTCACAATCTTCCCAGAAATTTCAACACCATTTGTAAATAGTTTTTTTAGGACATATATTCTAATAGCTGCAACACCAAATAATACAATACTTGCTCCACCTAAGCCATAAAACCCAAATACGTTATTTTCAGCGTAATAAAAATATATGGATAACCCAATGAATACTATTCCAATGAATGTTGGACCAAGAATGATATAATCTTTTAAAAATAGTTCTTTAATGTTCGGTATTTTTCTCATAGTATCTCCTTTTTACACATCTTGTTTTCTTAAGATAAACATATATTGAGGTGCCAAATCAAACCCATTTTCTGCGATATATTTTTTGATTGATTCGGCTTTAGTTTCAAAATAAGATATTTGCTCGTTATCTTTGATTCTCAAAACCATTTGATTAACTGATTGAATGATTTGTTCGATTTCATCAGCACTGAATTCGTGTTTTTCATGATGCTGTGGAATCCAACTGTCTTCTAGTATACATTGGGTATATTTACTCAATCTTTCTTCGATTTCTTCTTTTGTATATGTCTCATCGTGTGTAAGACCTAAGTAACGATCAATTTCAGCAGAAAAATGATGGATGAGTTTATGACTTTCTTGTTGCAGGTTCAAAGGATTTGAGATCATTTCGTGTATTAGGATCAATCCATTGGGTTTCAAAACTCTTTCCATTTCATTAAAAATGGTTTTTGCATCAGCCAAGTGATGTAATGAATTCGATAGGCTTATGGCATCAAAGTAACCATTTGGATATTCGATATGTTCTCCATTCATTTTTAAAAAACGAACACCTTGATTATCAGTAAAATAACTTTTGGCTATTTCGATTGCTCTCTCCGAAGTATCTATACCGATGATTTCATCGTAATTCTTCAAAGCCTGTGTTAGTAAAAAGATAAAATTGCCGACACCTGTACCAACATCCAAAACCTTTTTGGTTTGATTTTCCTGTAAATAAAATTCTAATTGTTCCAACTCAGCTTCCTCCCATAAAAATGATGTCACCATCACTCTACATATAACATCATATCTTTGGTATGAGTCTCAAATATATGATTTGTATAATTTCTACTATAATTATAATATAAAATGGCAATATAATTCAAAATATGAAGGATTAAATGAAATTTTGTGCATGATATTCATGAATATTAGGAAGGCTACCTTAGATTTAGCATTGAATTTTGAGACATTAAATTATCTGATGTATTTATCCAATTTCTTCGCATAAGCAACAATTTTCTTGGAGTATTCACTTGTTGTTTGATTTTTCATATTATACATATCATTATCCGCAATTTGAATCAATTCAAATATATTTGCACTGCCATCTAAATCAAATGATACTCCGATAGAAACACTAATATTGTTAACTAAATCATCGCTCTTACATTTTTCTAATATTTCAGTTTTAAGTTGATTTAATAATTCTGGACTACTTGAAGGCACAACGATGAGAAATTCATCTCCTCCGATTCTAGCTAATTCTTTATCTGCAACTTTATGCATAACACTTTTGATGTTTTTTGATAATGATCTCAATAAATAATCTCCTCTTTCATGCCCTAAATAGTCATTATTTACTTTCAAACCATTCAAGTCCAATGACATAATTCCTAGATTATTTTGATGGTTATATGACTCTAGTTTTTTTTCTATATAATTACGATTATTTAATCCGGTCATAGTATCAAAATTACTTAACTGATTCAATTCTCTAAGTAACTTAAACACTTGTGTTTCATCATAGAGCAAAATCATATATCCAAAATTTTCACCTTGTATGAAGAATTTTCTTTCTCTAAGATGAAAATGATCTTTATCATTTAGTATTTCTCCATCTACATTATATTCTTGATATAATTCAATTTTGTCTCTTAAATGATCAAGTAAAAATTCAAGATGCTTTCCAATAAAATCAGTTAACTTCACATCATATTTTGTACTTAACAATTCACTAAACTCAACAATCCTTTTCTCTGAATCGGTTAAGATATACATCTCACGCATATTTGTAAGTATCTTACCTCTTCCTGAGGTCAGAAGATTGAAAATCATATCTTTTGAGTAAATGACCCGATATAGAGCAAAAGAAACAATGACTAAGGAAACATAAGTCAAATCAACGCTTGTTTCCACGATAAACATCTGTAACAAATTAAACAATAGAACAATAACAATGCTATAAACGAATGTTCGAGATACAGCTTTATATTGTCTGATATCCTTATATTTTCTTAAAAAATAGAATAAATAGACAATGGCCACAACTAATACAAGATAAGTCAATACCATATGGTAAATGAAAATTGGACCGGTTGCACTCGTATATAAATCATTAAATGTCTGCAAATCGCCTTGAGCCAAAACAAGAATATATTTTGTCATAGAATTTGTAATAGCTAGCAGGTAATCGACGATAAAGATGACTCCAAGTAAGATGATAATGAATTTAGGCATTTTTTGTTCAACATAATTAAATATCGTACATAGCATGAAAGACGCTACTAAGAATTTTAGTGGATATCCAAGCATATGCGCATAATAAATAATGAATTGACTTGAAGAAATTCTTTCAGTAAGTATTAATATGGTCCATAAAAATGTTAAATTCATTAAAAATTTCAGACATCTATATTTTCCATCTTGACTGTTTTTTATCATATTGACAACTGGTATAAATGAGACGAATCCTGCTGCAATTAAGATAAACGTTAATATTTCATTCATCGTGATGACCCCTCTTCTGTTCTACTTCTTTTTTGAGAAACTGATACCGTTTTTTCCTAACTGTTTCGCATCATACATTGCTGCATCTGCTTTTGCAATAAGTTCGTCTACTGTTGTTCCATTACTTGGGTATTTCGCAATCCCAATACTTAAAGATAAATTGATAGAAATATTATCGATGACAATTGCATGATCTAATAACTTAATGATTAATCTAGCTAAATCAATGATGTCGTTATCTGATTCAAAAGAATCCAATATAAGAAATTCATCTCCGCCAATTCTGGAAATCTTTATTGCATTTTTACATACTTCATCTAGCATCCTTGTAAACCTAATAATCAATTTATCACCGATGTCATGACCATATCGATCATTTACTAATTTGAAATCGTCTAAATCCACATAGAGTATCGCGAATTTACTATGAGTCACTATGGATTCCATAATGAGTGTTTCTACCGTTTGAACAAACTGCAATCTATTCGGTATATTTGTTAGATGATCTGTATATGCTAATTGTGTAATCGTTTTTTCATCTTCTCCTATTTTATCCAACATAAAATTAATTTCTAGTGCAACAGATGTAATCTCGTCTTGATGCAAACCCTCTTTGACTCGAAGTGAGAATTGACTATTGTGTGTGATACTCCTAATCTCATTGCTTAAGTTTATTAATCGTTTAAACACCATGTTATTGAAAATTATGGATGAAAAAATTGCCAAGATTGATCCAGTAACTAAAATGATGACAGTCATCAATATAATCGTTTGTTGAACAAAATCAAGTATTTCTGTTTCAACTGTGATTTCTATCATAGTATGTTCGTCACTCAACATACCTTCAAAGGAATGTCTAATAACTAATTGATGATTTCCAATATATTCAATTGAAGAGGGTTCATCAACATCCAGTGTTGATTCTAATAGATTAAAATCAAATAAAACTATGGATTCAATGTATTGTTTCACATTCTCATCAATCAATCTTCCAAATACAAGATTACCAGAAACTTCATCAGTACCATTCGCAATCGGTGATGTTGCTATAAAATATATGGATTCATCAACATATATATATCCATGAAAAAAATAATCACTGGCTGTGTTTTGATAAATTGCTAACTGATCCAATGAATCTATAAGATTCTGTGAAATTTCTATTTCTTCATATGCTTCAAAATCATAAAATTTCTGTAATTTTATATTGCCCAATAAGTCATAATAAATAACGAGATTAATATTGATAGCATCAAAAGAGCTAATGTGTAAGTTGTCGCTTTCATAACTAGGGTTTGTTCCTTGTAAATAATCATAGGTCTCATTCCATAATCCCCAGTCTTTGGCAGTTCCTATCATAGAATCTGTATATACTTCCATGATTGTCATAACTAAATCAGCTTTTTGTTCTGCATCTCTATCTTGAAGAAGATGTGCTCTATTGGATTCTATTGTGCGAACCGAAATATACACAAAAATGATAATTGCAACGATTAGTAACAACATGATTTTTAACAACTTAATACGAATACTTTCCTGGACTTTCTTATTCATAATTACACCTCTACATATTCAAAAAATTTTGTGAATTATTATGAAAATGAATCTCCCCCAAAATTTGATAGTAAACATTCATCAAAATAAAAAACCGAAGACATAAAAACTTCCTTTGTTATATGGAATTCCATGATCAAAAGGATGGAGTAAGGCAGCTGGCTATCTCATTGAGACCCTATAGTTTTCCGTCGCCGAATCGCTTCGGGTTTGGCTTTATCAAACTTTGCCGATTAATGTTCCATAAAACAGTAGAGCATCTTAGCTTTGGTCGATAAGTTATTATAGCATTCTACTT
>CAZPLF010000009.1:52773-62163 GCA_964587475.1 uncultured Mariniplasma sp.
GATATTGCTCCCGATTCTTTGATTATTGATACCCTCATGGATAATTCTCAAAACACCATTTACTTCAAAGATATCGATTCAAAATTCATTTTGTGCGACAACGCTTTAGCAAAACAATTTGGTGTAAAAGACCCAACCCAATTAATTGGTAAATGTGATTATGACTTTTATTCTGAAGCATTAGCAACTCAAAAAAAGCAAGATGAACTTTTGATCATGAAAACTGGAATTCCAATTATTAATAAAATGGAACAAGGACGCAATGGTGAAGGAGACATACTTGTTCTTTCAACTTCTAAATATCCGCTTTATGATTATCATGGAAAGATTATTGGAACTTGGGGAACATCAAGAGATATGACTAAACTGGTCAAAGCCGAAGAGGAATTAGCAAAAGCTAATGCGAAACTTCAAGCATTATCATTAATAGATGATTTAACAAGCTTATATAATCAACGACATTTTTATGATTGTTTGGAGATAACGATTAAACAGTATACTAGAAAACGTCTGAGTGGATTTAGTGCGGATTTTTGTTTATTCTTTTTAGACATAGATAATTTTAAGGAAGTCAATGATAATTACGGCCACATTGTTGGTGACGCTGCTCTTCGATTTGTTGCAGGGCATTTAATGGCTCACACGAAATCAAAGGATATTTGTTTTAGATATGGTGGAGATGAATATGCAGTCATTTTACCTAATACAAATCTTCCAAATGGGAAGAAAATTGCTGAAATCATTCGACACGTCATAGAGAGCAGTCCTTTTACGACAGATAAAGATACAATTCAATTAAATGTTAGTATCGGTGTTGTCGTGTTTAATAACGAAACTGTAGCATCAAAACTTGTAGAAAAAGCTGATGCGAAATTATATCAAGCAAAACATGAAGGAAAAAATTTAGTAAGATAAAGGTATTTAAATTTTAAAAAACATGAGTTTGATTTGCTGAACTCATGTTTTTTTTATTATTAATATTTTATTTAATTACCCTTATAGAGGCTATTTGTTTTAATTTTAATATCAATATTGTCAATAAATTCATCAAAGGTGCCTTCATAGGTATAAGCTCCTAAATCACCAATTTCAACTATTTTATTACATACAGATTGAAGAAGATTATGGTCATGTGAAGCAACGATAATTGCGCCTTTATAGTCTTCCAATCCTTTATTGACAGATTGAATCGCTTCAAGATCTAGATGTGTGGTTGGTGAATCAATAATCAATGTGTTTGCTTGAGAGAGCATTAGTTTTGAATACATACAACGCATTTTTTCACCACCGGATAAAAACTTGACCTGTTTTAATGGTTGATCCCCACTAAATAGCATACGACCAAGAAAACCTCTTAGATAAGATTCAGCTGGATCTTTGGAGTATTGTCTCAACCAATCAATCAAGTTTTGTTCATTACCTTCGAAGTATGATTCATTATCACTTGGAAAATATGCTTTTGATACTGTCTGTCCCCACTTAAGAGTCCCCGTATCAGGTTTGAGTTCACCTGCTAGTATCTTTAAAAGAGCAGTTTTTGCTAAATCATTTTTGCCTAACAGAGCAATTTTATCGCCTCTATTAAATATGAAAGAGACATTTTCAAATAGTTTTTTACCATCTAGTGATACACTTAAGTTCTCAGCTTCTAAAACATCTTTTCCGAGTGATTTTTCAATTTCGAATCCAATGAATGGGTATTTTCTTGTTGAAGGTATGATTTCGTCAAGTTGTATTTTTTCTAACGATTTTTTTCTTGAAGTTGCTTGTGCTGATTTTGATAAATTTGCACTGAATCTAGCAACGAAGTTTTTAAGTTCTTGGATGCGTTCTTCTTTTTTCTTATTTTTGTCTGCCATCAATCTTTGAACCAATTGTGAGGATTCCATCCAAAAATCATAATTACCGGAATACATTTTAGCTTGATAATAATCTATATCGACCATATGTGTACATACATTATTCAAAAAGTGACGATCATGTGAAACTGTAATGACTGTATTATCGTAATTGATTAAGAAATTCTCCAACCACGCAATGGCTTCAAAATCCAAATGATTGGTTGGTTCGTCCAGTAATAAGATATCTGGATTACCAAACAATGCTTGTACTAATAAAATTTTCACTTTATTCTTCGGTAAAATGTCACTCATCTTTTTTTGAAAGTCATCCATAGGAACGTTTAACCCGTTGAGCAGCTTTTCAGCATCAGATTCAGCATCCCAACCGTTCAGTTCTGCAAATGCAGCTTCTAAATGGGCCAGTTCGAAACCTTCTTTGTCTGTCATATGTTCTTTGGCATAAAAAATCTCTTTTTCTTGCATGATTTCAAAGAGTTCTTTATAACCCATAATCACGGTTTCAATTGCTGTATAGGAATCAAATGCGTTTTGATTTTGATTTAATACTGCCAATCGTTTATTCTTCTCAATTATCACATCTCCTGAAGATGCTTCTTTTTCGCCTGATAAAACTTTAAGGAAAGTTGATTTACCTGCACCATTTGCTCCAATAAGGCCATAACAATTGCCTGGTAAAAACTTTAAATTGACATCTTCAAATAGTTTTTTATCTGAAAATATTAAACTTAATTTTGATACTGTAATCATTTTATTAACCCCTTTACAAATAAAAAATGACCGCACGAATAAGATCTTTACTGGCCATATTTGCATTAATTAGTATACCTTAATCGATGATTTTTGTCAACAAACTTCATTTAATAAAAAAAGACATTGATTTGTCTTTTTTCTAGAGGGTATCACTTAACTATTTTATTACGAACAATCTTCTTGCCAGCCATTTGAGCCTGCTTCAGTTGATTCTTCTTTAAGTGTTTTCCCTTATAGTTTTTTTGCATGTTTTGCATAGAGCATCACTCCTTTCATTTCAATTTGAATTGTATCATATTTGAAATGAAAAAACATATAGAATAGCACACAATTATATCAATAATTTCATTTATTTCATCTAAATTATTTCTTATATAAATTGATTGTCTATTTTGATAATTTTCGTGTTTGAAAATACTGTTCGTTTTCAAATAAAAAAGGATATCCTATCAAGGTTTTTCCTTTTTATTCTTATAATTTTCGATTTCTTTTTGAACCATTTTAACATAGTTTTCTTCATATACTTGCCAAAGTTCAATGGCATTTCCAAATGGATCTATGAATTGAGCAAATTTGCCATATTCGTATTCTTTAATGTCTTGTGGAATTTCTAGATCAAGATTTTTTAAGTGATAGATTATAGTATCAATATCATCAACTCTAATATTTAAAAAAGGTGTCTTGGGTTTATTGTCTCTTTTAAATGAAAGGAGTATATATTGTGTTCCATCAGTAAATCCGGTACCATAAGATGTCATATCAAATCCTAGATGTTTTTCATACCAATCCATTACTTGTTGTTCTTCACCTTCAAAATGAAGAAATATACCACCAATACCTATGGCTTTAGCCATGAAAACACCTCTCTTTTATCGCCAAAAGGTTGTGCATTTGGCTTTATCAACAATATTATAATGAATCATTTTTTCAAGTAAATCATAATTGATTGGATCGTCCCATTTGATACGCATAATCATCTTGCTATGCTCATAGCCTGCATCATTGATTTCTTTTGAAAAACGAGTGATTCCTGCATATTCAGGAGTTACAGCTAAATGCTGCTTAGAAATGCTAAAACCAATGATAAAAGTACCATGATCAGTAAACATGGGTTGATTCCATGCTATCCTTGGCTTCAACATAGGAAATTTATTCATAATCCATTTGAAAATTTCTTCGATTTTAGCTCTATGCTCTGTGTGATCAATAAGTGATAAATATTCTTTAAAAGTTTCCATTTCATATCTCTTTCAATTGTTTATATTATACAAAAACCTATAAAGGATGTCTAATCATTTAGTCCTTTTCCTTCAAGGATTTTATGCATAAGATTTTCAACTCTTGTTAAGCGAGTCTTGGCTTGTTTGGGAGCTGAAAAAAATAGATTGTACGCTCTTTTTCTACCAGGTGTCAATGCATCAAATGCTATCTTTAATTCTGGAATTTCATCCAGCTTAATTTGAAACTCATCAGGGTATATGAGTTCTAATTCGCTTTTAAACTGGACCTTCAAACCTGATTTCTCGATATCAATGGCTTCATTGATATAGGCCTTCAAAATGGATTCTATCTCAATGATTTCCTGAACGTTCTTGAATCTTATCTGACGACCTGCTTGAACATTTGCTGTTTGTTGAATAAGAAAACCTTTTTCATCTTTGAGTAAAGCCCCCTTAACAAACAAAATTGCACAGTAATCTTTGAATCCATGTATTAGTATAACATTTGAATTTCGATATGTATAACAGGGAACACCCCATTTAATTTCTTCTATGAGTTGGTTGTTTTGAGCAATTAACCTCAATTTATTATATTCTTCCTGCCATTTTTTAGCCTTGCTTATAAATTCATCAACTTTAGGATTCATTTCGCTCATTATTAGTTCCTCTTCTATATTTCTTAATATAATTATAATTGATAATGAGAAAAACACTGCTATATACGCACTTAAGACCACTTAATCTATTTCATTGAGTGATTATGAACTATCATTTTGATTCAAATGGGTATGTTAAACCAACTACTTTTCTAATCTCATCAAGCATTTGCATGCTTTTTCTTGACTGATCGTGTGTCATGATGTTATTTTCTAAATGTCCTGATTCAAGCGTTTCAACAAAGCTATTAATCTCATACGGGAATCCTTCACCTATGTGAGGAAATAAAAATTCTTTGTCATTAATCGTTACTTTTTGACTTCTCCAAAACTCATCAATGATGATTGTTCCCTTTTCAAATTCAAGTATCCCGGGTGATTGTTTGTCTTGATCGATACTTGAGATTAACTTTGCTGTAGATTGATCTTCAAAGACAAAATCAATCACACAATCAATATCAACACCTGTATGAGAAAATCTAGATTTCGCTCTAATAGTTTTAACTTTTTGATCAGTTATATTTAAAGTATAAGCAACAGGATAGACACCCATATCTAAAAGGCTTCCTCCGGCAAGATGAGGATTCAGCATTCTACCTGATTCTGTTACATTACCTATAACATCAAAACCGAATTCAAGATAAACATTTTTTAGTTTTCCTAATTTCTTTGATTGAACTGTTTCTCTAACTTTAAGTGTTGAAGGTAAAAATCTAGTCCACATTGCTTCCATAAGTAAAACCTTATTTTTCTGAGCTGAAAACACCATTTCTTCAAATTCTTTTGTATTGACAGCAATCGGTTTTTCACATAACACATGCTTTTTATTGTTCATAAATAGTATAGATTGTTCCTTATGAAAATTGTGTGGCGTAGCAATATATACTGCATCTATCTTATTGCTTTTAGCCATTTCTTCATAACTTCCAAAAGCAAATTCAATTTTAAATTCCTGTGCAAATTCTTCTGCTTTAGCTAAATTTCTTGATGCAACAGCTGTTAAAACAGCTCCTTTAGAATATTTGATATCTCGTGCAAATTTTTGCGCAATTTCACCAGCTCCAACGATACCGAATCTAATCATATAAGTCACCTCATCAATTATAAATTTCTCAGATAAACATAATTTACCACTTATATTAAGTATACTACAAGTGAGAGAACATATTTTAAAAAGCACAGCCCTTATTAATTAAAAGCTGTGAATTTATCAACTTTGAGTTAAAATGCATACATAATATAAGTCTATACTATGCTAAATTTCATTGTCATCTGTTATTCATTTCCAATACTAACCTGATTTCATTCAAAAAAACATCTTTATAAACTTCTTCTATTTTCTTGGTTCCATCTTCTTTAAATCCCATATAAGTGTAAAAATGAATCGCTTGATGATTCGTATCTAATACCCAAACATATACTTTTTTGTGCTTTGATAACTTTGCTAAACAGGCATTCATCAAGTTTTTCCCTATACCCATCTTTTGATAGGCTTTTAAAATATAAATAGCCCTAATCTCTCCAATTTCAATGCCGTTTTCGTCTTTGTAAATCACATAACAAGAAAATCCAACAATGATACCATCCAATTCTGCAACAAAACAATTTTCAGGATGTTTTTTTGCTAAATCGATACATTTGTCTAATGATCTATGATTCAAATAATCCTGATTGACTAAACCGGTATATGTCTCATTCCATGACTGATAGTGTACATACCCTTTACCTTCAGCATCGTTTGTGGTTGCTTCTCTAATTGTTAGCATATTTTCACTCGACTTTCTCATTGATATATGATTACTTTTAGTAATGGTTAAATCTATTTTTCTCTATGTCCAAGCAACAAACCACCAACTACCAACATTGGCACCTCTACAATTAGAATAGTCAACCATTTCTCATTAGTATCTCGATAAAACTTAAATAGGAAGAATAATCCAACTGCACCAATAAGAATGATAACACCAAGCATTTTTTCTTTTTTCCAAAGGATGCAAGTTAATGCAATAAGAACAATTCCTGGTGATGAATTAATCAAAAATCCTCCTACCAATTCCAAGACAGTTGCATTAGGTGTATCAAATGAATCGAAAGACATAAAAATGAAAAAGGAACCAAGCAATAACATAATGATTTTGCATATCGTTTTTGCTGTTTTCATAAAAACACCTCCTTCAACATCATTCTACTTCTTACATGATTAAAAATCAATAGAACAAAAAAGGATTGATTTAGTCAATCCTCTAATTGTTTCATCATATAAATATGAGATTTTGATTCAAAATACTCTTGTTGTTGCTTACTAAACTCAACTTGTTTCACAATTTTAAATCCTAATCGTTTATAAAGTGTATGAGCTCTAATGTTTGAATCTAAAACTTCTAAAGTAATTTTCTTCAGTTTTTGTTTTTTAGCAAATTTTTCTACTTCATCAAACAACTTAGATCCTAGACCCATGCTTCGATATTTGCTAGAAACCACGATTCCATGAATGTGTAGTTCATCATCTTCAACTTTATGTTCAAAAAATATGCCCATATCTCTCGCTTTAATGAGTCTTGATAAACCATACTTAAGAATGAGTCTCAGAACAGACAAACTTTCTCCCTTACTTTCTTTCTTTCCTTTAAAATCAAGATGTACAACTCCAGCAATATGTTTATCAACTTCAGCAACTAAAATCCCTTCATTGATTCTTTTAGGAATTGTTCCTGTATCATCAATGATATTTTTGTTTATTTCAAAACCGCTTTTTGTATAAGGTTCCATTTTCAAATTCCAAAGTTCCATCGTTATTTCAAGCATTTCCATATAATCTTTTTCTTCGTATGCTCTTATTGATACTTCCACAATATCCCTCCTAACCTTTTAATTATATATGATTTTACTATACTGCAAATTTCTCTAAAATTCTATGTTAAGAAAAAGATTTCTAATTTTTGAGTATATTTCAATTTTAGATAAGATGTCACTTTGCAGTACTGATATATTTACACTCTATATTATGCCATATCTTTCTTTTCAAATTGTGTTTTTCTTAAAATGGTTTTACCATAAGGGATGAGTTTAATTTCTTCAATGCAAGATTTTTGATTGTTATACCCTGAAACCTTCATAATGGTTTGGTTTTTAAAAAAGGTCTTTTCCTCTATCACTTGGTTGAATGCTATCACTTTTACGTGACCTTGATCTGTCATCAAGGATATCTCAGGGTATTCTTTAGGACTGTATCCTCTATCATAAAATGGCTTTTCTCCCTTGATGTAGAATTCCTTGGATTCAATTGGAAGAGCAAAGACAAGAGGACCTCTTCTGACACTGATGGATTCATCTGGATTTGTTAACGTCTGAATTTTGAATTCAAAATGAAGTTGAATTTCTTCTCCCTGTGACAAACCCTTCATTTCATATTGGTTTATCCCTGTAATCTTGATTTCATTGCTATGATTTATAAGGACTGTATCTGTCATATATGGAATTCTGAATAACCAGTTCTTGTTCTTGGTTACTGTAGATTCTAAACAACGTATCATGATATCATCTGAAAATGGATATGTCGTTTCCACTTCAAATGAGATGTGTCCATCTTCAAAATCAACTCTATAAGTGCCATTAACATACAAGAAGATTACTAGTTGGTCGGTTGACTTCATTACCGCAGACAGCATCATCTTTGGCCAGCCCTGGTGCATGTTAGCTGCACAACAACCGAAGTTCGGTGCTACTCCGAAAGTATTAGCATATTTATCAGTATCATAGAACGGATGATGTTTTACTTCACAATCAGATTGGTTGACTTGTTGAACATATTGATGTCCCGAAAAATCCTCAGTAATCGTCGCCAATAAGGCATTGTACGCATAAATTTCCAATTGGTCAGCAGCTCTCATACTTCCTGTCATTCTCATCGCTTCTTCCATCGAATACATCATCTCAACAACAGTACAGAGTTCGATACCCGTATCGGGGTTAGTACCATTTAAGTGCTCATCAGAAGAAAAGAGATCCAAAGCATTACCATGATATTTTCTTACAGTATCCAAAGCAGAAAACATTGTGGTAGAATCATTATTCCAATAAAGTAGATATTTAAAAGACATAGCAATGTTAACACCGTGAGTCGTAAGATATAGTGCATTGCTTTTTGATAATCTTTGAGCAAGGATTTTATACCTATTTACTTTTTTTGGTTTTTTTCTTTTCTTCGCTAAGGAATCAAAAAATATCAAAAATGGTTTCAGAAAGCGAAAAAAGTGCTTGTTTAGATAATAATGGGTTGGTTTATCATAGGGAAAATGTAAAAAGAAAGCAGTCCAGTCCAAGGTGTTCTCGGTCCATTTCTGTTCAATATTTGACAAATCAGAGAGTATGCCTTGTTCTTGCAACAAATCCAATGCTTCTTTCCCCTCCATACCTCTAGCATAACCCCAAAAATCGAAAGGTGATTCTTCGATGTGTTCCATCATATATTCTAGGTATCGTTTGATGAATTGTAGAATGTCTTTTCTTTCGGTTGCATGATATGCGGATACCATCGCTTTCAACACCACTGCTCTTGGCCACCAATCGACAGTTTGTTTTGGACCAAAAAATCCAGATTCTTCCTGAGAGTTAATAATCGAATCCATCCATCGGTTCGCTTGATTGATTAGTACATTATCTTTTACAAGATAAGCAAGTGGAATTAATCCATCGATATAATAAGGTCCTCTTTCCCATGCTTCGCCATCTCCACCAAGCCATGCAGAACGTTCAGAGAGATCAGGAAACACTTCACCAATATGTCCCGACAGTCCATGTGCTTGATTTTTCAACAAATCATGATGGATTCCTGATAACTGAATTCGGTCTAAATTTAGTTTATTCCATTGTGGTTTCATTACCATTCACTCCAGTCATTTT
>CAZPLF010000010.1:0-8350 GCA_964587475.1 uncultured Mariniplasma sp.
ATCACTACCAAAGTAAATTGCTTTATCACTATTAATTAATTCTACATAAGATCCAGGATATGGAACACCGACTTCATAGGATTCATGAACATTAGGAGTCATATTCAAAACGATAACTAGAGTTTCAATGTCGCTTCTTCTAATATATGCAAAAACACTTTGATTTCGATCATCAACAATAGACCATTCAAAACCTTTTGGGTCGTGATCATATTTGAATAGCGCATCATGATGTCTATAGACCTGAGCCAAATCCTTAAAGAAACGATTGGCTTGTTGATGTGCTGGATAATCAAATAGATTCCAATCCAATTCTTGTTGAAATGCCCATTCGCTGAATGAAGCAAACTCTTGACCCATGAATAATAATTTCTTTCCAGGATGTGTTATCCACAACGACAATAACAAACGCCAATTCGCCATTTTTTGAAAATAATCTCCAGGCATTTTATTGACTAGACTACCTTTCATATGAACAACCTCATCATGTGAAAAAGGCAATATAAATTGTTCGTTAAATGCGTAGACTAAGCCAAATGTAATCTTATCATGATGAAATTTACGATGAATCGGATCCTCTTTAAAGTATTTGAGAACATCATTCATAAATCCCATATTCCATTTGTAGTTAAATCCCATACCACCTGTATCTACAGGATGAGTGACTTGAGGATAATCTGTTGAATCTTCTGCCATGAATAATACACGATCATCTTTTCCAAAAAGGTGGAAGCTTAATTGTCTAATAAAATTGATTGCATCATGATTGATGCCATTTTCTCTATTTCCCAAATAGTAAATCAAGTTGGATACTGCATCAATTCTGTAACCATCTACATGAAAATAATCCATCCAAAATGATAACGCTGATAGCATGAAACTACGTGTGATACCTTTGGAGAAATCGAGATTATCAGTGCCCCAAGTTACATTCTCTCTTCTCTGACTATCATTAAACTCATAAAGTGGTGTCCCATCAAAAAATGATAACCCGTGAGCATCCTTGCAAATATGGCCAAGTACCCAATCCATAATGACACCAATTCCAGCTTCGTGCATCCGATCGATAAAATACATTAAATCTTTTGGACTTCCGAATCTAGATGTTGCAGCAAAATAACCAGTGCCCTGATACCCCCATGAATCATCAAGTGGGTATTCATAGATTGGCATGAGCTCAACATGTGTAAATCCTTGATCAAGCACGTAAGCAGCTAATTCATCAATGACTTCATTGTAAGGTTTAAATTGTCCATATTTTCTACGCCAAGATCCTAAATGCACTTCATAAATAAGAAGTGGTTGCTCATAACTTTTCTTTTTTTCAAGCGACCAACGCTGATCATGCCATACATAACCATCTAAATCACAAACTTTAGAAGCAGTCTGTGGTCTAACTTCCGCAAAAAAACCAAATGGATCAGCTTTAAATAGCACACGACCATTTTCAGTATGAATCTCATATTTGTATGTTGCCCATTCATAATTTCCAGGGATTTCAATTCTAAATATCCCTAAATGATGAATTTTAGTTAGAACATGTTTCCATCCTTCATAACCGTTGAAATCGGATACCAATCTGACTTCTCTAGCGTTTGGAGCATAGACTGTAAATTCTGTTGCAATGCCTTTCTGATGATGCACTAAGTGAGCACCCATGATGTTGTAAAGATTAGATGATCTGCCTAGCAGAAACTCATCAACTTCAAAATCAGAAATAATTCGCATCAAATCCCTCCTTTATTTTTTAGAATGGATAATATAAATGCCTGGTTTATCTACATATATATAGTTATCTTCCGAAAGTGCTTTTTGAGATGGAAATATCAGTTCTCCATTTAATAAGGGCAGTTTTTCAATCTCAAAATGATTTTTAATATAGTGAACAAGAATTTCTTTTTCATTTTCCAATTTATAAATGATTAATTGATTTTCTTTAGAAATCTTTATAGATTGATTGAAGGTCGTTTGACGATATAAACTGTATTTCTTTCTTATTTTGAGTAATTGCTTTAATTTTTTGACGCCTTCTTCTTTAATATTCCAGTGAATTTGATTAATCTCATCGGGGCTATTATATGAATTTTCTACACCTTTTTTCGAGCGATAAAATTCTTGTCCTGCGTGATAGAAAGGTACACCTTGTGATATAGCAATCAAATGGTTAGCAAAATCTTGACAAACCTTGAATTCCGGATTTTCATAACCACACGATAACAGCATTTTATCGTAGTAAGTCAAATTGTCATGACATTCGACATAATTAATGGACTGATTGGGAGATAAAAACAGATGAGGTGATCCAACAATAGCTTCCATTGCTTTATGTAATAAATGCTTATTTCCCATAGCAAATCCCAACCCAGGTCCATGCAATTCACCTTTTATCGTGTTTCGATAAAAATCATTGAAGTGTCCAATCGTTGGAAACTGATTTTGATTATACATATTTGATCGATGTTTGGATGGTACTTCGTTTGCCATATTCCAACCTTCACCATATAGCATAATATGAGGATTGATTTTTTTTAAGTCTTTATCAATCTCTAGCATTGTATCAACATCTAGAAGTCCCATGAGATCAAATCTGAAACCATCAATTTTATAATATGTCGCAAAATGGATCAAACTATCAATAATCATTTTTCTAACCATGAAATTTCTGGTTTCAACGTCGTTATCCAAATAACACGCATGCGTCATATGAAATTGACTGGTATGTCGATAGAAATAACCAGGCACGATTTGATCGTATGGGAATGTTAAATGATTAAATACGTGGTTATAGACGACATCCATATTGATACCAAGCTTATTTTGATGGGCATGATTGACGACTTTTTTCAATCCGTTGATTCGATCATATGGGTCTTCAGGATTCTTACTAAACCATCCATCAACACAAAAATATTGGCTTGGATTGTATCCCCAATTATAAAAATCTGTCTTTGCAATATCATCGACATCCTCAAAATCAAATACAGGTAACAGTTGAAGGTGTGTCATCCCTAGTCTTTTAATATATTCTATGACTGAACCTTTCAGTTTCTTACTTCTTTCAATCAAGCCTTCAAATAGACCTTTTGATTCAACATCCAAATGAATTGACATATCTCTGACATGTCCTTCGTAAATAACGGTATCAACATAGTTCTTAACCTTGATTGGTGATTCAATCATAGACATGGTTTTATCCCAGTCTATAATGACATTATTTTTTCCATTGGAGGCTACTGCGTAGGGATCATTAACCCTATTGAATGCATTGACTAATCTGATTTTATACTGATATGATAATCCTTCTAGGTCGCCTTCTACCTTTGCTGTCCAAATGGGTTCTTGATATATCATTGGGTATTCATCATTTTCTATAACAACAAATATCTCTTTAGCAACTGGTGAAAATAGTGCAAAATTTGTATAATTTTGATGATACTCATAACCAAGTTTTCCAGAATAACGAAATTTCTTTTCAAATTCTTTTGTTACTGCAACTACACCGATTTCCAATGGATAAGATTGACCATTGATGACTATTGCGTCATTGAGGTGAAGTAAAATTGACTTTTCAGTCGAAAAAAACTGATTAAACCCATCGTCTTTTAACCAGTTCGCTTTATTTTGATCAAGTTCGATTTGATAGATGTGTTCCTTACTTTCTATGCGAAGTAGATTCAAACCGTCAATAAAAATTCTCATTTTATATGTTCCTTTGTTGTATCGATAATCATCGGTTGATGATTCAACTCTATTTTACCATGAGAAACACGTATCACTTCATTATTGAGTATGTTGAGATACTCACCATCTTTGAGAGGCACATCAATTTCTTTGCTGTTTTCCAAATTAAAGATACCTAGTAAAAATTGATTGATATCAGAGTAGGAAAGAACTGCAACATCTGTTGTGTGATGCATATCAAAGTTTCCTTCAACAAAAATTTGGTTTTTCTTTAATTGCGACAATTTTTGAATGAATGGTTCGATAGATTGATTTGGCTGCCATTTGATGATGTCGTTTTCAAAAAGATTAGGCAAATGATCAATCTCATGTTCTTGACCTCCATAAATAAAAGCGGATCCTTTAAGAAAGAACATTAAAGCCATCATTTGCATAAAATGACTGTGATCTCTAACCTTGCTTCTTAAACGTTGTTGATCGTGGTTTTCAAAGCTTCTCAGTTTAATGTAATTTTTAGGATAAATGACTTCTTGGCGATAAATTTCTTCCAACCAACGTGACAATTTCTTTCCATCTTTCAAATAATCATCCATATAATCAAAGATGTCATAGTCATAACAAATGTCAAAAGCATCATACATTTGTGAGTCGCTGGAACAATCAAATCCTCTGTTTCGTAGATATTTGATGAAACCGTAATGAACTGATTCAGTAAGCCATATCATATTCGGATTGATTTTTTCTACTTCTTTTCGTGCTTCCATCCAAAAATCGATAGGTAACAATGGTGCGACATCGCATCTAAAACCATCAACGATAAAAGCCCAATATTTAAGTACATCAATCAAATAATCCCAAACAGGTCTTTGATTGAAATCAAAATCTGTAATATCACTCCAATCACCGATTCTGTTGGCAAATTCACCTTGATCATTTTTATAAAACCAACTTGGTTTCTCATGAACCAGGACTGAATCTCTTGAAGTATGGTTAAAGACGATGTCAATCATCACCTTCATACCTTTTTGATGTGCTGAATCAACAAGCATTTTAAAATCTGCTAGTGTGCCAAACTGTTCGTGAATGCCATAATAGTCAACAATGGAGTAAGGACTACCCTCAGCCCCTTTGCGTGCTTTTTTTCCAATAGGGTGTATGGGAAGAAAATATAAGATGTCAACGCCTAAGGCTTTTATTCGATCAAGGTCATCTAAAACACCTTCAAAATTTTGTTTTTTTGAATGCTGTCTGACAAAGACTTGATAAAAGGTTGCTGATCTTAAATTAAGATTGGTTTGTTTAGCCATAAAATCACCTCTTAAAAGTTTATTTTCTTAAGCTTCCATAATTCTCTATTATATTGCATTACTGTTCTGTCAGATGTGAAAAACCCTGAATGTGCTATATTGGCGATTGACATGGACAACCATAAAGAGCGGTCTTTGTATGCTTCATTTGCTCTTTCGTGTGCATCGACATATGCATTAAAATCCTTTAAAACGAAGTAATAATCACTGTTAAGTAATGCATTTAAGATATAATCGAAATGTTGTGGATTGGAATCAAGTTTTCTAATTAAGCTAAATGCGTTTTTGAGTCTCCCATCCTTATCAAAAATTTCTCTTGGTTTGTAATGATTATGTTCATACATATTGGTAACTTCTTCAGCTGTTAAACCAAAAATAATTTCATTTGCTAAGCCTGCTTTTTCGACAATTTCAACATTTGCACCATCCATAGTACCAATAGTAATCGCACCATTCATCATAAATTTCATATTTCCAGTTCCACTTGCTTCTTTTGTCGCTGTCGAAATCTGTTCAGACAAATCAGCAGCTGGCATGATGTATTCTGCATAAGTAACATTATAATTTCTGACAAAGACAACTTTCAACAAATGATTTGTTTCTTCATCATGGTTGATAACATCGGCGACTGTATCAATAAGTTCAATGATTTTCTTTGCCATTTGATAGCTAGGTGCTGCTTTCGCACCAAAAATGAAAGAATGTGGATAATAATTTGCTTTAAATTCAGCATCACTCTTAAGTCTCTGATAAACATAGATGATCTGAAGGATATTCATCAGTTGTCTCTTATATTCATGAAGTCGCTTAACTTGAATATCAAAGATGCTATTCACATCAAGTAAAATGCCTTGGTCTTCAAATATATAGTCTGCCAATGCTTGTTTTTTTGCTTGTTTCATTAGATCTATTTTTGTTTGTGTATCTTGATCTAGTCTCATCCAATCAAGTAATTCAAGTTTTCTTAGATCATTTCTCCAATCGGAACCAATTTTTTCATCAAGAATATTAACCAATTCATGATTGGTTTGAATCAACCATCTTCTGTGTGTAATGCCATTGGTTTTATTGTTGAACTTTTTAGGGTATAATAAATAGAAATTTTTCATTTCTTGATGTTTCAAAATCTCTGTATGCAATTCAGCAACACCGTTGACGCTAAATGATCCATAAATACAAATATGAGCCATGCGTACGTGATTTTGTCCAATGAGACTCATCAGATACATCTGTTCGCGATTGAAACGACCATCTGATTCAAGTACAAGTTTAAAACGACGATTCATTTCAGCAACGATTTCATAAATACGTGGCAATAAATTTCTAAAGATTTGAATATTCCATTTTTCTAGTGCTTCAGATAAAATGGTGTGATTTGTAAAAGCACAAGATCTAGTCACGATATCCCATGCATCATCATATCCAATCATTTCTTCATCCATCAATATGCGCATCATTTCAGGAATGATTAACGTTGGATGCGTGTCATTGATTTGAAAAGTGAAAAAATCGGGAATCAATCTGACATCTCTACCCATATTTTTATGTTCAAGAATTGCTCCTTTAATCCCTGCAGCACTAAACAGATATGATTGCATCAATCTTAAGGTTTTTCCATCATCCGTTGAATCATCAGGATATAAAGTATCAGAGATGCCCTTCACCATTGTCATGTATTTTTGATCTTGAACATTGTGTTTTTCACTTGGTTCAGTTGACCATAATCTTAAAGCCGTGACCACATGATTATGATCACCTACGATTTTAACATCATAAGGTACAGCTTTTATCCACACTGGATTAATTAATTTTGTATTCTCAACATAACCAAACAAAGGAATATCAATAGATTCATCTGGTTTTTTTTCTTCCCAAATAAATGGTTGGTCTAACCATGAATCAGGCAATTCAACTTGTTTATGATTAATGATGTCTTGCTTGAAAAAACCATGTTGATAACGTAGGCTATTACCATATAGTGGTAATCTTAATGAAGCAGCAGAATCCAAGAAACAAGCTGCTAGTCTACCAAGACCACCGTTACCTAATCCAGCATCAGTTTCAGCGTGTTCTACTTCATTCAAATCAAGATTCATTTCAGAAAATGCTTCTTTAACAACATCATAGTATCCACTGTTCTGTAAATTGTTTGTGATCAAACGACCCATAAGAAACTCCATAGAAAAATAGATTGTCTTCTTTAAGTTCTTTTCTTTTACAAAAGCACATGTCTTTTCATAATCCTCATTTAATTGAGCATCAAGAAGTGTTGCCAATATTGTATATCTTTGATATAGCGTGGAATCTTTAAGTTCTATATTAAAAGTTTCTTTTAGACCATCCAAAAAAGCTATTTTGAAGGAATCTTTGTTTTTCATTGTATCTTGCATCATAATACTCCTTTATAATAATATATATTATTATTCTACCACATATAGCGGTTTTCTTGCCAATGATACCGATTTCATATTCAAAAAAAAAGGATGATTTCTCATCCTTTTGTAGCACCAGCCATAATACCTTCGATTAAATAGCGTTGGAATACCATATATAAAATTGTAATTGGTATACCAACCAATAAAGCGCCAGCAGCAAATGCTGAATAATGTCGGTATGTTTGGTCATTAATGAATCTAAATAATCCAATTGCAAGTGTCCATTGCTGTGTAATATCATAATCTACAGGCGCACCTGCTGGAGAAAATCTTAATAGATAACCTGGCAACAAATAATCCATCCATGGACCCATAAACATCGATACTGCAACAAATGTCAAAATCGGAACCGCAAGTGGAAGAATGATCTTAATGAATATCTGGAACTTACTTGCCCCATCAATCATTGCTGATTCATCCAAATCCTTTGGAATTTGTGATAAGAATCCTTTGATCAACCATAAATTACCTGGAATACTTCCGCCAATATAAAGAATACTTAACATCCGCGGTTGGCCAAGCAAGCCAAACTTCCAGAATAAAACATACATCGCAATCAATCCCATGAATGAAGGGAACGCTTGTAGAACAAGAATGGTTAATAACCCAGCTTTTTTACCTTTGAAGCTAAATCTTGCAAATACATAAGCAGCTCCAGTAATTAAGAAGGTTCCGACAAACATGTTGATCAGTGCAATACTCAATGTATTGGCATACCATGTCGTAAAATTCGTTTCATTGAACAAATATCTGAATGCTTCAAATGTTGGCTGATCTGGCCAAATTTGGTTTGGAATATCAGTTCTGATATTTGCAAATGCCATACCGAAAATATAGACGACAGGAACGATAACAATCACAGCAACAAATGTAATTTCAGCATAGACGAATATTCTAGAAATCATATTTGATATCTTGAATACTTCT
>CAZPLF010000010.1:8450-44921 GCA_964587475.1 uncultured Mariniplasma sp.
GGTTGATAAAGGAACCATAATAATGATGAAGAGCAACCATAATCCACCATATAAAGCAATTCTTTTTCCTAGTATTTCCAAACTAAATAGGTGTTCTAATTCACCCTCTTCAATCAGTCTTAAGGCTTCTATCTTTTTGTAATAATTATAGCCATAGACAGGTACTAAACAACGAAGACGAACTTTTGTTCCTTCATACCCTTTTTTCATTGCGTAATCATAAATAGTTCCCATATTAACAAGTAGAGCAAGAACAACAACATAAATAATTAAAAAATATAATAGTGTCATGGTCTTAGTCCTCCGTAAATGCTCTTGTTCTTGATAGGTTCCAAGCTGTTATTGAACCTACAAACAAGAAGATGAGTACTGAGAAAACTGACGCCATATTATAAGTTGAATAGTCAACAGTCAACTTATAAATCCATGAAATCAAAATATCGGTATCACCGGCAAATCCTCGACTGGCGTGACCGGCGTTCGGTCCTCCACCTGTAATAAAGTAAATGACCCCGAAGTTATTAAAGTTACCCGAGAATGTCATAATTAAAATCGGTGCTGTTGAATAAAGAACAAGGGGCATTGTAATCAATGATATCTTTTGGAATCTATTGGCTCCATCAATATCAGCAGCTTCATAAAGTGTCGCATCAATAGCAGTCATAACACCTGTCATCAAAGCCATAAAATAGGGGAATCCTAACCAAATATTAACTATGACGAGTGTTGCTCTAACAAAGGTCGGATTAAATGGATTTGTAAACCATTGAATGTTATCCTGTCCTAAATATAGCAGTCTGCTGAATCCAGTTAGCGATTCAAAACTAACACCAAGCATACCCAAATTATGAAGAATATTATAAATACCAATGTCTTGTAAAAATGCGTTTATAAAGCCAAATTCATTAAACATTACAGAAAATACCATCTGTGATAATAAGGCTGGAATCGCCCAAGGCAATATCATTATTGTACGCCATAATTTTCTAAATACAACATGTTCACTATTCAAAACAAGCGCTTGGAAGAATCCACCAAAAAATACGGTGAAAGTGGATAAAACCGCCCATATAACTGTCCATCCTAGCACACGCCAAAATGCCTGTCCAAATGAGGATCCAAGACCCGAAGTGAAATTAAATAACGCAAAGAAATTATCTAAGCCTACCCAGTCAAAGGTATCTAACATCGATGCATTACCTTGAATATTTGTAAATGCGATAATAAAACCAAAGACAATTGGCATGATTGATATGAATGCCAAAACAAACATCGCAGGTGACAAAATAATATATTCGAAACTGCTTTCGTAAACATCTTTAAAATAAGCAACATCCTTGAGTACTTTTTGTTTTAATCTCTTTTTCTCACTTACTTTATATGCATCTCTAATGCCCCATAACATGAAGATAAAGAACACGAGAGATAGAATAACACCGATAAGTCCTTCTAAGAGTAACATCAGTGAGACATGTCCTTGAATAGGAATAGAGTCAAGTACGGATATTTGAGGTAATAATTGATAGGAACTACTAGAATTACCGATCATAGCATCCATTAGGGCTGCATGCCCGGTAAAGTCAACTTTTTTTGCTATACCAAGTGTTCCTACTGCCCAATATCCACGAACAAATAACCCAGCTTTATCATAAAAGAAATTATTATAATCAGTTTCGAAAAGATCTTTTATTTCAGGATTTAAATTGAGGTACACCTTAATCATTAATCTCGTATAGTCACTGTTGGTGTATTGATTCCATGATACAGAATAAGTGTAGAGCATGGCTTGTCTAAAGACATTAAAAAATGGTGTTTCAGCATATTGCAAACGTGCTGAATTATATATTAATCCAGGTTCAAAATATTCATAAACCGTACCGTTAATGTTGTACAAGGGTCCAACGACATTAATTTTTGTGAGATTTCCTAAAGCACTAATCTCATTAGTTAAAAGATTGATATATCTTGTCATACCATTATCGATTACCTTAGCGTAATAAACACCTGTTAAACGATAAATTTCTCCAGTTTTTACAAATGGAGTTAATCCGATATTTGATGTCAATACATTATCTTCATTTAATACACCAGTTAGGATTGTTGTCTCTACAAATTCTTTTGTGTTACTTCCGTCTGCTTCGGTTCTATTTCTTTCAACATATACTTTATCAAAATCATCTTTAAACAATGTTTGTTTACGAATCAAATGAACTTTGTTAGTGGCATCAAAATCATCGGCTAAAAATATTTCACCTGTAGATAGGTTCGTATATTTGATGGGGTTTGCATCTTTTAAATCCTTAGCCATAAATTCAATAAATGATGCTTCAGTAATATTCTCATATCCACCAATATCATCTAAGTAATCCTCAAAAGGTTGATATGAAACATTATTGTATAGGTATTCTGGTATAAATCCTTCGATATACCATGAATCACCAAAATCATTTCCTAACAATTTATTATATGCACTTGTATCTTCAAAATAGTGGCTTGTTCCTAATTCAATGCCAACAAAGCCTACAAAAATAAGAAAAAAGAATATGGCTTTCAAAAACTGTCCATTCAGTAATTGACCAAATCCCCAAATTATCGTAGATAAAAAAGCTTTAATATAGCTAAAAATCTTCATCCAGTCCTCCATTATATAAACCAAATGAGGGCGGCAAGAATTATGCCGCCGTCATCTGAATTTAATTTTTAAATATTACAATAATACTAACTTGAAAGACCTACACGTGTACGATATGAAGCTTCAGCTGTTGCTGCTGCCACAGCAGGAGCAATACCGTTGTTCCAAACGTCAATTAGCATAGTTTCACCTGGTCCCCAGTAATAAGTCACTTGAGGAATCGTTGGCATTGGAATAGATGATACAAGTTGAGCAGCCATATCCATTAATAATTGATTTTCGTTAACGCCTTCAATGTTTGATAGTAATTCTGTCTTAAGAGCTGGTAATTTACCTTTGTATTCGTATTGAAGTTGCATAGCAATATCTGAATTCAAGAATTCAACAAATTTGATTGCATCTTCTTTATTTTCTGAATACTTGTATACTGCAGCCATAATTGCACCAGCAAATGTTTGTGTTGCATGACCATTGATTGTTGGCATTGGAGCAACTGCATAATTTAGACCTTCAGCAGCTTGATATGCCTCATGATTCCAAGGTCCACCAATGATGTAAGGAATCTTACCAGCTTCAAAGTTTGCTCCAGCACTTACTGAATTATGATTACCAGTACCAGTAGTACGTGGCTTAAGTTCATTTTTGATCCAAGTTAATGCATTGATTGAATTTGTGGTTTCAAATCCAACAGCACTTGGGTCATTTAATTCAGCACCAAATGGATAGAATCCAAATGCTGAGTAAATTGGTTGCATGAAATATGAGTCAGCCCAATGGCTTGAAGTTCCAAGATAGAACCAACCTTTTTGAGCATTAGTTAATCCTGAACCATCACTAGCAGTTTGTGCATTCCATACATCAGCAGCAGCAAATAATGCTTCAAAAGTTGCTGCAGGAGTGGATACTAAATCAGTATTATAGAATAAACCAACTGATTCAATCGACATTGGAACAGCATATAATCTTTCAACTGCATTCGGGCTATCTGGATCGAATGACTTATTAGTTTCATCATAAGTCAAAGTAGCAATACTTAATCCAAGTTCATGAGCACGTGTTGCTAATAATGTTTGCGTAGCAACTGGAAGTGGATAAATCAAATCTTCTAGAACTGCTTGAGCTAGGTGGTCATGTGGAAATTGGAATACATCAGCACCATTACCAGATGGACCAAAAGTCTTTAACAATTCACGAGCGTCAACGCTACCCATATGTTGATGTTCAACAATGATATTTGGATAAATTTTATTGAACTCAGCGATAACTGCTTGCATATATTCGCCATTTTCATCATCAATCCAAACACGAATTTTACTCTTTTGTGTGAATGTATCACCAAAATCAATTAATTCACCATTATTTACTGGATCAACTGGATCGATAATTTCTTCTTCAGGAGTACATGCAACTAGCGTTGCCAAACCAAATAAAACAAATAATATAGTTAATAGTTTTTTCATGTGGCGCCTCCTTAGTTTGCTTTAACGACTCTGAAGATAAAAGATTCTTCAGTGACGTTGCCCCATTTGTCAACTACACGTAACATAATTGTATAGTCTCCTTCTACTCTAGTGTTTAGAACAGAATTAGCTCCTTTAGGTACGTATACAAATGGAGTTAAGTCTCCATCACGGTCGTCAGTAGCTCTAAATCTTGGGAATGTGTTTTGATTGAATGGTGAGCCCCAAGCAACTTCAATAATTCTTTGAGCAGCAGCCTTACCAACAATACCTGTTGGAGAAATGAAAGTAATTTCTGGGGCTGAAGTATCCATAGCGACTTCAAGTGAAGCCTCTAGATTTGCAGGTGCTGTACGAGTTGGTGCAGCATATTGACTTGCAGGAGCATCAATATCTTTCCATGCTTCAACAACATCTGTATAAGTGATTGAATCAACATAATTTGGAATAACTAATGCTCTATTTGTTGCAATAAATTCATCATTATCCCATGAACCTCTTGTCCACTTATATTCAAAAGTTGTAAATGCTGCAGTTACATTAACAGTAAATGTCAATGTATACATTGATGTATTACCAACTTTGGTAGCAACATAATCTACTGAACCAGGAGACCAACCATTAAATGCACCAGCAGCACTCATTACAGCATCAACAGGTGTATTTGCAGGGAATGTAATATTTAGTGTTACTGTAACTTCTTTTTCTACCGCTAAAGTTTCAGTATAATTATTAAAGAACACTTCATAATTCTTTGTGTTATCCAACGCATCACTTAAAATGATAACAAATGCATTCAAAGTTGTGTTAGATGAAGCAAAGTCAACACGTTCAATATCAAGTGCTGGACCATAAGTATCAACACCAGTCACTTCTTTAACTGTAAACCAACTTTCAATTGCTGAACGAGCAGCATCTTTATCAGTAGCAGTTGGATAAGGAGATGGTACTTGTGCACTTGTCTTAACGATAATAGTGTTTGGATCTACAGCATAAGTTCCTGACATATCATCACTGTTGAATGACATAAGTTTGAAAGAGAAAGCTGCATCAACAAATCCAGCATAATCGTTATAGAAAACGTTATCACCAGCTGTATAAGCATCGCCTTTACTCACAACATATGCAAATCCAACTTCACCATTGACTTCTGCACCACCACCAGCTAATGTAACATCGCCAGTTTTCTTTGTAGCATCATCGCCAGCATAAATGAGTAGACCTGCCCAGTCTTCAACAGCAGACATCATAACAGCTTTGACTTCAAAACCAGCAACTGATTTACCAACAGTCACTAAAATTGGATCTGGAGAAGCCCATGCAGGACCTTCAGCTGTCCAACCCCAATGGTGTAAACCAAGAGTTTCTTCATAACTGCCTGATGGATCATAATAAACAACTAAAAGATTACGGTGATCTGGAGATGCTAGGGTATATTGAGCACCTGCTGCACCTTGAAATACGTAAACATGAGTTGTTTGGTTTGCAATGATGACTTCAGCACCTAAATTGACATCACCTGTCAACTTATCGTCCCAATTCGGACCACCATCAACCCAATTAACAGCAATAAATCCAACTTCTGTTCCGACAGCGATATTGTTATAATTCCAATATGCTCCAAAATCGTCTGTACCGTCAGCCATTTTGCCAGCGGCAGTATCGCCCCAAGCCCATGAGCCTAGGTTAGTATAGTTTTCATCCCATGCCTTGAAATGAATAACTAAATCTCCATGAGTTGCATCAGCTGCAAGAACTCTTGTTCCCAAGAGACCTGCAATAGCAGCCACGAAGATTAAAGCTAATAACACTTTCTTCATTTTTTTCCTCCTATTGTTTTTAAAGATTTATATACATCTTCGTACTACTTAATCTTATCATATAAATATGAAAAATGTAAACGCTTTATATTTGATTGCATTGTGCAACCGTTTTCTTTTTGTAATCGCTACCATTTAATAAGATGTATTCATATATATCATGATATATTGTTAATGTAGGGAGGTATTTTATGAAAAAAATTATTGCTTTAATTATTATGGTATTCACTTTACTGGGAATAGGTTTTTCAACAATAGCCAGTGAGATGCCTGATACGCTTGTTATTCACTATTTTCGATACGATGATAACTATTCGGATTTTAACATGTGGGTATGGCAATTTGAGCCTGTATCATTAGGTGGTATCCAACATAGTTTTGATACAAACCAAAAAGATGAATATGGTGTCTATTATGAAATAAATTTAGATGCAGATTATCCTAATGCGACATCTGTCGGAATTATCATTAAACAGGGCGCTTGGGATGGATATCGTGAGGTTGGAGGAGATCGTTTTATTGATTTGACCAACATTGAATCTACTGGTGGTGTTGCACACGCATATTTTGTTGAACAAGATTTACAAATCGGCACTTCTGCTGCGGATCTAGCAAACAATATTCCTGATTACCGTGCGAAAATATTAACTGTTGCTTTTGATACTCAAAAGAGAATAGTAGCAAGTCTGACACACATACCTGAAAATGGCTATGAAGTTTATGAAAACGATACAATGGTCTTAAGTGGCACAACAGCGACAAAATCTTTATTACTGACAATTCCAAGTGTCGACATTTCAAAAACATATACTTTAAAAATTCAATTTACTGATGTTTTAGCTGTAGAAAAAGTAGTCTCGCTTCAAAATCTATATGACACTCAAGATTTTGAAGATTTATATACTTATACAGGTGTTTTAGGTGTAAGTAAAGAAGATGAATTTACAATCTTTAGATTATGGGCACCTTTAAGCCAAAGCGTTACACTTAACTTATATCAGCAGGGTCATCCAAATTATAATGACTTAGGTGAATTACATAGCGAGTTAATTCCCTTCCATACAGAATCTCTTTATAAGATTGAAAGTGGCGTATGGGAAGTAAAACTGACTGGTAATTATGATTTCAATTACTATACATATAGCGTTAACAACAATGGAATTAGTAATGAAGTCGTTGATCCTTACGCATACTCTACAGGTGCAAATGGGCAAAGAGGCATGATTGTCAACTTTGACATAGTCAATCCTGCAGGTTGGGTATACAATGATCGTCCCGATACCATCAAAAATTTGACTGATTATATCGTCTACGAATTGCAAGTCAGGGATTTGACAACTCACAGTTCTTGGCATGGTACAGAAAGTTACCGCGGTACTTTCATGGGTTTCACTGAATCTGGCACTACTTATACTGGAGATGGTGTGACTGTTACAACAGGTCTTGATCATTTAGAAGAACTCGGAATTACTGCAGTTCAATTGCTTCCTATCTTTGATTTTGGATATGTAGATGAAGTTCAAGAATGGAGTAATCCTAATTATCCTAACTCTTTCAACTGGGGCTACATGCCTTATAACTTCAATACACTTGAGGGTTCATTTTCAACCAATCCATTCGATGGTAAAACAAGAATTAATGAATTCAAGCAAGCCGTGATGGCGCTTCATGATAAAGATATTCGTGTCATCATGGATGTTGTTTATAATCATACTGGAGAATCTTCTTCTTCTAATTTTAATAAAATTGTGCCAGGTTATTATCATAGAATGACACCTGAAGGTGGGTTCTTTAATGGCTCAGGTACGGGAAATGAAACAGCATCAGATCGTGCAATGATGAATAAATTTATGGTTGATTCAGTTAAATTCTGGGCAACAGAATATAATTTATCAGGATTTAGATTTGACTTGATGGCACTTCATGATGTTGATACAATGAATGATATTCAAGCAATGCTTGAAGATATTGATCCAACATTGATTGTTTATGGTGAACCTTGGACAGGTGGAACATCACCCTTATCAGAATCTATACGTGCTGATAAAGATAACATCAAAGATTTGAATCTTGTTGGTGCGTTTAATGACGTAACAAGAGATGCTATCAAAGGTTCTGTATTCCAAGCAACTGAAAAAGGTTGGGTTCAGGGTAATGTTACAACCAGTAATTTTCAAGGTATTATGTACGGTATTGTTGGTGGCATTGATTATCCAGGTTTAAACCTCGTTACTGCATGGCATCTCAATCCAAATCAAACCATTAATTATGTCTCAGCACATGACAATAATACACTTTATGATAAGTTAAAATTAACTGGCGTTAAATCTACAGAAATTGAAGCTGAACAAATTCAAGCAAATGCTATTGTACTGACTTCACAAGGTATACCATTCTTGCATGCTGGTGTTGACTTTATGCGATCCAAACCTGCATTAAATGGTGGATATGATAGTAATTCTTATGAGTCTCCAGACGAAGTCAATCAGCTCAGATGGGATCGCAAAGCACAATATATTGACGTTTTCGAATATTATAAAGCACTAATTGAAATCAGAAAAACTTATTCACACTTTAGGATGGATACAGCAACTCAAATTCTTGCAAGACTTCAATTTGTTGATGCAAATTCTGGTTTACAAGCAATTGCTTATAAGATTGACGGATTGGATAATGAGCCTGATATCTTCGTCATTCATAGTGGTAATCCGTCAGGTGGTCTTGCTCAAGTCGATTTAGATGCAGGCAAAACATATAAGTTGTTAACATATACTGAAGCAACCAATTTAAATGGATTGGAAATTGTTTCAGGATCTGTATTCGTTCCTGCTCATACCACTGCTATTTTAATTGAAGTCGTTGAAGATTCAATTACAATCAATGCTCCAGAAGTTACAATTGCAAAAGGTAGTGAGTTTCTACCATCTTCAAATGTTACAATCAATAATCCAAATGCTACTGTATATTATTCTAATTACTTCGATGTGAATGTTTCCGGGCGTTATACGATTACAGTTGCTGTTGTCGAATCGTTTGGTCAAGTTAGACATTATTACTATACACTTTATGTAAGTGGCAACACATTTAACGTTATGATTGATGAAACGAACATGGGAGGATAGAGCGATGAGAAAATTACTATATGCACTATTCATATTTTTGACTGTCATAGGACTATCATCCTGCAAAGCTAAGGTTGTTGATCCCGTTGATTTGACTGTTGATGTTGTTTCAGAAACTTTGATATCTCATCAAATTGAATTACATGTTGTTATTCCAATTGATTTGGCATCTATGGATGAACTTTATGAAATCGCCTTAAGTATCGGTAGTCAGACTTACGAAAAATATTTCGATACCATTGGTACTGATCGTTATATGATGACAATTATTTTGTATCAATCAACAGCAGATTATACGAGCAAAGCACCAAGTTATGGTCAAATCTTGTTTATCATCAACGACTCGATAACATCACCAGGATTATCCATTGGTCAAAATGATTTAATTTTTGAATAAAAAAAGACACCAAATGGCGTCTTATGAAGGAACCTCGGTTCCTTTTTTTATGCAAAATATTTCTTTCCGTAGACCAACATCACAACCATGGTGATAATCCCCATGCCTAATTGAAACAAAACCGGTGAGAATGCAGGTTCCATGAGTCCAACAAAAAAGCTTAATAATGCTGGAACCGCCATGATATAGACCAGGAATTTAATGCTATCAAGATAGGTAAAGAATTTTGAATATCCAAACCTAAATAATTGAAGTACCAAAGATAAGATTACTAGAAATAAGGCATTCATTGCAATACTTGTTATGGTATTGACCAGCAGTGTATACAAAACGATATATGGACTAAAGGATTCTTCAATGGATTGTCCAAATTGAGCATATAATAATTGTCTCTCAGTACCTTCAGAAAGATTAAGTTCTAAAAAACTTTGTGAGTAATTAAATCCTTTGTAGTCATATCCCACCATACTAGCATTTTCACCGTTGGTATATATGATTGTGGTTTCTTTGAATAATACCTGCCGTTTGGTCAAATCATAATTTGCGCCTTGATAATTAAATATATAGGTAATGTCTTGATGCTCATAGGTATACTCTATATCATCTGTACAAACCAATTTGGAGGCTGAAATGCTACATGTTTCAGGCAACACCCAGTCAGGTGTTTCTAATGTGAAACTTTCTGCTATAAAATTGAGCCTCCATCCTTGTTCTTGAACAATCAAATAGTTTAATGGAAATACATTGACCATGCACAAGATCAAAAAATAAATGATTATTTTCCACATTTTCTCATTGACATGGGTAAAAACTTTGTTATATTGTAAGGAATATTGGAAAAAACGGACTAAGAACATTAAATATATTCCTCAATTCTATCGGGATCAATCGTAACAATTAATGAACCATAGGCTGGTATATTCAAAGTACCATAGAGTATTTCTAGATATTCGATATCTACAGCATATGAATCTTGTGACAGATTATGGAGGACAAGCACAGCTTGTTCAACATCCTCATACATAAAATATCTAAGATATCCTTGAATATTAGATGTATTGTTGACATAGGCTTCAAAATAATTGCCATACATCAATGCTGGGTTATTCTTTCTAATCTCAATCATTTGCTTATACTGGTTAAATAATGAACCTTCAAGATCCCTTTGCGCAGACAAAGTCTCTGTTGTATCATTTGATCCATCACTTGGTAACCAGGTTGTTTGATAGGTTGCACTGCCCCACAAGAAAGGTTGTCTGCGATATTCATCGTAGACAGTACCATAACCTGGCATGTTATATCCCTCATATCTAAAACCCTTCATGCCAATTTCATCACCATAATAAATGAATGGAGATCCTGGTAAAGTCAAAGAGATTCTGGATGCTAGTGCTATTTTTTCTAATGTGTTATATGTATTAAAACCACCCATAGATGCAATTCTATCAACATCATGGTTGTCAATGAATGGTGAATCAACAAAATCAACTTTAATTTGTCTAAAATCATCATATGCTTTTTTCAAATTAGAAACAAACAGTGTTCTATTGTTGCCATATCCTACCTTATCCCAAATATTAGCTGCAGCACCAAAGTTAAATAATGAATCACTGCCTATATAGTAATCCGTTGTGAACTGGTAATTGTAATCAAAAACCTCAGAAACAAGAAAGCTATTTGGATCTATTGATTTCATATATTGATTGAGCTCAAAAATTAACAATGCATTATCAATTGTTGCACTGTTACTTTCAATGAGATGCTTTGCTGCATCAATTCTAAAACCATGAACGCCCATCTCCAAGTAGAAATTCATAATATCCTTCACTTCAGAAATGACAGCAATATTATTAAAATTTAAATCCTTCATTCCACCAACAAAACTTTCATATGCAGAACCATTGTTCCATATGTAATAATCGCGATATTCGCTTGATGTACTACTCACAGCAGAAAGATACCAAGGATGTTGGTCTGAAGTATGATTAATCACCAAATCGATGATGATATCAATATCTCTTGAAGAAGCTTCATCGATTAAATTCTGAAAATCATCAAGCGTGCCATAGTCAGATTCAATATCGTAATAATCAGTCACACTATATCCATGATATGCGGGTGAAGGATTAATTGGCATGAGCCAAATTGCTGTCGCTCCTAATTCTTCAATATAATCTAAATTTTGTGTAATTCCATTTAAATCGCCGATACCATCAGCATCACTATCAGCAAACGACCTTACAAATATTTCATAGTAAACGTCATTTTGAGGATAGACCAAAGATAGATCAATGGGTTCAATAATGGGTTCAATTTCCTTTTTACATGAGATCAAGCCTATAAGAAGAAAGACAAGGATGAGAATAGAAAATAGTTTTTTCACTAAAATCCTCTCTTTCTCATCGATTCAGTCTTATTCATGAATGTATTTTTGCCTGTTGGTTTTTCCAAATCAATGACTTTTGTTTTAAATATATAATCATGAACTGTTCTACTTGACTTATCAGATAGGATAAAAAATGAAATGACCATATAAATGCCAAATGTTGCAATGCTTAATGTCAATTTGAACAAATCTCTCAAAATTACCTTCCATAATGGAACATCTGTACCATCGGCATTAACAACTCTTATTTTTTGTATTCTTTTACCAAATGTTTGTCCTTTAGAAAATATGTAAGGCACAAAATAGAAACCGACAAATGCTACTCCACTCACGATGTAAGGCAATGCTAAGAAGATATCACCTAATGCCCAAGAAATAATGACAAACAACATCACACCTGATGTATCAATAGCAAAAGCTCTAACTCTTTTTTCAAATGATGGGACCATACTATTACCTCACTTTTTATCTATTATAATTATACCATAAGCATTTTATGAAACCGTTTGCAAACTGATTAGAAAAAAAGGCTCAACAAGCCTTTCTTATAATGATGCAATTTGTTCTGAACTGTTTTTACTTGGTAAATACAACGTAACCTCTAAATTTGAAACCTGACCAAGAACAATTGGGTTTGTCAATAGGAACGTGCTAAATCCAGCTTCCTTTTGATTTCTAAGCACTTGTTCTAGGACATCCCTAATGAGTATGCCTGTATCAACTGAATCACTTCCATAGATGAAAGGATTGCTCGTAGAATCGAAAACATAGTCGTTGGTTGCTACTTTATAATAAACATCATCCTCAAAGACCATATTTGCTTCTCTTGTGCTGTAATAACTACCATAGCTACTATTCTTAAATGCGTTGATCTGTGAACCTAAAAGAAATGTCGTCTTAATCTTATTGTCAAACGGGAAAATTTCATAGAGTGTGCCAATCGTTATCACTTGACCATTTGTTAGTGGAGCTCTAGTTCCTCCTGAATTGTGAAACCCAATGTCACTATCACTAACTTTTCGAATCAATTCAGCCATATAATATGTCAAAGCAGATGTACTCATATATGCACCTGAAGTAATAATGGGGTCATTTATTAAAGTTTCTACTTGTGTATAATACGTATTAATCACTTCATCTATAGATGCATTGCTATGATTTAATCTAGTATCAGATGATGCATTTAAATTGACTGCATATGCATTTGTAACATTTTTTGATTCATCAAGTTCTAAGGTAACTTTACCTAATGATGTCCCACTAGAACCAGATTGAATAAATGGCAATCTTACACCAGTTCTTTCAATATATTGCGCATAAGTCGAATGACTATGACCATTAAAGACAGCATCTATTTTTCTGTCTCCTGTCAATGCACTAATCGATTGATTGTAACCAGATGAAACGCCATTATCATGAACAATAGCAATAACGATGTCTACACCTTCGACAGTTCTTAATAGTTCTGCATAATATGCCGTCCAATAAACGGGATCATCAAAATAATAACCTGTTATTTTTGATGTAGCAATACTATATTCAAGACCCAATCCTATCACACCAATGATTCCAATTTTAAGATTACCTTTTTCGATAATTGTGTAAGCATCAACATGGTCAGGTCTTGTTGTTGTGCCATCATAAAATATATTTGCTCCCAATAGCGGAAAGTCTGCTTGTATACTTTCTGAACTTGGGTTTCTAAAATTAGTGATGATATCTAATCCCCAATCGAATTCATGATTACCTATGGTAAATGCGTCCAATTGCATCTGATTTAAAGTATCCATGGTTGAAGAACCATTGAAATAATTTGATAATAAAGATCCTTGTAGGATATCTCCACCAGCTATAAATAATGTATTCATTGGATTAGTTGCTTTTTCATCTAAGATGAGATTTCCAATTTTTGAAAGCCCCATTTGGTCATCGTCTTCTAAAATAGCACCATGAAAATCATTGATATAATAGATATTGATATAATCAGGATTAATGAGTTGATCTCTGTCCATAACAGTCAGTTGAATCGTGATTTGGAAGGTATTACCTGCTTCATCTGAAACTGAATATGTTATATCATAAATACCAACTGTTGATAAATCCAAATCTGTTGAATCAATAGTAATCTGACTTGTCACATTACCATCTTCTGGATCAAAAGCAACCAAACCTGCTAACAAATCAGGCTCTTCATCTCCTAAATAATAAGTGATAGCTGAAGCTCCAATAATGACTGGAGGTGTTGTATCATCTATGATTACTGTGTTAATGACGATAACGGATATTGAGGTATGAATTTGATTGCCTGATAGATCTGAAACAATATAAGTTAATGTATAAATACCAGGTGTGGTCAAATCAACATTGCTATCATCAATAGTGATTGAATCTGAAAGATCACCATCCACTGAATCAATAGCACTGATTCCATCTAAAAAATTCGGTTCTGTTGAACCAATAAAATATGTAATATCTTTAGTTCCTGTAAAATTGGGTGGAACCAAATCCTTTACTGCAGTTGGGCCACAACCTGCAAATATAAATGCTAAAATTAAGAACAAAACCATTAATTGAAGTTTTTTCATATTCCATCCGTCCTTTGCAAAAGTATTATAACATAGAATGTTAAATCAAAACATTTTTTATGTTATAATAATTCGGTGAGGTGTGATGATGAAAAAACAACATAATTTATTAGATCTCTTTACGACATTTTTGAAAATCGGCGCACTGACTTTCGGTGGTGGCTATGCCATGATGCCAATCATGCGTAAAGAGGTTGTTGAAAAAAAACAGTGGGCTGACGATGATGATATACTTAAAATTTTAGTTATATCCGAATCTACACCAGGTGTTTTAGCAGTTAATTCAGCAACATTCATAGGGTATAAAATAGCTGGATTTAAGGGTAGTTTAGTTGCTACTCTAGGCGTTATTATCCCTTCTTTTGTCATTATTTCTTTGATTTCTGTATTTATCATTCAGTTTCAGCAATTAACTTGGGTTGCCTATGCATTTAAAGGTATTCAAGCAGGTGTTGCTATTTTAATATTTAAGGCAGCCTTGAAATTATCAAAAAAAATACATTTTGATCTGTTTGCAATCATCATTCTAGTTTGCTCACTTCTTTATGCATTATTTTCTGAATTCAGTGTCATTTATGCGTTGCTTGTCGGTGCAATTCTAGGTATTATCTATGGATTTTTAATTCACGTTAAGGAGGCAAAAGCTGATGCTACTCACACTTCTTAAGCTATTTTGGATGTTTTTCAAAATCGGTTTATTCACCTTTGGTGGTGGATATGCGATGATTCCACTAATCAAAGACGAATTGGTCGGTGGAGGATACATTTCTGCTGATGTCCTCATTAATTTTATCGGTATCAGTGAATCAACACCTGGTCCTGTTGCTGTCAACATGGCAACTTTTATAGGTATGAGTCAATTTCAAGATGTCAGTATCGGTGCATCTTTGCTTGGCGCTTTTGCAACAACGCTAGGTGTAGTTCTTCCTTCATTCATCATCATTTTACTAATTGCTAGTTTAGGAAGCAAGTTTCTTCAAAGCAAAGTTGTCAACCATGCCTTCTTAGGTCTAAAGCCTGTTGTTATCGGATTGATTATCAGTGTTTCTATTGCTTTGATTATTCATGCAGTATTACCTAATATTGATTTGAAACAATTGAATCTTGACCTTTCAGGATTTAATTTTAAAGGGTTGATTATATTAATTATTGTTGGTGCTGTAACTATGTTCTATAAGAAAATGTCTCCGGTCAAAATCATTTTATTTTCTGCGATTTTAGGCATGCTTATTTATGGACTTTTACCTTGGTGACCTATGAAAGATCTTAGTTGGATACAAAACAATTTAATCGCTCATCGAGGATTATATACCAAAGATCAAAGTGTACCTGAAAATTCTTTTGCCTCCTATAAAAAGGCATTGGAAAAAGGATATTCAATTGAACTTGATTTGAATGTTTTAAAAGACGGTACTGTCCTTGCATTTCATGATTACCATTTCAAACGTCTATGTAACCATCCTGAAGAACTAAGAGATGTTACCTATGATGAGTGTAAAAACTTTACACTTTTTGATACGCTAGAGAAAATACCTAGATTTGATGAAGTACTCAACCTAGTCAATGGAAAAGTTCCATTACTCATTGAATTCAAACCTCATGGAGATGTTCTGCTTTTGTGTGAGTCTTTTATGAAATGTATCAAAGATTATCAAGGGCAATGGGCTGTATTTTCTTATCACCCCAAAGTCGTTTCATGGTTTAAAAAGAATCAACCAGAAGTCATCAGAGGTCAAATTTCAGAATACTTCAGAGATGATAAAAATATGAATTTCATCACTAAATACTTAATGAAAACAATGTTCTTCAATCGCTTTACTAAGCCTGATTTCGTAAGTTATGGTATCTATGACATACCAAATAAATACTTGGATCGCTTGATGAGAAAAGGCACAACCATCATCAGTTATGCTGCGAGATCTCAAAAGGATTTTGATTTTGTTAAGAGTCACTATCACAATACAGTCTTTGAATTCTTTGAACCAAAAAAATAGGGCACTTCTTGTGAAGTACCCTTTTGTTTTGTTAATCCATATCAACATCAAAACTTTCCAGAAGTGACTTCTTTTCAGCTTTTGAATCTCCATGTTTTGTCAAAAACATTGTGATGAACGCAAGTGCAACAAAGAATGTCGCATATGGGAATAACATCTTTTGATGAATTGTATCCATTAAGAACCCCGATAAAATAGGAGTAACAATTTGAGCTGCCATTGAGAATGAATAGTAATACCCTGTATATCTTCCAACATTGGAACCTTTAGCAAGTTCAACAACCATCGGATAAGAGTTAACATTAATCGTTGCCCATCCAATACCCGTTAGACCAAAGATAATGTACATAATCCATCCCGTATCATGATTCAAGAAGAATACTGAACCAAAGCATAGAGTGAGTAACACAATACCAAATAATATGGTCTTTCTTCTACCAAACTTAGTTGAAAGAATACCAATAGGAATAAATGCAATGATTGCAGTTACGTTTGCAATCAGTAACGGTATTGTAAATGATGCTAATTGAAGAATCTTCGGTGCATAATCAGATACCTTAGTCATGACTGCATTGTAGCCCATGAACCATAAGAACACTGAAAATAAAATCAGATATAAAGAGATTTTCTTATCCCTAGGAAGATCGCCCATGTCATTAACATTGTCATCTTCTTCTTCAGTCAGGCCCCATTTCTGATCATCTCCAACACGCTCTGCGACCATCTTAGGTTCTTTGACTTTCCATAAGAAAATGGCTAAGACAATAAGCATGACGATCCCAACTGTGATAAATGCCATTGTATAGTGAACATATGATTTTCCACCTAATCCAAAAACAGTTAAGATGATAAGAGCAGTTACCCCAGCTGAAGCACCCATCAAGTTAATGACTGCATTTGCTTTACTTCTTAGAGGTTTCATTGTCACATCAGGCATTAGTGCTACTGCAGGAGATCTGAAGATTGACATAAAGATTAAGGCAATTAATAAGACTGCTACAAACACGATGAAGTTAAACGGATTTGCTATTGTAACTTCCCATGCTAAATCACTTAAATAGATATTATAATACCCATCTAAATACGATAAATCACTTACAGCTAATGAACCTGTAGTTCTGCCGTCCAATATGAGATTGACTCGATTAAGAACTTTGGATTCCCATTGGTCATATCGTGCAGGAGTAATAGTATCATCAGCTAATGCAGCATCTCTTTCAGCAGTCATCTCATCAACAAGCATGTTCCAATAATCAATTTCTAGTCTATCTACATTAACATCACGATTGGCTGCATATAGCTCGTCAATATTCGTTGCTGTAATACGTGTTGTCTGAACACTATCCATATAAGATAAACCCATGAAAGCAAATGCGGCAACAATCGTACCGACAATGATATATGGCGTACGTCTTCCGCGTTTTCGATTTGATTTATCTGAAAGTGCACCAAATAGCGGTAACATGAACAATGCCAATACATTGTCTAGTGCCATAACAACACCAGACCATGTCTGATTCAAACCAAATTTATCAATTAAAATCTTGGTGATAATCGAGTCATAAGTCTGCCAAAAAATCGTAATAATAAAGAATGCTAAACCAATATAAAACGTCTTTTTATAATCTAGTTTCATTTCCTCACCCTAACTTGAAATTTTTTTTATCGCTTAAAATTATTATAGCATGTTTTATTTCGGATACGTATATTGTTTTGAAATTCAATATTTCTTCGATGAATTCTTAAAGCAAACAAAAAAAGATCCAATGTATTTCAATTGGATCCTTTTGCTTAAATGGAATCGTGACCAATGGCAAGAGCTTTCTGATTAACAGGAAGCATACCAACTTTTTTGGCTCCTAAAAAGTGTGTCAGTGATGCAATAATCACTTCATCTTTAAATAGATTAACCTTTTTTAAATATGCACCAAGCATGACCATATTGGCTACCTGAGGTTTTTCTAGCGATATGGCTAGTTCACTCATAGGAACAGCATAGACATTGATTTCAGGATCTATGATTTCATGTTTGATGAGGGAAGAATTATAAAATAGATTTCCACCAGATTTGATTTTCTTTCCGAATTTGGCTAACGATGGCTCATTAAAAATAAGTAAATCATCAGATTTTTGAAATACAGGCGAATAGATGGGGCTATCACTAATTGTAATTGAACAATTGGCTGTTCCACCTCTGGTTTCAGGACCATAGGTAGGTACCCATAAACTATATAGTCCTTGTGTATTTGCTGCATGTGCTAAAAGTTGACCTGTAAGCATAACACCTTGACCACCAAAACCAGAAATTCTAATGGTTCTTATCATGGCTTCATCACATCCTTAAAGACACCAAGTGGAAAAATAGGAAGCATATGTTCTTTTGACCAATCCAAAGCTTCTCTTGGCTTCATGCCCCAATTAACTGGACATGTGGAAATAACTTCGATTAAAGTGAATCCTTTGTTTTCCATCTGATATGTGAAAGCTTTTTTTATTGCTTTCTTTGTTTTTCTAATGTTTGCAATATCATGCATAGACGTTCTTTCAACGTATGCAGCACCTTCTATTTGGGCAAAAATCTCCGATACTCTCATCGGGTTACCGTGTTGAATAACGTTACGGCCTTCCTGTGAAGTCGTTGTTTTTTGACCGATAAGAGAGGTAGGAGCCATTTGGCCACCAGTCATGCCATAAGTTGCATTATTTGCCATGATGACTGTAATATTTTCTCCACGATTGGCTGCATGAATCGATTCAGCAATACCAATGGATGCAAGATCACCATCACCTTGATAAGTGAATACAATACGATCTGGTAAAACACGTTTAATACCTGTAGCTGTTGCACACGCTCTACCATGTGGTACTTGTTGAAAGTCTGTATTGATATAATCGTAACTGAACACAGAACAACCCACAGATGCAATACCAATTGATTTTCCTAATATGCCCAATTCATCTAAAACTTCAGCAACAAGTTTATGAAGCATGCCATGTGTACAACCAGGGCAATAATGCGTATGGACATCTGTTAAACCTTTCGAACGTTCATAACGTATCATCTAGTCCACCACCTTTTCATCAAAATGAAGAATTGCTTCAACAATTTCTTCTGGTGCTGGAACCATTCCGCCAGCTCTACCATAAAATCCTACTTTGTATCTACCTTTATTAGAAATTAATACATCATCTAACATTTGACCCATACTCATTTCAACAACTAAGATGCCTTTACATGTTTTTGGTATTAAATCAAATGCTTTTTTAGGATATGGCCATAATGAAATAGGACGAATGAGACCTACATGAATATTCATATCAGTAAGTGACTCAATAGCTGATCGAACGATTCGTGAAACAGTTCCATAGGCAACAATGACATATTCAGCATGGGCCATATTAATCATCTCATACTGAACTTCATGTTTAATAATTTCTTTATACTTTCTTTCTAATGCAAAATTATGTTGTTCTAGATATACAGGATCTAATCCTAAGCTGTTAATAATATTTCTTCCTTCATGATAATCCGTACCAGTTGTAATATATGTTTTTGGCTCTATATGACGTTTTTTAACTGGTTTATCCAAATCAACGGATTCCATCATTTGTCCAATTAAACCATCAGCTAAAACCATAACTGGGTTACGATAAGTATCAGCAATATCAAAAGCTTGCTTCATTAAATCCACAGTTTCTTGAATGGTTTCAGGAGCTAAAACAACGACTCTATAATCGCCGTTTCCTCCACCACGTGTTGCTTGAAAATAGTCTCCTTGAGAAGGTTGAATACCACCTAACCCAGGACCTGCTCTCATCACTGAAACGATTACGCATGGAAGTTCTGCACCAGCTATGTAACTAATGCCTTCTTGCTTCAAAGCAATACCAACAGACGATGAAGAAGTCATAACTCTTGCACCAGCTCCAGCAGCGCCATAAACCATATTAATCGCTGCTACTTCAGATTCTGCTTGCACAAAAACCCTACCATGCTCTTTCATCAACTTCGACATATACTCTGGAATTTCATTTTGAGGTGTAATTGGATATCCAAAGAAAGCATCTAGACCTGCAGCAATTGCAGCTCTGACTATCGCTTCATTTCCCTTCATAAGTACTTTACTCATGCTCTAGCACCTCCACCTTAATTACTGAATCCGGACAGATGATTGCGCAATTCGCACATGCAATACATTTATCCATATCACTGACTGTAATCAGATGATAGCCACTTGAATTAATTCTATCTTTATCTAGGGACAAGATTTCTACCGGGCAAAAAGATACACACAATTCGCATCCTTTGCATGATTCATCATCAAATGTCAATTTCCCTTTTTTCACGCCATCACTCCCTATCTTTTAATATAATTATCTTGAATGTTATTTATTGTTTCAATACGCTTTTTAGCGAATACTTTTGCTGCTAATTGTGTGTTTATATTTTCATTTTCTGCAATTCTGAAGATTTCAATCAAACGATCATAAATTTTTTCAATATCTCTTGTTGCACGACCAATATTATATTCTTTTAATTCATGATATACATTAATTAAGCCCCCAGCATTGATTACGAAATCTGGTGCATATAAAATATCCATATTCTTAATCATGTTACCGTGAATGTCTTCATCAAGTAATACGTTATTTGCAGTACCTGCAATAACTTTGGCCTTAATTTGTGGAATCGTTTCATCGTTTAAAGAAGCACCAAGTGCACATGGTGAGAAAACGTCAACATCTAACCCATAAATATCTTTAGGAGCTACACAAATAACTTCTGGATGCTCTTTCTTCAAACGGTTGATATGTTTTTCATTAATTTCAGAAAAATAAATTTTCTTAGCTTTCATTTCTACTAACTTCTTAATTAGGTAATAACCAGTTTGTCCTGCACCTTGTACAGCAAACGAATACTTAGAAATATCTTCATCACCGAACTTATACTGTAAAGCAGCACGGATTCCGTGGAATGCGCCAAGTGAAGTCATAGGTGATGGATTCCCAGATTTACCTTCTAATCCAACGACATAATCTGTTTCCATACTGACATAGTCCATGTCTTTTGTACTTGTGTTAACATCTTCTGCCGTGATATAACGACCATTCAAGCTTTGAACATAACGTCCAAGTGCTCTAAAATAGCCTTCGTTCTTAACCACATCTGCATCACCAATAAGAACTGTTTTACCACCGCCAAGATTTAATCCAGCTGCAGCTGCCTTATAGGTCATACCTCTTGCAAGTCTTAGGCAATCTAAGATTGCATCATCTTCGCATTCATACTTCCAAAGTCTAGTGCCACCAAGGGCTGGCCCCAACGTTGTGTTGTGAATGCATGTAATACCCTTTAAACCCGTTGTCTTATCATAAAAATATACGACCTGCTCGTATCGGTGCTTTGCCATGTAGTCAAAATGATTGAAATCACTCATGTGAATCTCCCTTCAATTATTTAAAAGCGCTTACATAAACATTATAGCACAGAGAATTTAAGATGTATATGATAATATCATATAATTTTGGATGAAATATTAAAACTTAAAAAGTACTTGACATTAACCTAACGTAAAGGTTTATACTTATTAGTAGAGGAGGTAATGTAAATGAAATATTTGATTAATGAATTTGCAAAATTAGCATCAATTAGTACGCGTACACTGAGATATTATGATCAAATTGAATTACTTAAACCTAGCATCGTTTCACCAGCAGGTTATCGGTATTACGGTAGTTCTGAAGTTAATCGATTACAACAGATATTGTTTTTCAAAGCGCTGGAAATTCCATTAAAGAACATTAAAGAAATACTTGATCAACACGAATTTAATCATCTTGAAAAACTTAAGGAGCATTTGGAGAAACTTCAGTTCAAAAAAAAGCAATTGAATGCGATCATTAGTACACTGAATCTTACGATAGAATCAATAGAAAGGAAACTTGAGATGAAGGATGTAGATAAATTTGCTGGATTTAAAAAAGCAATGCTTAAAGAAAATGACGACCTCTATAAAGAAGAGGTTGAACAAAAATGGGGAAAAGCAACATACGATCAGTCTAAAAGAGCTTTTGAAAGTATGTCTGAATTCGAATATCAGCAATTCAAAGAACTTGGAGAGAAAATTCTCAGTGAATTAAAAAAAGCATATAACGCTCAGCTTGACTTTCAATCTGAAGCCATGCAAAAAGTTGCGCAATTACATCAGCAATGGATTCAGATGGCTTGGGGTAGATATGATGCTAACGCACACTATCAACTCGTTGAAATGTATGTGGCTGATGATAGATTCAAAGCTTATTATGATAAGAATCAAGATGGTCTTGCTGAATTATTGAAAAATGCAGTTCAATTTAACCTATTAAAATAGAAAAGGCAACCGCCTTTTTTTATTGATTCAAAGCATTTTGCATATTTTGAATAAACTTTCCAACATGAAGTCCATCAACTAATGCATGATGCACCTCAATGGAAAAAGGTATCATCAACTTACCATTTACTTCTTCAAACTTTGCCCAAGCCAATTTGGGGATTGAATCCTTGTTATCAATATTATGTGCATGAGATACTTGAGTGTATGATGCCCAAGGAAATGTTGTAATATAGACGACATCAAGACGTTCTTCTTCTCTTTCATCAAAAAATTTCTGACCTTGAATCTTTGATTTTTGCTTTGCCCTATTGATAAATGTCAATAAATCACTTTCCATATTAACAGTAACAAATTTAAATAATTCCGTACCTTCAATAACATCTGTAAATGATGGATGAGTCTGTTCAAATAGATAAACATCATCGTTGATGATCCGGTAACCAAAATTTTCTATTTTATCTATCTCTTGCATAGCAAGATGCATGAATGATAAATAGAAAGAAAGATGTTGTTCCTTGACTTTATGAACAAATTTTGTAACATCCAAATTGACAGTAATCAAATATCTTGGAACATCTAAATTCTTAAAAAATGAATATGACTGGAGTCGGTCCCAAGTTTCAAGATTAATTTTTTTCATATTTTGCACCTCCTAGAAAAAGTATTCTCTCTCTGGTAAGATTTTTTACTAATTGACTATAAAATACTGCATCATATCCATGAACAGTATGTTTTGTATCATGTTCAATGACGTGAATGACAGCTTTTCTAAGTTTTGCTCCATAAAGAATTCCTTCATCTCTTAAACAGTCGTAATCAGCTGTTTCAATGTATGCATCAGGGAGACCTGAGACATCCGCTAATGATGGAGATGCATATTGAAGCATGCCATAATCGCCATTTTTCATATAGATCTTCCACATATCCTTATTTAGATTTGCATTCCACATTGGTGCATCAAAATACATTTTCATGGAATCGGTTTGTTGATTGATATCTAAAACTGGATATAGTAACATCTGTCGATGAATTTTTGGTCCTTTGCGGTCTCTGGCTAATAAAGCAACTGCAGCAGCCAAGTTCCCACCAGCACTTTCTCCTCCAACTGAGATATCACTGATATCTATATTTAAGAAATCAGCATGTTCAACCATCCATAACAGCGCATGATAACAATCTTCCAACGCCGTTGGAAAAGGATATTTAGGTGCTAATCTATAATTAACATATATAGCTTTATGTCCTGTTTTTAAAATGATATTGGTCACCATGCGTTCTTGAACTGGTGTTCCTTGAATTTGAAATCCACCACCATGTAGATAGAGTAATCCTGGAGATTTCCCGGTTTGATTTTTCAATTCATAAACCGATAATTTTACTTTCTGGTGATGATATCCACGAAAAACAAATCTCTTTTCACGAATGCCTTTTTGAGGTCTCGATAAAAACATGGTTAACCTGAAAACTAAGTTAGCAAAAAATCTTCTTGAGTTGGTATATTTAGAAAATTTTAATGGTTTTAGAATATTCAATTCATGATCAATTTCATATTTATTCATAAATCCCCCTATTTTTTAAATAAATATAAATAATCCTTATAGCCTTCTTTTTCTAACTGATGAACTGGTACGAATCGTAAAGATGCAGAATTGATACAATATCTGAGTCCACCAAGTTCAATGGGACCATCTGTAAACAGATGCCCAAGATGGCTATTCCCAACTTTGCTTCTTACCTCGGTTCTATGCATACCAAAAGTTCTATCAAGTTTATTTGTTAGTGGCTCGATGGGTTTGGCAAAACTTGGCCATCCACAACTACTATCAAACTTATCTAGTGATGTGAAAAGAGGTTCTCCCGATACAACATCTACATAAAGACCCACTTCATGATAATCCCAAAATGGATTTTCATAGGGGTTTTCAGTTCCGTTTTCTTGTGTAACATGATATTGAATTGGCGTCAATTTCTTTTTTAAATCTTCTTCTTTTTTCATCTTAATCACCCACAATCAGTGTAACAGATTTTATTCATATACAAACAAGCCACACCTTATATGGATATTGATGTAACTCAATGATTCAAAATAGTACTAAGCTATGATTTTACCTTTATATTCAACAATTGAGTCAAGTAATTGCGAAACTTCTTTTTCTAGAAGTTCGTAACTTGTTAGCATCAAATCAAGCGATTGTCTTTTTGCAGCATCAAGCATATAACTCAACAGCCATACGGTCCTCTTACCACTGAGATATGAACAAGAGCCTTTGAAATAATGCGTTGCTTCAATGATTTGAATCACGTTTTTGTCCAAAATCGCTTTTTTTATCTTATTTAGATCCTTACTGTATTCACCCAAAAAGGAATCGATTACCTCATCAGCGATATCAAAACTACCTTCGAATCTAGTCTCAAAATCTTTTTGATCAAAGACAAACAATTCTTCAGGTATTTGAATCGTTCTCGAAGCTTTGACAAATTTTCTTAAGATTAAGTTTAGATTCTTAACGCGTATAGGTTTAAAGATGATATCATCCATTAATGAAGATTTCATGAAATCATAATCATTTAAAAAAGCATTTGCTGTCACAGCTATGATCGGAAGTATTTCATACTTTTTTCCTAAACTACGTATTCTTCTCGTCGCTTCAATACCATCCATATCAGGCATTTGAACATCCATGAAGACAAGATCAAACGATTCGTGTTTGACTGCTTCAATCGCTTTTATGCCATTACTAACAGATTTTGATCTCATACCTTCCTTGGTCAAGATACTTTCTAGTGCAATGCGGTTCAATCGATTATCATCAACAATCAGTGCATATCCGTTTAAAGATGATTGATTAGAAAAATCATCTTCCATTTGCCATGATGAACTACTCATTGTATAGATTAATTTCTGATAAAGGTTATGTCTTGTTACAGGATAATCGATATAAAGATTGATTAATTCCAGTTTCTTTTGTTCTTCTTGATAAAGCGATACTGCAAAAGCATATTCATCACAGTATTTTAATTTGATTTGATTGATTTCTTCATTATTTTTTATTTCTTTTTCAAAAAATATCAAATCGCATTTTTCCGACTTAATTGATGATAACGTATGCGTTATTATACCAATAGACTCGAGTATATTCTTAGAAAACGAATGATCATCACTTGAAATGATTAAAGCGTGATATTGTTTGTTAAATGGATATTCATATGGTTGCCCAAAACCAACAGGGAGAATAACCTTGATTGAGGTTCCTTGATGAAGCGTGCTTTGTATTGTCATGGAGCCGCCAATTAATTGAACCAATTCATAACTGAGTGGTAGACCCAAACCTGATCCTTGAAATCTATTAAAACCTCTTTCTTGATTTTGCTCAAAGATATTTTGCAGTCTTCCTAATTCGCTTTCATTAAAACCAATACCACTGTCAGCAATTTCAAGTTCTATCATAGGTTCTTCTTGATTGATCACCAATTTTGTTTTAATTGAAACAAAACCCTCATGTGTATATTTAATAGCATTGCTGATCAAATTATGCATAATTTGTCTGATCTTACGATAATCAGCATATACAACTTTATTGATCTGATAATCAAAATCAAAAAATAAATTTAACCCTTTTTCATCAGTTAAGGGTTTATGAGTTCGATAAACACGGATTAATTCTTCTTCAAGATTGAATGAATCATGAAATACTTCCATATTCCCGGTTTCTATTTTTGATAAATCAAGAATACCATCAATGATGCTAGACATCACATCAGCTGATGCTTGTCCAATTTCTAAATAATCCTTTTGCTCAATACTTAAATTTGTTGAACCTAAGAGATAAACAGCATTATAGATACCACCAAGAGGCGTTCGTATATCATGGCTCATCTTATATAAATATTCACCTTGAGATTTATTACTTGAGTTGATTTGATCGTTTAGAATATCTATCTGTTTTGTAATCGAAAAAGAGATATATACCTGAGTAATCAAAGTAGAGAGCATCTTGATAATTTTTCTTTCAAGTTCATTCCAATGACGGGCAACCTGAATATCTTCAAAACAAATGAATCCAAAACAATGGCTATCATGAGTCAACGGTTCAGTAAGAAAAGATACAATGCCTAAAGAATTCAACAGATGAAAAAACGATTCTTTTTGATCGAGTTGATGGATGTCCTCAATGACATATGCTTGATTGTTCAGATGATTCTTATACAACTCACTAGATAATTCGGAAATAGGTATACTCTTGACATGTTCTATCTTAGTTATAATATTGGTATTGCACCATTCGTGTGCTTTATTGATATTCAAATTAGGCAATGTATATTCAAAGATTGAAATGCGATTTATATTTAAAAACATTCCAACATTAGAAAAAATCACTTCAAGTTTTTTATTGAAGTTTTCTTTAGAAACATTAGCAAAATCGGTGATGATAGTGAAGAGTAATTCCTCAACAGATTTTAGCTTTGATTGATGTGATTGTAATCCAGAATTATTTTCAGACATAATGTATCCTTTCAATCTCCCACATGTCTATTATAACTTATTATCAACCCACCCTATCCTAAGTTTTGATTTATTTAGGTGGAATTGTTGGGAAAATGTAAGAAAATGCCTTTGATTTTGGATAGTCATATAAGAAAAAGATAAGCACTTTTGCGTGCTTATCCTATATTTTCGATAAAATCGTATTTTTTTTCGATTCCTTTAAAAATGAGAATAACCATATAACTTATGGCTAGATAAAATATAGCAGCCAATAAAAATGGTGATAATGTAAAGTCTCTTGAAACGATTTCTTTGACGCTACGCATGATATCTGAAATAGCAATCACAGTGACCAATGCTGTATCTTTGATCAGTGTAATGACTTCATTGGTAATCGTTGGTATCTGTTTCCTTATGGCTTGAGGCATAATGATGAAATAATATACTTGCGCTTTATTTGCTCCCATGACCATAGCAGATTCAATTTGGTCTTTTTCAATGTTTTCTATACCTGCACGAATTATTTCAGTGAAATATGCTGTGTAATTAATGATAAAAGCAATATATGCAACAAGCATCCGGTCAACAGGAATACCTATTGCAGGCAATGCAAACATGAAAAAGAAAAGCTGCAACATCAATGGTGTTCCTCTAAATAACCATGTATAAAAAGAAATTAATCTTTTTAAAAAGGGTGAGCTTCTATAAATAATCGCAGCAATCATACCTAAAGGAAATGAAATAATTAGCGTGAGAAAGAAAATACTTAAGGATACAATTGCACCATCCATTAAGTATTTTCCAGTTTCAATTAAATAACTCATGAAATTAAAATGATGTCTTCCCCAAACCAAGCATTTGAAATTGTTGCCGCACTACCATTTAACACCAATGTCAATAATGCTTGATTGATTTGATCTCTGATATCGGTTGATTCCAATCTGAATCCAACACCATATGTTTCAATGCCAAAATTTTCTGTAGCAACCTGGTATAAATCATTGGTTTGACTAATTACGTATCTACCCATGATTTCATCTATAACCACAGCATCAATTGTTCCATTAGATAAGTCTAAAAGTGCTAAATTGAATGTGTCATACTTAACAAATTCATCAAGTTGAGCAAATATGGAGCTTGCAGATACCGCTTCTTCTGATGCGCTGCTAATTTGAACACCAACCTTTTTGCCGATTAGATCATCAACTTTGTCTATTGTTGAATCCTTTTTGGTAATCACAATTTGACTATTAGCAAGATAAGCATCTGAAAACGACATTTCTTCCAATCTAGAATCTGTAATGGTCAAACCATTCCAAATCATATCAATTGTACCTAAATTGAGTTCTAAAACTTTGGAATCCCAATCAATTGGTTGAAAACGAACTTCAATACCTAGCAATTCACCAACAGCTTTTGCTAAATCAACGTCAAATCCAACAAGATCACCATCATCATTTCTAAAACCCATTGGTGCAAATGTATCATCTAACCCAACAATGATGTATCCTCTTTCTTCTATTTCTTCCCACGTGTTTGGTGTTTGATTCTTTTGGCACCCTGCCAAAATCAACACTGCAAGAACGAACAATAATAAACCGAATAATTTTCTCATGTAGTTCACCTCTGCTCTTATAGTACTTTATCGCTTTATCATTGTAAAGTACTAAAATGATGAAAACGTTATCTCAATAAAAAAAATGAGGATTTCCTCATTTCTATTTGGCAAATCGATGTGCTATTGAACTTGCAGCTGCAGCTGCAATAGCCCCTACTATATCATCTAAGAATGTATTACATTTGCCTTCTTTTTTTCCTTCAGCATCCAATTTGCCGATAATTCCTGGTTTTGTTTTATCAACATAACCAAAATTGGTAAACCCAATGGATCCATAAACATTAACGATAGCCAAAGCAAGAACTTCATCAATACCATATAAACCATAATCAGATAAAAGCATTTCTGACAACGGTTCAGAAAGTAATCCTTTTTCAGCCAACTCATCAAGTTCCAATCCTGTTAGCACAGCATTTTGAACTTCTCTTTTCATAACAACCTTTTTTACGTGTTCAAGGCATAAGTCGAATGTTAGGTTGGGTAGATATTTGATTTGTAAATCCAACGTAATCTGAGCAATATCTTCAAGTTTTGCACCTCGAGAGACTAATCTTTCGACGACAACATCATATCTAACCGCATCATTCATTCTGTTTTCTTCTTTATATTTTTCCATGATATGGACCTCCATGTTTCTTATTTTTGATTTAAGTGTATTATCATTATACATGATTTTGTAAAGTATTCAAGCACCAAGAATAGAATATAAAAAAAGTGCATTTGAGTGCACTCTTTTCATCTTCTATTTGTGACCTTCTAATTTAGATATGATTAAATGATATCCTTCTGCGCCATATAATAATGATTTATTTACTCTACTTATTGTTGCTGTAGAAGCATGTGTTTCTTCGACAATTATATGATAAGGTGTCTTTTGATTGAGAAGTTTGGCAACTTTGATGCGCTGAGCCATATCCATCACTTCTTTGACTGTACACAGGTCTTCAAATAACCGATAGCACTCTTCTTTGTTTTCTAATTTGAGAATAGCTTCGAAAAGCAATTCAATGTCATTTGACGCGAATTTTGATTGATAAGACATACTTTCACCTCATTTTGTTAATTATTATACCATTTTTAAGTCTTTATGTGCGTAGAATCATCATTTTATCATTGGGTAGATAAATATATTCATCAATTCCTAAATCACTTCTTCCAATTGTATAATCGCTTGATAAAATTTGTGCGCCACTTGCCAAAGCAGCATCGTAATTTTCCTGTGTATAAAATAAATCAGCATCAATTCGCGTTCGAACGATGTAGCCTTGACTGACCAATTGGCTAATAGCAGTTACATCAGGATCATTATGAACGATAAATGAAGCATATGATTCACTGATTTGATCCGGATATATCCCCAAAAACATTGGCAAGCTTACTAAAGAAGGATCAATTTCATAATATGTTTGTGTAAAGTTACCTGGATGAAGGACAAATATAACTTTCCCTAAAAGTGAAGACACGCTTGGCCATCCTGTTGTCTGAACTGTTTCATTTAATGTTTTACCATTCTCCAACATATCGTTTGGTGAGAAAAGCAAATCACCGAGTTTATCTTCAAGTAAAATGTTGAGCTGTTTAAGTTGATCTGTACCAATGACCTGTAGTGCATGGTCGAGTATCATCCAATCATCTTTGATTTCCATGAGAATGATTATGGGCACATGATTAGGATTGCTTTCGGAAAATAGTGCAATCTCATCTAGAGCCAAAGAGAAAACAGGAGCAACACTACCATTATCAACGAGTGGAACGTGCGTTAACATGAATTCTGTTTTGCGCATTCTCAAATCAATCTCCATACTTCTAATACCAGCCTCAAATTGATCTGTAAAATTCTTATATCCATATTTGAGTGCATCGGCTTCCTCTTTTGTTGATCCTAGCCCAATAAAGAACTTACCTATTGCAGTTCCATATTTCTTGTAACTGTTGTGGGAAGCAAGTATTTTAATCTCATTGAGTTTGATGTCGGAATTATGAATATCAAAGTCAGTGAACTCGGTATCATCAATTTCATTAAACTCAGATGATTGGTAGTATGCTTCTAATTGATTGACATGATTTGTTTGAGTTCTGATGTCTAAAACTTTCACCGCATAAAGTCTAGCGACAAGTGCTATAAATAAAATAACGACTGACAGTATCACAATCAGGAGAATCTTTATCGCTTTAAGCATCTTTATAGTCCTCTTTTCTAAAAAACCTATTATAAATTCGTTTTATTGACACGTTGTACTAGCTTTTCAATTTCTAATTTCATATATTTATTGATAGGATATATGGATTCCAAATAATTGAGCATTGACAGTGCTGATAATCCAATGTTTTGATACCCTGATAATATCTTTGGCAATTTACGCGAAAATTCTGGGTAATGTTTTTCGAATCTGCGTTCAACTCCAAATACATCTTCGAAAATTGGAGTTTCTTTTTCATAATGATGCACGATGCTCAAAATACGATTGAGTGCGTATGATTCGATATAGATGTAACCAGATAACCTTTCACCTCTAAGCGTCCTTTGTAGCCCTACATAGAGATTAGTGAGTGCCTCATTGATTGCAAAATCGGGGTCATCACTTTTTATTTGAGGTATTTTACCTTTCATCTTTGTTAGATCTGCATATTGATAGGACTCTTTTTTCCAAATTAGTCTTCCATTTGGCTGAGTCACATTAGGCATATCTTTTTCAGCAAAAACTGCAAACTCACCATAAATTCCATCTTCAAATAATACTTTGAATCCATCAACAGTATTTTTGAACGTGTAGGATAACGGGCATATATCAGAAAGCCACGATAAATCTTCAATATATTTTTGTTTGTAATCGTCCTCAACAATTACAAAAAAATCCAAATCAGAAAACTCATCAGCTCTTTCTTGTTCTATACCTACTGATCCAAGTGCCATGAATGCTAAAGTGTGTTCTCTTTTTGATAGAGTAGCAGCTAGTTCATCGAGTCTTTTAAATAATCTCTTTTCTTTCATGTTAATGACATCCTATCCAAAGTATCTACCTGTGGTAAATGCTTTTGAGTTCACTGCAATTTTACCATTATCAACGCGTTGATATGCTTTGATCAATTGGATTATATCCTGGTATTTTTCAATGGTGAAATCAAGTCTTAATGTATTGATTTGTGCAGATTTCAACTCATGAACATATTCAAGCAAATGCAATGCCTTTGAATTCAAAATGCGGATATTACAGTTACCATCATTTACTAATGGTAATTTATATCCCATACGATCTTGCAAGTAATATTGATTCATCTCGCATAAATGACAGTTTGTTTTCGTTTTATAGGTTTTTGCGATTGGACAATATTTAGAAATCATTAAATCAACGTGTCCATAGACAATCAATTCTAAATTGGGGGATTGATGAAACTTCTCTTCGTATAGTTTAGCAAAATTAATAAGTCGTTCTTTGGTTAACTCTGGTGAGAGAGTGACTCTTAAAGCGTGGTATTTTGAAAGCAAATGAGCTGAATAGATGTTTGTTACATTAAGAAACTCATTGGTAATCACCAAATGATCATTTTGAAACAAACTACCAATTTCATTAATCACACTAATCGGATAGTTGATAGGTTTTGGATTAAGTTGAATACGCTTGAGTGCTGGAATCAAATGACAATCTGAATTTGGTTCAGCTTTGATTAAATCATCATAGTAGATGGTTTTTACTTTTTGATCAATCGCTGCGCTCAATTGTTCTTCATTGGACACTTTAACGATGAGTTGATATTCTGAAGCGATAAATCCAGAAGGACCAAAATCGATTTGAGTATTGATGATTTGTTTTTTTCTGAGTGTTCTTAGTGTGGTCATATTGGCAATTGCTTCTCTTCTTAATTCATTGAGCACTTTGAGCGAAATGAAACTTTGTTGATCCGTATCAACATCAAGAGATTCAAAATAGAAAGGTGTTTGACCTAACTTAGAGACGTGTTCGATAATTTGGTTTTCTGCAACGGCTACTTTATCTGCTTTTTCGATGATATCTTTTGATTGAACTTCAACAAAATGCTTTCCATCACTTAATTGGATTGTCATTTTCTGATTTGCATGTGCAAACACTTGACACTTTAATCCAATGATCTTATAGTTTTCATTTAAATAGATAGATAAGTCTTGTTCCAATTTTATATCAAGTGTTTTGACAACCATGGATCCTTTTGAAATATGTTCAGTTACATCTAGTTGTATAATGTCACCAGCATCAGCGTGTTGGATCAATTTGCTTCCAAGTAATATACGTGATACTTGATTGCCATAATCAGTTTCACCAATGATGCGGTACCCATCATTAATTTCTAGACAATCAGTTAATTGAATACTTGCCTTATTGTTTTGATAATTGATGACCGTTCCTATGGGTACTCCAAGATGATTTGGACGAAATTGATTATTGATGAGATTAGATTCTTCATCCAAGATATATCCCTTTGTATATTCTCTGTTGAATACGCGTTTTAGACGGTCTATTTCAATTTGAAATTTCATTCTTAAATGCTGTTGATAACTATCGATAGCTTTTCGATAAGACAAAACAGCTTGAATCACATATTCGGGTTTGCGCATGCGTCCTTCAATCTTGAATGAATCAATACCTGCTTCGATCAGTTGATCGATGTGCTCCAAAGTCATCAAGTCCTTGGTTGATAAAAGATAGCTTTGATCGCTAATTGCTTGATCTTCTTTGAACAAACGATAAGTTAAACGGCACGGTTGTGCGCATTCTCCACGATTACCAGAGCGACCACCAAGCATTGAACTCATGAGACAATTGCCTGAATAGCTGACACAAAGTGCACCATGAACGAATACTTCAATTTCGATGTCCACTGATTTTTTAATTTGACGAATGATAGACAAAGGTGTTTCTCTTGCCATGACAATGCGCTTGACACCTAGTTTTTTTAGAAACTTGACTTGATTGATGTTGTGAATGTTCATTTGTGTCGATGCGTGAATATCAACAGTTGGGTACCTTCTAATCAATAAATCAATCATTCCTATGTCTTGAACAATAAATGCATCCACATCGTTTTCAACTAACATATCAGTAAATTCAATGAGTTCATCCACTTCATCATTAAAAATCAGAGTATTGATTGTTACATAGACAAAAACGCCACGCAAATGTGCGTAGCGAATAGCATCGATAAGACTCTCGTCATCAAAGTTATTAGAAAATGCTCTAGCTCCAAATCTTTTTCCAGCTAGATAAACGGCATTTGCACCACCATTAATTGCTCCAATAAGTGATTCTAAATTTCCTGATGGTGCTAATAATTCGACAGATTTCATATGTGATGTCACCTCGTTACTGACAGCATATATTATACCAAAAATCAGCTAAAAAGAAATAAGGTTGACAAATAAACTTCATTTAATATTCAAACTTAACACCTGTCAGTTCTTCAGAGTAAGTCCACAGTTTTTTAGCGTCTTCTTCACTGTAAGAGACTTTACTTGATTCCACAGATAAACCTTTTTTGATGTAATGACCTGATAAAGATAAATATTGATCCTTTGTAGCTACATCAATCATAAATCCCGCAGGGTATAACGGATTGGTTCCTCTATTCATTCTAGAATTCCAAATGGCATACGCAATACCATTTGTACGCTTTAACCCCAGTTCAGTCTTAACCAACCCTGGATCAATGGCGAAAATCTTGATTGTCTGGAAACGTCTCGAGAACTCTTTGACAAAAAAAACATTGTATAATTTTGATCGTTTATAACTTTTTAGAATATTATATAGCTTCTTTGATTGAATGTTCTTCCAATTGATGGTTGCCCAATAATGAGATAGGGAACTAACAACTAAAACTCTGGCATCTTCACTTTTTTGAAGCAATGGAATCATATGATAAGTCATTAAGAATACGGCTAAATGATTGATGGCAAAAGTGACCTCATTACCATCTTCATTAAGGTGACATCCTGAGCTTACGATACCGGCAATATTCAATAAAATATCTATTTTTCCATCATATTTATTTCTAACAAGCTCAGTAATCGCACCAGCAGCATGATTGACTTGCCTATTATCTGATAAATCACCAAAAACAAAATCAAGATTTGTTTTTTCTGTAAGATATTCAAATTCTTTTTTTGCATTCTCAATTTTTTCTATATTTCTTCCCAATCCGACAACATGAATCTTATTTTTAAGCAAAAGTTCAACAACTGCTTTACCAATACCTGATGTTGCACCTGTTACGACAGCAACCTTGTTCATAAGTCCACCTCTATCCTATATTCTTTTTCTAAAATTGTTTGTCGAGTAATATTTTATAATTCGATTTGTTTAAAGAAATATGGAATGACTGTCATCAAATTGATTACCAAAATAACCATAAACGCCAATAACCCACCAACGGTTATTGCCAAGTATAATGAATACAATATTGGTACAATCAGTAATGTATTCCACAATATATTTTGTGATAGGGCAATATGAAGAGCAACTTTGCTCTTAACGAAAGTTATAAAGAATAAGCTGATCATTCCGAAAAGCGCTGGAACAAAGAATAGAAAGCTTGCTCCACTTAAGACGAAACCTGTTAAAATGGCGAATAATAGGTTAATAAATATACCCGATATCATCAATGCTTTCTTGCTTTCATCATTTTTCACAAATTTCTTATACAAGAAACCAAGTGTACCAAGAGTAGCAAGCAATATTGCCAAAGTAATAAGTTCTGTATTTTGCATCCTTACATAAGTGATTGAAAATGGAACATGACCAATAAAAGCAATCAGCTTTGCAAGATACAATCCAATCACTGCGAAAATAGCAACCAAACCAAAGATTATCCCAAAATATTTGGCAATTAACGTCAGACTTGTCTGCTTTTTAATAATCAAAAAGGTTGTAATACCAATGAAAAACGCCAATAACATGAAATGAAGAACATGCATTGTTGATTCGCGATAAGTAATTAAGACATTAGGTAAAATTGTGAAGAAAACCTGATTTTGTTCACCTACAAAATGGTCAACATCACCATAAGCACTGTCATAAACAAATGCTTCAACTAATGGTATAATTTGTGAGCCATAATGCTGAATGCTTGATAAATTAATGTTATTATAATTGTCATTTGGCGTGTGATAATAATAAAGATCATCCAAAACTGCAAAATTGATACCTTGCTTGTCTACAGCTAAAAATTCTGTAAAATCAGTCAAATTAGGCATTACTGTATAAACCGCTGTTGCTAAGCTATAAGACACAGGCAATTCTGCTTTTTTATAGAAGTCAATCACGTATTCATTGTTTGAACTCGTTTCAAACATATACGTTGGTCCTTCATTACCTCTGGCTTCAACATTGATAATGAAACCTATGTTATCCATAAAAGGCTCTTTCGCAGCCAAATAAGCTCCATATAATCCGGTTTCCTCTGCATCAGTCATTAAGATATATATACTGTTTGTTAAAGACTTATTTCCATATAAGCGTGCTATTTCAAGCAACGTAGCTATTGCGTAACCATCATCTGCAGCACCATAAGATCTTCCCAGTTCACCATCTCTGCCAACGTGACCTCTTGAGTCGTAATGTCCAACAAG
>CAZPLF010000010.1:45021-59152 GCA_964587475.1 uncultured Mariniplasma sp.
TTCCCAGTTCACCATCTCTGCCAACGTGACCTCTTGAGTCGTAATGTCCAACAAGCAATATTCCCGTATCTGAGGTACCAGGAATAACAGCTAGCAAATTATTGACGTCGTATTCTGCACCAAAAATTTGTGGGCTTGGGTAATTCATTTCGGTAACATGACTAGCTCCAACAAAAACTTCTAGTTGCTCTTTTAAATATTGTCGAACTGTTTCATGTGCAACAGGATCATAAACAGAATGTGGCTCTCTAGATAATACTTCTATGTATTCTGCTGCATAAGCTGCACTAAATGTATCATCATTTTTGCTTATTGGAATCGGTGTATAAAGAACAAATGTGCTTAAAATAATGCTGAAAAGTAAAACACATAAAGTAATTTTCAAATTTATAGATTTCATGTTTTTATCCTCTTATTTTGAATATCAAATTATTCTATTTTCTATCATAGCACAACATATTGCATAAGGCAATGTTGATATCGATTAGATCCTATCTCTTTTTAAACACTGCATATCGGTAATTGTTCGTATCAATAAAATCCAAATGATACAAATCAGCCATATATCTAAATGTTTTAGGAGTGAAAAAAGAAACATGAGTTTTATCACGCATATAGTGCCAATCAAAAAACAACTGCCTATTTTTCGGATGAAACAATGTCATGATGCTTAATATGCCAAAGGGCTTTAAATGATCGTAGAACAATTGAAATGCGTTTAAAGGATCAACTAGATGTTCTATGACTTCAGTGCTAGTTATCAGATCATAAACTTGATTTTCATATACTTTTTCTGTTGCATAATACAAATCATATATATCCACATCGAAATGATAGACATCTTTTAAGATGGCTGCTAATACTGGACTTGGTCCGCTTCCGAAATCTAACACTTTACCCTTATTTATAAAGGGAGAAACAGCAGACTCAATAAAATCGGTTAAGAAATTGACATACCCAATATTCTGAATGCTGTTTTGATGTTCATCATATTTTCTTATCTCTTCTTCTCTACTGCTATGATTTTTTTCATCTTTAAAGATGAACTCGCAATTTGGACATTCATGAAATAGGATATCAAATTTTGGATGTCGATAAGAAATAGTATCGTGTCCACAAATTTTACATGCAATCATATGTTTTAATTCTCCTTAAAAAAATAACAGGACGATATAATATAAAACAGGAATTAACAAAGCAGGTAGCATATTTGCTACTTTAACTTTTCTAAGTTCCATAAAGTTAATTCCAATAGCAATAAGTAGAATATTCCCAACCATGGCAACTGAATTGATCATTTCGATAGGTAGGAAATTCGAGGTATACATCGCAAGAAGTGTGATTGATCCTTGATAGATTAATACACTAATAGCTGAAAAAATAACACCAATTCCAAAGATTGAAGCTAAAATCATAGCTGTTACAAAATCGAGTGCACTTTTGATAAGGAGTGTTGTAGTATCTCCATAAAGGCCATCTTGAAGCGGTCCGACAATCGCCATGGCACCCACACAAAATATCAATGTTCCGGCAACAAAACCTTTTGCCAAAGGTGGAAGATTGTATTTTTTTTCAATACCTTCAGCCCATCGACTCAATCTTCCATCAATATCAATCCATTCACCGATGATGATACCAACCACTAAAGAGATGACAATGAGTAACTCACCTTGTGTTGAAATTAATGACCCCTCAATAACTAAAAAGTATTTGAGAAATAAACCTAATGAAATTGCAACAAGACTTATTCCAAGAGCAAACATCACACTTTTTTGTATTTTCTCGGGTAATCCTCTTTTAAAAACAACACCCAAAATGCTTGCAATTATAATTGCTCCTACATTGATTAATGTTCCCATAGCATCTTTCTCCTAAAGTATTTAATATTTCTATTATATGATGAAAACCTCGTTTTGGTTATATCTATAAATAAAAATGGCTGAAATCAGCCATTTAAATCTATTTTCTATTTGTTACCAATATAATGGATTATCCTTAATCTTGGTTTGATAAAGGTTGATCAATTGTTCTTTCATCTCTTGAGGCATAACGTAGTTTTGAAATGATAGATGATCGCGAAGCTGATCAATATCCTTGATGCCTGGAATAACAACCGACACCTCAGGATAGCTTAAGATAAAACCAATAGCATACTTGGTCAAGATATCAGCTTGAGTTATTTCTTTCATCTCTCGAACCAATGCTGCTCTTCTTTGAATAGTTTCATCATCCCATCTGGAACGAATTCCTTCAAATTCGGAAAATTCATCATATTTACCGGTTAACCAACCTGAGTCCAAAGGAACTTTAACAATGATTTCTATACCCTTTTGCTGAGCTTCAGCAAATAACTCTGATGCATCTTGAAAGAAAACATTGAACAAAATCTCAACAATATCTACTTTTAAGTGATCAAGAACAGCTCTGAACTCTTCATAAGTGTCAATACTGACTCCATAAGCTCTAATCATACCTTCTTTTTTAAGTTTTTCCAACTCAATAAAGTGTCTTGATTTACCTTCAAGTATATCCATTCCTGGGTTATGCAAAAGAAGACAATCTAAATAATCTGTTTCTAAACGTTCAAGACTATCATAGATTTGTTCTCTAAGTGAAAATACAGAAAAATCAGTTTCACCATCAGCAGTATGGCCGAATTTAGTACTGATATAAACTTTGTCTCTTAAATCTCTGGTTGCTGATCCGATGATGGACTCGCTGAGTCCAGCAGCATAACCTGGTGCAGTATCAAAAAAACGGATGCCTTTATCAACGGCTTCTTTTACTAATTCTATGCCTTCATCAACCGACATGTATCCCCAGAAATCCGTGTTTCCAAGTTGCCAAGAACCAAATCCCAGCCTGTTTGCTTTCAATTTATTCAATTGATTGTTTGTTTTTACCATAGAGACCTCCTATGTGCTACCTCTATTTTAACATATTTCATAAAATGAAGACTACTCATTTTGCTTTGTGATAAAATGAAATCAAAGGAAGCGATTTTATGAGAAATATTGAAACAAGACATTTATACATTGATACGACTAAAAATGAGCGTACAATTAGAATTTCACTCCCAGAAAACTACATGACGTCAAATGATAAATATCCGGTATTATATATGCATGATGGACAAAATCTATTTGATGACAAAACATCCTATAGCGGTATATCTTGGGGTATTACTGAAACGATAACAAATCTATTAGAAAAAGGACTAATTCGCGATCTCATTATCGTAGGTATTGATAATTCCGATAAACGATTGTTTGAATACTCTCCTTGGAAACGTTCTAGATCTGTTAATACAAAATTTCTAGGTGCTGTTGGTGGTTTAGGTAAAGCTTATGCCAAATTTATCATAAATAAAGTCAAGCCTTTTATTGATGAAAATTATCGGACAATGCCAAGTTATGAACATTCAATGATTGGTGGAAGTTCAATGGGAGCATTTATTTCCACATACATCGCATTGAAGTATCCAAAGGTTTTTAAACATGTAGGTATCTTCTCTCTATCTTCATGGTTCAATGAAAAAGCTTTTTTAAATTTCATTAAGAAAACCAATGTTGATACTGATCAAAGATTTTTCATCTCAATAGGCAGCAAAGAATCAAGTAATGAAAAAATGCCCGACTTTAGTGAACTCTATCTCCAAAACAGTAGAAACCTATACAACTTACTTAAAGAAAAAAATGTAAATGACATTCTCTTCATTGAAACTGATGATATCCATCACGAATCCGCATGGAGAAAAGTATTCCCTGATTTTATTCGTTTTGCAAATAAAAAGTCCTAGTAGGACTTTTTATTAGTCAAACATCCATTTTAAAACCTTTTGGATGTAGTCATCCCAAAAGGACCAATCATGTGAACCTGACGATTCAACAAATGTAAATTCTGTTTTTTGCTGTTTTAAAAATGAAATAAAATTGATATTATCTTGGTATAAAAAATCATCTTTTCCACACCCTATAAAGAGGCTCATCTCCTCTTTTTCTTTTTTTGACATTTGAGAAAAGAGATATTTCAAATCATTATTTGTGTTTTGTGTGGAATTTTCGCCGAAGGTTGCAATAAATTGAGAATTTCTTCCGCTTTCCTGACTTAAAGATCTAATATGTTCTATATCTAATGCTCCCGATAGACTAGCCACCTTCTGATATTGATTTGGAAATGAAAAAGCAACCTTTAGTGCACCATATCCACCCATGGATAAACCAGCGATATAGTGATCCTCTTTTTTTGCTGATATAGGAAACATTCTTTCTACAAAATCAGGAAGCTCTTTGGATATGAATGAAAAATACTTGAAACCATAGACCATATCTGTGTAATAGCTATTATTACCATCGGGCATGACAACAGCTATCCGATACTTTTGAATATATCGTTCAATAGCAGTCAATCTTGTCCAGTCTGTGTGATCTCCTGTATATCCTGACAATAAATAAAGAACTTTGAGCTTTTCGTTTTCTTTTATATCCTCAGGAAGAAGTACGAGGATTGTTGTACCAATATCCAAAATAGTTGAACTGAAATGACATGATAATCTAGCCATATATTTTAAACCCCTCTTTTTATTAATATTATATCATGTCAACGATAAAAAAATAAAAAAGGTCCTAATGTCTTGGGGGGGGATGTAGACATTAGGACTAATTCACGGGTCTCTCCTACCAAAGGGTAGAAGAAACAGTATTATTATACATGATGCAATCAGAAATATCAACAGATATATATGCGAAATCATATATTTTTTTCTATTTAATCATGTTCATTTAAGATTTGCATTATTTTGAACAAATGTGACTGATGTTTCTATATACTTTGCATAAAAAAATAAAAATTTAATCTAAATTCACTTTTAACTGATACTTATGAATCCCAAATTCGATGATGAATGAAATGATGATTAAAATGATTGTCCATGCAAATACAAAATCATATTGAATGTTTATTTTTGCAAGATAAATTGCGTTCCCAATCGAATTTCTGCTCTGAGCAAGATACTCAGCCATGACCAAAACTTTGATTCCTAGTCCAAATGACTGCAAAAAAGACAAAAGAACATACTTTCTTACCATTGGGAAGTAAATATATTTAAGTGCCAATTTCCAATCATGCTGTTCAAGTCGATAGACATCAATGAGTTCCTTGTCTAATTGGTGAAAACCTTCAAGTACACCCGTATAGATAATTGGGAATACCATTAGAAAAGTAATCAAATAAGGTGTGTATTTCAATCCAAATAAGATCAGCAATATAACAACAATAGAAATGACAGGTATGGTTCTAAGGATTGTAACGTATGGTTTTAAAAATAATGAAATATTGTTTTTAAATCCAGCTAGAACTCCAAAGACAATACCAATAAAAGCTGAAAGTACGATAGATATAAGTAAGCGAAACACTGTTAGTGATATTGCTATTAATGATATTTTGTTTGTAAAAATACTGAAGATAGCACTAAAAACCTGATTGGGTAAAGGCAAAATGATTGGATGATCAATTGCTACATAAGCAATCACCCAGATGAGAAACAACGTAAAGATTGAACTCGTCATCCAAATCGCTTTTTTCATACCTATTCTCCGTAATAAAAGTTATCGTCAGGCAACATGCCGCCTATAAGCGCAATATTCGTTTCTGCAAGCAAATTAAAGTATTCAACTAAGGCTGCCTTAGCATCTTGTGCTGATACATAGAGAAGATTATTATTGGGAATTGAATTATAAACAACATCATATGACAATCCTATATTCAATTCTACAGCAAGTGCAGCTGTACCTTCTCGATCGTTATTGACTTTATCGATAGAATCAGTTAAGTCTTCAATCAATTGATCAATCTTGGATTGTTCCAAACTAGATTTAATGAATACACTAGCTTGAGGATATGAAGAACTTGTTGAGACTTCACCATAAAGTTCTTGAAAATCTAAAACATTGACATTATTAACAACCGCTTTTATATTTGTTAACACTGGTTCAGCGGTTAGCACTATTTTAGTTGGATCTGCAATAAACATTGCTGATGCAGAAGCTACAGAATCAACATAAGTGATTGTCGCATTCACATCAAATTCAGCTAATAAATATTTTAAGATAATATCTGGTGTGGAATTGGGACCAAAGGCAATAATCTCTTTACCTTCTAGGCTATCCATATCGGGAATGTCTGATGTTGAAATCAAAAATGTGCTTCCCCATACAATTGTAGCTAATAAAATATATTCAGGCTGAGAGTTATAAAATTTCGCACCTAGATTGGATCCAGCGAAGATAGCATCATATGTTTTAGAACCAAATGCAGCAATCAGTGGATCTGGACCTTGAATGATATCAACAGTGTAATCATCGCTTGCTTGAAGATATAGTTGAGCGATTTGTGGCCCACCAAAGGGAACAATCATCGTAATAGCTTCTTTTTTTGTACAACCTGATAAAACAAATACTGTAAATAACATTAATATAACTATTTTCTTCATTTCGTACCTCTATTCTAAGTTGATTATCAATATTAATTTATTTTATTTTACTATAACTTTCACGTTTTTGATAATGCGTGTGTAATAGTTCATGTGATAAATGGGAATTAGGCTTTCCTAAGAAAGATTCATAAAGTTTGATAACAGAAGGATTTTGATGTGACTTACGCATTTCTGCTGTTTCATCAATATCATAAAGAACAGATGCTCTAAGCGTTCTAATATCCTTGGACTCGTACATTCTAGCAGGAACAATCGGTTGTCCACCACCATTGATACATCCACCTGTACATCCCATGAATTCAACAAAATGATATTGTTTTTCACTGGTTTTTAAGTTTTCTAAGAAGGTTTTAATTGCTTTCCCACCATGAACAACTGCAACATTCACTTCAGTGCCTTTAATGGTATAAGTTGCTTCTTTAATGTCTTGAAGACCACGAACTTCTCTAAACTCCACAGGAGTTGAAGTGCCTTCTAAAATCTCGGTTACTGTTCTTAGGGCAGCTTCCATGACACCACCAGTGGCTCCAAAAATATTACCTGCACCTGTATAAACTGCAAGTTCACCGAAGGGTCTCGTTGGTACTAATTGAGTAAATGGAATCTTCTTATGTCTAATTAAACGCGCAAGTTCTCTTGTTGTAAGTACGATATCAACATCACGATACCCATCTCTACCCATTTCAGGTCTTCTCGCTTCTTCTTTTTTCGCAATACATGGCATGATAGATAACGAAACAATATTTTTTGGATCTAAATGAAGTTTATCTGCATAATACGTTTTAATCAAAGCACCTGCCATTTGTTGTGGTGATTTACATGATGATAAGTTCGGAATGTATTCAGGATTATAGATTTCAAGAAAATTAACCCAACCTGGGGAACAAGATGTGAACATGGGGAATGGTCCACCATTTTCCAAACGACTAATAAATTCTGTTCCTTCTTCAAGAATCGTTAAATCAGCAGTAAAATTAGTATCCATGATTTGGTGTATGCCTAAAGCCTTTAGGGCCGCAAACATTAAGCCCTCAACATTTGTTCCCATTGGATAACCAAATTCTTCACCGATGGCTGCTCTAACTGATGGTGCAACTTGGCAAATAACTGTCTTTTTAGGATCTCTCAAAGCATACTCTAAACTCTTGACATCATCTTTTTCGCTTAATGCACCTGTTGGGCATGCTTGAATACATTTACCGCAATAGATACATCCTGCATCTTCTAGATCATGGAAAAGAGCAGGTCCAACATAGGTATCGGAACCTCTTTCATTGAAGTTTAAAATGCCTAATCCTGTTAACTGTTCACAAGCGGAAACGCAGCGACCACAAAGAACACATTTACTACTATCAATAACGATAACACCAGATGAATCGGAAAAATATAATGGTTTATCATATAATCCATACATATGATTTAAGTCGTTTTCAATAGAATATCTTCTGAGTAAATCCAAGAATTCACAATTGTCTTCTCTTGAACATGTGAAACATTCAAAACGATGCTTATGTGAAAGCAATTCTAAATTTGCTGAAACTGAACGATAGATATCAACATCGTCAGTAATGACTTTCATACCTTCTTCAACAGTCGTGCGACATGCTGGTTTTAAATTTTGCTGGCCATTGACCTTTACTGAACATAAACGGCAATTACCTTCTTCATGTATACCTTCAAGAAAGCATAGTCTAGGTATGAAAATATTATTTTCTTCTGCAACTTTCAAAATTGTCTGATCCGATTTGGCAGTATAGTTTTTACCATTAATTGTTAATTGAACATCCTTACTCATAAACTTGCCTCCTGATGTTTAGGCTGACTTGATATGGCACCCACAGGGCATGTCTTCTTACATGCACCGCAACCGATGCATAGCTCTAAATCAATTCTATGAATTTGTTTTGGCCAACCTGATATTGCGTTAACTGGGCAGTTTCTAGCACATTTCGTACAACCGATACAGTTTTCCTCAATAACAAAACTAGTGAGTTCGCGACAAACGCCTGCTGGACAAGCTTTGTCAACAACGTGTGCTATATATTCATCTCTAAAGTGTTTAAGCGTAGATAAAACAGGATTCGGTGCAGTTTGTCCTAAACCACATAATGACGTTTCTTGAATCATATGGGCTAGTATTTCAAGTGTATCGATATCCTTCATTGTTCCTTGTCCTTCGCAAATGCGATTTAGGATGTCGCGCATTTGTTTGGTTCCTTCGCGACAAGGTGTACATTTACCACATGATTCATCAACTGTAAAATCAAGGTAGAAACGTGCAACGTCAACCATACAGTTGTCTTCATCCATGACAATCATTCCACCCGAACCCATCATCGATCCAAGATTTTTCAAGTTTTCAAAATCAATGGGTGTATCTAAATCTTTCTCAGTAATACATCCACCTGATGGACCACCTGTTTGGACAGCTTTAAATTTGCGTTTGTTTGGAATGCCTCCGCCAATATCAAAGATTACTTCGCGAAGTGTGGTTCCCATTGGAACCTCTACCAATCCAGTATTATTAATCTTCCCACCAAGTGCAAATACTTTTGTACCACTTGAATCTTTTGTTCCAATAGATTTATACCAATCAGCACCTTTAAGAAAGACAACTGGAATATTAGCTAAGGTTTCCACGTTATTTACGTTCGTTGGTTTACCCCAAAGACCTTTAGCTGCTGGAAAAGGTGGCTTAAGTCTTGGCATACCACGGTATCCTTCAATAGATGCGATTAATGCTGTTTCTTCACCACAAACAAAGGCACCAGCACCAAGTCTGATATCGATATTGAAATTGAAACCACTATTAAATATGTTGTCTCCTAATAATTGCATTTTTCTAGCTTCTTCAATTGCATAATTGAGACGCTCAACAGCAACAGGATATTCAGCACGTACGTAGATGAACCCTTGATCAGCACCAATAGCATAACCACAAATAGTCATAGCTTCCAAAACTGAATGTGGGTCTCCTTCTAAAACAGCTCTATCCATAAATGCACCTGGATCGCCTTCATCGGCATTACAGATGACATATTTTTGATCTGATTCAGAATTCTTAGCAAATTGCCATTTTTTACCAGTAGAGAATCCTCCACCACCACGACCTCTTAATCCCGACTTAATCATTTCATCAATAACTTGTTGAGGTGTTTTTGATGCTAAGATTTCACCTAGTGCAAGATAACCATCTCTAGCAATATATTCATTGATATCCAAAGGATTGATATTGCCACAGTTTCTTAAAGCAATACGTTTTTGCATACCGTAAAATTTAACTAAACTATTCTTTTTAATTCTTTTTTGAGCTTCAAAGTCGTTATACATTAAGCGTTGAACAGGTTTACCCTTTTTAAAGTGTTCTTCACAAATTTCTTTAACATCTTTTTCTGTAACATCCGTATAAAAAATTTCTCCTGGATATACGACAAGTACAGGTCCCAATGAACATAAACCTTTACTTCCTGTAAGTACTAGAGCAACTTCATCTTTCATATCTATTACATCAAGATAGGATGAGAATGCTTCTTTGATTTTTACAGATTCATCATTGCTACATTCTGTTCCGCCACAAATGATTACTTGAATTCTTTCTAGCATATGAGCACCTATCCTTTCTTTGTTGTTAACAAGAGTCTTAGTACTGGCTCTTGGTTCATAACATGTCTTTCTATAATTTCTTTTGCGTTAGCTTCCGTTAAATTGCAGTATACAAAGGATTGCCCATGATAATCAATGAGTTCTGCCATAGGTTCATATGCACATTCCCCCATACAACCAACTTGAGTAACACTTACATTTGTCAATTCACGTTTTTCAACTTCATCCAAAAATGTAGCTAGGATTGGTTTTGCACCTGAAGCAATACCACAAGTACCCAGACCAACTTGAATGCGAATGCCATTTTTGATAAAACGCATTGTCATCTTATCCAATGCTTCGTCTCTTAATTTCTTTAATTCTTCTAATGATTTCATGATATACCTCGTATATTCTCAATTTCTTGATTCGTTTTCATCTGAATACAATCCTTATTTAAAAGAATTGTCATCTAATTCGACTGAAGACTCATTTTGCTTCGTGCGCTTGAGCCTTTGTTTCTTTTAAAATTTGTTTTGCTTTAGAGATTGTTGCATTCCCGTAGATATGATCATCAACAGAAAAAACTGGAGCAAGTCCACAAGCACCAATGCATCTTGATGATTGAAGCGTGATTTCTCCATCTTTTGTTGTTTGTCCATCTTTAATTCCCAATTCTTCTTCTAGTGTATCCATAATTGTTTGAGAACCGCGAACATAACATGCTGTACCTAGACATACACCAATACATTTCTTACCTTTTGGGGTAATAGAAAAATTGCTGTAAAAAGTTACAACACCGTTGATTTTTGCAACACTTTCATTTAACTCTGAAGCAATGATTTTTTGGATTGAAATTGGGATATACCCAAAGATATGCTGTGCGTCATGTAACGTTGGCATAAGTGGTCCAGGAAGTTGTTTGTTCTTTTGAATTTGCGTTTCAAAAAGTGCAAGTTTTTCACTTGTTATTCTCGAATTTGTGTTCATATGTGACTCCTTTTTTAGTATCGTTAATTGCATAAACATTATAACACTTTTTTTAAAAAAAAGCATTAAGTCAATGGATATGACTTTATTTTTATTATGATAACGTTTTCGAAAAAATAGAGATACTTTAGTTTTTATAATTTCTAAATTTGTTATACATTTTTTTTGTTTACTTGCTTTGAATCTTACAATCAATTTTTAGTTTTTGTTCATGATTATACGTAGTATATGGTCATCATCTCTAGTAATCATCATCTTGTTTCATCCTAAAATTCATGATACAATAGGTCAGTAATCATTTCACCAATTGGACGGAGATCAATATGGATAAACAATTTCATCAATTAACAATTCACGAATTAGAAACTTACGTATCATCAAATATAAAAACCGGTTTATCGTCGGTGGACGCTGAAAAGAGATTTGTTCAAAATGGACCAAATCAATTGGATGAGACAAAAGGGAAATCATTTTTTCTCAAATTTGTGGATCAAATCAAAGATTTTATGATCCTTGTTTTAATCGGAGCCTCTATTTTATCCTTTATTACTGGTGATATTGCAGAAGGCTTTTTAATTATTGGTATCGTCATATTGAATGCTTTATTAGGACTCTTCCAAGAAGCCAAAGCAGAAAAGGCACTTGCTTCGATTAAAGCCATGTCTTCACCTCATTCCAAAGTAAAAAGAGATGGGATAGATATCGTTATTGATGTCAAAAATTTAGTTGTTGGTGATATTGTTATCTTAGATGCAGGAGATTACGTTCCCGCTGATGTAAGAATCGTCGAATCAATCAATTTAAAAATTGATGAATCAACATTGACTGGTGAGGCTGTTTCAGTAAATAAGATAAGTGATCCTTTATCTGAAGAGAATATACCTTTGGGTGATCGAATTAATTTAGGCTTCATGGGAACTGTTGTTACATACGGTCGTGGAGTTGCAGTTGTCCAATCTGTTGGTATGCAAACTGAACTTGGTAAAATAGCTTCGATGCTCAATGAAACAAAAGACGAACTGACACCTTTACAGAAAAGCATGAGTCAGTTAGGTAAACTCCTCGCATTCGTCGCTCTCGGTATAACATTTATCATCTTTGTCATTACAATCGTTGAAGCTTATCTTGTGAGTGGTGGCGTAGATTTCGAAGTATGGAAAGAAGCTCTATTAACTTCAATTGCTCTAGCAGTTGCCGCCATTCCAGAAGGTCTTCCTGCAATTATTACGATTGTGTTAGCTCTAGGTATGCAAAACCTTGTTAAGAAACAAGCTATTATCCGCACCTTGCCTGCAGTAGAGACTTTAGGTTCTACCAGTATCATTTGTTCCGATAAGACAGGTACGTTAACTCAAAATTTAATGACAGTTCAAAAAGTATTCATTTACAATGAATTAGTTTCTATTAACTCTGATACTAAAATCAATGAAACTCTAAAAAAAATTGGCATATTTGGTGCTTTATGTAATGATACTAAATTACAAAAACAAGAAGATCAATATATCAAAATTGGTGATCCTACGGAAATTGCCTTTACTGATCTATCGATTGCGATTAACCAAAATCCAATAGAAATCATTAAAAAATATCCTCGATTATATGAACTTCCATTTGATTCTGAGCGTAAACTGATGACAACAGTTCACGACTTAGAAGACGGAAGATACGCAATCATTAAAGGTGCACCAGATGTTATTTTTAAAAGATCTATTTCCATCGATGGTACAGCAGACAAAAACCTAAGTGATTTTGAGAAAGCCAATCATGATTTATCAAATAATGCTTTAAGAGTTTTGGCGATTGCTTACAAAAAAATTGATCCAAAGCTAGATTTGAAAAAATTAGGTACAGACGATTTGGAACAGGGTTTAACTCTAATCGGATTGGTTGGAATGATGGATCCTGCACGACCCGAAGTTAAAGATTCAATTGCTTTATGTGACAAAGCAGGTATAAAAACGATCATGATCACAGGTGATCATATCAATACTGCAGTTGCTATAGCTAAAGAATTGAATATTTTAAAAGATGATGATTATGCAATTACGGGTCACGAACTCGATTTAATGAGTGATGAGGAGTTTATTAAGAAGTATGAAAACATAAGAGTCTATGCACGTGTGAGTCCTGAAAATAAGGTTAGAATTGTTGATGTGTGGCGCTCATCAGGACATGTGGTTGCTATGACAGGTGACGGCGTTAATGATGCACCCTCAATTAAGAAAGCAGATATTGGAATTGCAATGGGCATCACTGGAACTGAAGTTGCTAAAGGTGCTGCAGATATGATTTTAACTGATGATAATTTTTCAACCATTGTCAATGCTGTCAGTGAAGGAAGAAAAATCTTCTCTAATATTAAAAAAGCGATTCACTTCTTATTAAGTTGTAATATCGGTGAAATCATCACCATATTCTTAGGAACAACAATAGGTATCCTCATTTTCAGTACAAGAGTAACAACACTTACAGCTGTTCAAATTCTTTGGGTAAACCTAGTAACAGATTCATTAATGGCTATTGCATTAGGTCTTGATCCAAAAGAAAAAGATATCATGAATGACCAACCTAGAAATAGTAAAGAATCTATCTTTGCTGATGGATTAGGTAAAAAAATCGCTTGGCAAGGTCTCATGCTAGGTCTGATTGCATTTGGTGCATATATCATCGGCTGGTTTATGACGACAGATCCAAGCTTAAAAATGATTACAGCACAAACATTGACCTTTATCGTTCTTGCTTTATCACAGCTTGTTCATGCATTTAACGTAAGAAGTCAAAAACATTCTACTTTCAAATTAGCGAAAAACAAATATATCATTTACGCTTTACTTGTAAGCGTGACACTTCAAGTACTCGTTGTGGTTCTACCTTTTACAAGAGAAATCTTTAAAATCATCATGCCTTCTCTATCTCAGTGGCTCATTATCTTTGGATTAGTCATGTTACCACTTCTCATTGTAGAATTGACTAAACAAGTCAAAAAAATAAAGAAAACAGTGGATTAATTTCTGAAATAGTAAGATGTTAGTAGACACAAAAAATCTATTAATATCTTTTTTCATA
>CAZPLF010000011.1:0-30272 GCA_964587475.1 uncultured Mariniplasma sp.
TTCCCAAGTCCTCAACGAATAAATTAAAATCCTTTATTTTCATTTTCTAGCTCCTTAACAAAAAAGGGCATAGCCCTTTATTGATTGATAAAATTGAGAATATCTTTTGTGAGTTGATCGGGAACATCGACCAATGGTGAATGTCCACAATTCTCATACACAATCAAAGTAGAGTTTTTTTCTAATGCTTTGATATTTTCTTTTACCATATATTCAGGAACAACAATATCTTTTGTTCCCCACGTATGCAGTACAGGACACTTGATCTTGTTAATGGTTTGTGTGCCTGCATTATAGAAGTTGTGAATATCAGACATATTTAAGTTAGCCAGAGCCCAGTCAGCATCTATTAAATTTTTTTGTTTCAAGGATTCATCAATCCAAAGCTTATTGTCTTCTACACTTGGTTTACCCACTGTATAGATTGTTAAATCGAAAATATAACTCATGACAGCAAAATTCTTATTTTTTTGAGCTTCTAGAAGTGGAACAACTTGAACTGCATCTTTGCCCAATTCATCTGCTGATTCATAGACTTGACCAAAGAGTGGTTGACCGAGTTCATTCTTCTTAAATATAGGATAACCTCGATGTGTTGTTGAGTTAATTAAAACCAGTTTTAACACATCTTTCGGATAGGCTGCAGCAAGTTCAAGTGCGACACCACCACCTAGTGACCAACCTACAACAAAAGCCTGTTTAATGCTTAATGCTTCCATCAATAAATGAACATCAGTTGCACAATCTGCTAAACTGCTGATTCTACGAAAATAGCTCGAATCACCGAAGCCTCTCAAATCAGGGGCTATAACTTTAAAGTTTTTTGGTAATCTTGAAAGTAATGGTGTGAAATGTAAAGATGATGAAAAGTTACCGTGGATTAAAACAATTGTTTTTTCTCCTTCACCTTGTTCGACATAAGAAATGATTTCACCATTTTTTAGTGTGATTTTCTTTTTTTCCATTAACAAAACCTCCTATATTTTATATTCAGTTTCAAGGGCATTGATAAAGCCCAAAACTAAAGTAACAAACAGCAAGGGTCTTTCATACATAGAAGCATGTCCAACACCAGGTAAGACCACAAGTTCTGAATTTTTAATCTGTTTATGAAGCTCTTTCTGATTTGCTATGGGTGTTAGGTAATCTTCATCAGCAGCAACAATTAATGTAGGTGCTATAATCTGACTGATTTGATTTCTAACATCGTAAGATTCAGCACTATTGGTTAATCTTTCCATCGCATCTAAAAAGACAGGATTTGAAAAAATAGGTAGCAAGAATGCTTCTCTTTTTTTCATCCAATCAAGTCTTGCTTCATAATAACTCGGTGAGTAGATGACAGGAATGGTTGCTTTATAGTATGTAGCACCATCTCTTGTTTTACCAATCGCATTCCATTGATGACCAATTTCAGCTAACCATGGTGATGTATAAGGGGTGGTATTGAATAAAACCAATCGATCAACCATAAATGGAAATTTAATTGCAAACATGGTAGCAACTTCTCCACCATATGATATGCCTACAATATTGACTTTATGAATGCTTAATTCTTTAAGTAGCGCTTCAATGATATCCACTTGTATATCTTGAGTATAGGCACTGTTTTCAAGTTTATCACTTTGTCCTTGATCAATAAAATCTAAGCGGATAAGCTGATTGTTAGCAGTAAAGGATTTAACAAATGGTTCCCAACTTTTTGTTGACATCATGATGCCATTTAAGATGAGTATTGGTTTACCTTCGCCTTGAATATCATAAAATATCTTTCTTCCTTTGAAATTGAGATTTGACATATTAAGCTCCTACGATATAACCAAGACGAACAGCTTCTTTTGTTAATTCAGCTCTAAACTTTGGATGTGCGATGCTTATCAGCAATCCGATGCGTTCCCGTACCGTAGTTCCTCTAAGCGATACACAACCATATTCAGTAACAACGTAATCAACATCAGATCTTGATAAAGTGACTGCAGCACCAGGTTTTAAAAATGGTACAATTTTTGAAATTTCTTCTTTTTCTCCAGTTTCATGGTTTTTTACCATTGCAGTGGAGTAAAGTGTTATAAAACTTTTTCCGCCTTTGGAGTTTTGAGCACCAACTGCAGTGTCTACTTGCCCACCAGTACCACTAAACTGTTTATATCCTATTGATTCAGAGGCACATTGACCGGTTAAATCAATTTCAATCGTAGTGTTAATTGAGACTTGATGATCGTTAAGACCGATAATGTGTGGGTCATTGACATAATTGCCATTTAGGATTTGAACACTTGGATTATTATCAATGAAATCATAGAGTTCTTGAGTACCTAAGGCAAAACAACAAATGTGTTTACCAACATGTAACGTTTTCTTTTTACCGTTTGCTGCACCTGATTTAATCAAGTGCATAAAACCAGTTGTCAACATCTCAGTATGAATGCCTAAATCTTTTTTATTGAGCAACATCTGTGCTACAGCATTTGGAATCCCACCAATACCTAATTGAATCGATGAACCATCTTCAATTAAATCAGCAATATATTTGCCGATTTTAATGTCCTTTTCATTAGGAATTGCATCAGGTAATGTAGGTGCCAGATAATCTGCTTCAATCAAATAGTCGATATCACTCACATGAACCTCTAAATCGCCAAAGGTTCTTGGGAAATTGGGATTCATTTCGATGATGACTATATCAGCTAAGGCAATCGCTTCCTTTTCATAAACATTAGATAACGATAATGAAACATAACCATGCTTATCAGGTAAGGTTGATATACCGACAAAAATATTGGGTCTTGCATGCTCAAAACGCTTACGACCAGCTAGATGTAAGTGATTGGGGATGAAACTAATATTCCCATTTTCTGAAGCCTTTCTAAGAGAAGGGCCATAAAACCAGCTGTCAACTGAAAATGATGATTTATAAATCGGATTGATAAAAAATTCAGCATTTTCAAATGGTAAACAATTTGTAACACGTACGTTTTTTACTTCACCTGCACGCTTGTGTAATTCACTTAAGAACAATCTGGGTTCTGCACCAGCCATTCCGATAACAATGATGTCATCGCTTTTAACAAGTTTTATAGCTTCTTGTACAGTTATAGTTTTAGGTGTTTTCATAATTGCCTCTTTCATATGTTAGGATGAGGGGAGAGTTGCCTCTCCCCATCATTTTAACATTATTTACTGATTATTTTGCTTCAATAGCGCCAATAGTTTCAATATCTCTTACTTTAGCCCAAGCAGGATAGCCTGCTGATAAGTCAAGTTGTAATAAAGACATTGATGCAATACCCCAACGTTTACCACCAGTGAAATCAACTATTCCACCCATAGGTACACTAATTGGAGATGCTTCCATAGCTTTGATAAATGATTCCCAAGTTAGTGTATCAGTACCAACTCTTGTTAATCCTTCAACAAATATAGATGCAGCAATATAACCTGCCATTGCATAAGCATTTGCAGCATAGGCTGCATAATCTGCAGCAACCATATCAGCAGCAAATGTATCAAAGTCTGCAGAGAATCCGCTAGTTGTTGTAGCATCTAGGATGTCTAACCATGCATTTGCATACATATCAAATCCATAATCAACAAGAGGATCGACTGAAGTAGCATCAGCATTAACATAAGATGTGAATACAGGAACGTCTAAAGCATTGCTATCAAGAGCACCAACAGCAGCCTTGAAAGGTAGTTGGTTTGATGCAACGATTACAGCACTGACTCCAGCACTTACTAAATCTAGAACTGCGTTATTTAGTGCAGCAGTATCAGCAGCAGTAAATGATCTGTAGACGAAACTTGATTCTCTACCTTCAGTAATTGCTTGAACTTCGATACCAGCTTTAATACTATTACCAACATCGTCTGGTGTGTATAGAACGCCTACTTTAGCAGTTGCAGCTAATTTAGCATCACCAGCAGTTCCGAATAATGATTCATTTAATACACGAGCAGCCATCACACGACCATCAGTCTTGTAAATTGGTTGTACAGCCATAACTGGATTACCAACTGATTCTTGGAAGTATAATGCGTTAATACCAGTTGCAGCATATACCATAGGTACACCAACTTCTTGGATATAACCTATTGTAGCTCCAACTGTTGGAGTTCCAAAATGTCCTACAAGAGCAAAGATATTATCTTCTTCAACTAGTTGTTTAGTGTAATTCAAACCAACAGTAGCATCAAAGAAACCATCATCATAATGAACAAAGTTTAATGTACGACCTGCAATACCACCAGCTTCATTGATCTTATAGAAATAAGCTTCAATACCAGCATTGAATGGTAAACCAACAGCAGCAAGATATCCTGAAGTGGCAGCACAATTACCAACAGTAATTGTTGTATCAGTTACACCTTGAACAGTTATTGCACGAACTTTATAACCGAAAGTAACAACTTTATTGCCCCAGATGATACTCATTACACCAAAGTCAGTTAATCCAGAATTATTGAATCCTGATAATGTATAATCAGTAACAACTTCTTTTTCACCAGTATTGTACACTGCTTGTACAACTAATCCTGTTGACTTGAATGCTTCATCAATTAAATACACCTGTTGTTTTGGCAAACTAAGAATTTCAAGATATAATAATTCTTTATCTGCTTCTGGATCAAATACTGATACAGTAAATGTGATGTATTTTCCACCATAAATCAATGTGAGAGTCTTTTGTCCAACTGTTGTTGAATCAAAACCAGTTAAATCAAAATCAGTATTTGATAATATTACTTCAGTACCGTCTGACATAACTGCCTTAACTTCAAAACCAGCCAAATCTAGATCTTCACCGATAACATACTCAACTTTGGTTGCTTGAGTAACTACTACTAGACTTTCAACTGTTGCATCAACTTTAGCTGTACATGCAACTAAAGCGAATGTACTAACTAAAACTAATAAAGCTAATAATACACGTTTCATAATATCTCCTTTTTGCCTTTTGGCATTTTTTTTATTATTTCCGTCCTTTTAGAACGTTAGGAACCTTATTTTGAAGTACCAAGGTACGCATTGACAAGATCTGTATCTTTTAGTAAGGCTTGTCCTGTACCTTCTTTTTTAACTAAACCAAGTTCCATCAGGTAAGCGTAGTCTGCAATCTTTAGCGTCTGATAGGCATTTTGTTCAACAATTAGTATTGTTTTCCCTTTTTTCTTGATTTGTTCAATAATTTGAAAAATATCTCTTACAATAAGTGGTGCAAGACCAAGTGAAGGTTCATCGAGTAAAAGAAGTTTTGGTTTACCCATCAATGCTCTTCCTATGGCTAACATTTGTTGTTCGCCACCAGAAAGCGTAGATGCTTGCTGTTTTCTTCTTTCTCCTAAGATAGGAAAATAAGCATAAACTTCACGCAATAATTCCTCAATTTGCTTTTTAACACTCATCTTAATCGTACTTGCTTGTCCATTTTCCACAACTTCACGTAATTCCGTCTTTAACGAGTACGCACCAACTTTTAAATTTTCTTCTACCGTTAAACCCACAAAAATCATACGTCCTTCTGGAGACTGTAAAATACCTTTAGATGTAATCTTATGAGGATCTTTATTTGTGATATCAATACCATCAAATGTGATTGTTCCAGATTTGATCTTGGTTGCACCAGAAATGCTTCTAATCAAAGTAGATTTTCCTGCACCGTTAGCTCCAAGAATCGCTACAATCTTTCCTTCTTGAACATCAAGATTAATACCCTTGACAGCGCGAATAATACCATAATCAATAACTAGATTTCTTATCTCTAATAATGCCATGTTATTCGCCTCCTAAATATGCTTCTTGAACAAGTTTATTAGATTGAATTTCTTGAGGAGTTCCCATTGCTAGTTTCTTACCAAAAGAAATCGCGCAAATGGTATCACATATGCTCATTACAAGACCCATATCATGTTCAACGAGGAATATAGTACAATTATAATCCTTTTGAATTTTTTTGATTGTCTCAGCAAGTACTTCAGTTTCTGCATCATTTAATCCAGCCGCAGGTTCATCAAGAATGATTAAACTTGGATTTGTCATCAAAGTTCTTGCTAATTCAATCTTCTTAAGAACACCGTAAGGTAGACCAATAGGATAGAAATCTTTATAGATCAGCAAATCTAAGTCAAGAAGAATTTTCTCTGCTTTTGCTTTAAGAATAGCTTCCTCTCTTCTAAATCCAAATGTTTGAAAAGAATGGGTAATAAAACTTGAACGATATAGACTGTGTGCTCCAACGAGCATGTTATCTAAAATTGAAAGTTCCCATATCAATTCAACATTTTGAAATGTCCGTACAATACCTTGTTTAATGACGTTATGCACCTTGAAATTATTGAGCAAGATGATATCATTCACGGAATTACGATAATAGATATTTCCATGTGCTGGTTTATAAAATTGTGTAATACAATTGAAAACTGTCGTTTTTCCAGCACCATTTGGTCCGATTAATCCAAATACCTCACCTTTTTTAACTTCAAAAGTCAAATTATCTACCGCTTTGAGTCCACCGAACTGCATGGTCAAATTTTCGATTTTTAAGATGCTTTGATTATCCATCACATCATTAGAAACAATTAATTGATTGCTAAGATTATTAAGCAATTGCTCCATTTTTTTGCTCTTTTGATCATATGACTTATCGAGCTTCAGTTTTTTCTGTTCAGCTTTTTTGATAACCTTGTCAAGCTTGTTCTTGATTTCTAGATCGCTTTTTTGTTCAAATTGAGCAAGTTCTTTTGTTAATTCATCTAGTTTATCAGTATATACTTTTTTATTTGTCTTAATCTGTTCATCCGAAAGATGTCTACTAGAATACTTATTTTTAATGAATAACATTTTTTCATCTTGTTTTTTTTCTATGTGCTTATAGGATTCCTGTAATTCGCTTTGATGTTGTGCTTGCTCATTTGCTGTAGTATATTTACGTTCAAAAGCTGCTTTTTGAGCTCTTTTTTGCCAATATGCTTTCTTTTCAAGTCGTTTGATGGAATCATCTGTTTTTGCTTTAATATATTCATCATCAGCCAATGTCAATAATTCAAATTCTTGAAGGGACTCTTCTTTCCATAATTTCAAGTTTTCAAGACGTCTAGCTTTTTTCTCATTTAAATTTCTAGTGATCACAGGAGCATAGGCTTCTGTCAATTCGAGCTGATACAAAATATTTGATATTTGACGATCAAGGAGTTGCCTTTTTTGTTGATTAAAGATCTTTGCCATAGCGATACTCCTTCCATGATTGATTTAATTTAGCAGATATCTTCTTGAAGAAACTCAGCAAATCACTGAATAGTCTAACAACACCACCAGGATAAAACATAACAACAAGAATAATCAGAATACCACTGAACATAAGATGTGCATTATTATATGTTTGAAAGAAAGGTATTCTAGATAAAACGATATCTTTTAAACCAAATACGATGAATGTACCAATCAGGACACCCCAAATATTTTTAGTACCTCCTATGACAACAGCAGCTAAAACGTTCAATGATAGATCGATACCCCAAGAATTTGGATAAGATGTAGTTGTTCTAATCATCTGTAGCATACCTGCAGTTACCGCAAACAAAGTAGCAATTAGAAAAGCACTTAAACGATACTTCATAATACTTATACCCATTGCTTGTGCAGCTGAGGTGCTGTTTTTTATAGATAACATAGCTCTGCCTGTTGGGCTGTTAATGATATTTAATATCCAGACCATCGATAGGATCATCAGAACTACAATGATATAGTAAATAGGATTATAGACGGTTGATGTTTTGCTAAATAGGCCTAACATCTTAATGCCGTCAAAAAGTCTCATACCATTTGATCCACCTGTCAAAGGTGAATTAAGAAAGAAATTTTTGAGTATTTCTCCAAGTCCTAAGGTTACAATGGCAAGATACATACCTTCGACTCGAAGTGAAATAAATCCTACAAGAATACCAAGAACCAATGCTGTTGCTATACCTACTAAAAATGCAACTTCTGCGGGCATACCAACTGTTTGATATAAATAACCAAGCAAATAACTACCTAAACCCATAAACCCAGCAGTACCAAGTGATGCTAGGCCTGCATATCCTAGTAATAACATAAATCCTAATGCAACCATAAAACGAATCAATACTGGACTTATGAAATTGAGTAAAGATGGGCGAATAACTCCTGTTGAGCCAATGATTTGAAGTAAAATCAGAAAGACACCTAAAACCAATATAGGAAAGAATGGATGTTTAGCTATTTTTTTAACGTATTCAATAGCACGGTGCAATGTATGTTGCACTTGTTTTTTTAGTATTTGCATCATCTACACCTTCTTCGCTATCTTCTTACCGAAGAGCCCAATAGGCTTGATAAGAATAACAATTAAAATGATGAGATAGACAAATACTTTGTAGTAAACACCTAAATCCGAATCCCCTATTTTTATCATTGGTGAAAGAATATATGAGATTAAACTTAAAATCGGAATAATAATGGCACCAATAACTGGTCCAAAAAATGTCGAAAATCCACCCAGTATAGCCGCTAGAAAGCCATTAACTTGCATTTCAGTCATTAAGGCAACTGTAACAGTTTGTGTTGTTGCATACATGATACCACCCAATGAACCTAGTGCACCTGCAATACCCCAACTCAAAGCAGTTATCATCTTGGTGTTAACACCCATCATACTAGCTACTTTTTCATTTGAAGCGGTTGAACGAACACCTAAACCCCATTTTGTATATTTCAGTGCAATAAACACAATTGAGATGACGACGGTTGCTGTTATGATTGAATACAAATTGTTTTGCTGCATGACAATGAATTTGTCACCAACAGCAATCTTAATGTTGTCTGTAAAGAATCTTGGTATGGAAGGCATATTCAAATCAGCCTTGAAAAAGATTGTTGGAAGTAGACCCATTAAGAATAAGACCAACCCCATCGTAATCATTTGTTTCGTTAATATATTTGAGTAACGAGATTTCCTGATTAAAATTGTATCAATTAAAACTCCAATGATGAATCCAACGACAATTCCTGTTAGGAAGGCAAACATCATAAGTAAAAATATATTAAAATCTGGATAATGAATAACAAGATATCTGTTATAGAAAACAGTTACAGTATATGCAGCCGATGTTGCAATCATACCTTGTGCGAAATTGGTTGTAAATGATGTTCTAAATATCAATACAATCGCTAAAGTAACGAGTGCTAAAGGTGCTGCATCTGCGAGTGCTAAGATTAAGCGGTTGATAATTCCAACGAGATCCATTAGTTATCCCCCCACTGAATAATATTTGCTGCCCACACATATCCAATACCTGCCGCTAGCATACAGACAACGGAACCGTTTTTAACTTTTCCTGACTTGAGGGCGAGATTCAAAGATAAAATTTGATCAATTTGTCCTAGATGACCGTAATCTTCAAGATATATGGTTTGGCTAGGTTCTAGACCTAATTCCTGAATCATTGATTCATGTCCAGAACGTTTGATATGTAAAATATCCAAATAATCAATATCAGTTCTTGTCATATTCGATTTTCTTAATGCCTCATCAATGCACTTAAACCAATTGGGCATTGATACTTCATTTAAACGATCTTTCATCTTTACAGGGTCCATAAGGCGTAGAGATTTTTTGGCTTCATCAAGATTTTCTGGCGTAATTGGATTGCATATGCCCCCAATTGCGACACCAGCTGTTCTTGATAAAGTTCCGTCTCCAATGATATGTGATCCCAATAAAATATTTTTATGATAATTCTTTTTTAAAATAATAGCTCCACCACCTGCACCAAGATTAAACATCATGGACATGTCTTTGTCTTCATAGTCGACAAAATCACCATTTCGATATCCACCTGCAATCATAATGATGTTGATTTCATCATCAGCAATTAACATGTCTTTTGCTATTTTCATCGCTGAAACAGTTGTGCAGCAACGATTTTGAACATCGATACCCCATGCATTAGTTGCTCCAATGCGATCTTGAATATAAAGAGCTGAAGTTGTTAGAGGATATTCTTTCCACTCTTCTGAAAGACTTAAGATAACATCGATATCTAAAGGATTTATTCCTGTATTCTTTAGGGCGTCAAGTGCAGCCAAGGCACCCATTTCTTGTGTGCCATCTGATAGATTTTGTGATGGAATGGTCTTTTCTCTAATGCCTAATTTATCAATTACTGCTTGTTCACTCCATACACCTTTAGTTGCTTTGCTTATTTCTCGTGCTGTCATTCTACCTTTAGGTAAATATATACCGGTTCCTACAATTCCAACTTTTACTTTTTCCATAGGACACCTCTTTCTTTTTGTTTTTATAAGCGCATGCCACCATTTGCATTGATTGTCTGACCTGTGATATAAGATGCATCATCTGATGCTAAGAATAAAGCAACACTTGCAATTTCTTCAGGTTGACCAAGTCGTTTTAACATCGTTAATTTAGCAAATTCATCGAGTAAATCTTGAGGAATTGTCTTTAGTATATCAGTCATGATATAACCTGGTGCAATCGCATTAACACGAACATTAGCACCTTTTCTAGCAAATTCTTTAGCCCAAGTCATTGTTAATCCAATCACGCCAGCTTTTGTTGCTGCGTAATTTGCTTGACCGATATTACCAAACACACCTACAACTGATGATATATTGATGATTGAACCATAACCATTGACTTCCATGAGTGGTCCAATTAGACGTGTCATATTAAAAACACCTTTGAGATTAACGTCAATAACAGCATTCCATTGATCATCTGTCATTTTTCTTGTCATTGAATCTTTTGTAATACCTGCATTATTGACCAAAATATCAATTTTTCCATATTTTGCAACAACTTCATCAAAGAATGCTTGAACAGCAGGAACATCTGTCACATTCAATTTATAACCAAATACATTTTTTTCAGTATAAGATAAGTCACCCATATCAGCAGCAATAACCTTTGCTCCTTCTCTAGCAAAAGCAACAGCTATTGCTTGGCCTATCCCTTTTGCGCCACCAGTTATGACAGCAACTTTATGATCTAATTTTCCCATTTCTATCTCCTTAGTTTCTATATTTTCTTTAGTATTACTGCAGTTCCCATACCGCCACCTATGCATAGACTAGCTAATCCATAAGTAACTGATGGTTGTTTGAGCATTTCATGTAATAAAGTAACTATGATTCTATTTCCACTTGCTCCAACAGGATGTCCAAGAGCAATAGCTCCACCATTCATATTGGTTTTAGCTAAAATTTCTTCTTTTGTGATGTCATGTTCTTCAACAAGCTCTTTGATAACACCTAGTGATTGAGCAGCAAATGCTTCATTTAATTCTAATAAGTCCATATCTTTTAGCTTTAGATTTGCATGTTTTAGTGCTTGTCGTATAGCAGGTGTAGGTCCTAATCCCATGATTGATGGATCAACACCACCTTGGCCAATACCTACAATTTCAGCAAGAGGCTTCAAATGATATTTAGCAACAGCTTCTTCACTTGCTAAGAGGATGAAACTTGCTCCATCGTTGATACCTGAAGAACTACCAGCAGTGACTGTGCCGTCTTTTTTGAAGGCAGGTCTTAGTTGTGATAATTTTTCTAGTGATGTATTTCTATTAATAAATTCATCTTGATCAAAAATAATGTCGCCTTTACGATTTTTTATGACAATCGGAACGATTTCAGCTTTAAATTTCAAAGCATCTTGTGCATTCATTGCTTTGACTTGTGAATTCCAAGCAAATGCATCTTGTTCTTCACGTGTAAAATGATATTTTTCAACAATATTTTCTGCAGTAATGCCCATATGATAACCTTCAAAAGCATCAGTTAATGCATCATAAAGCATATGATCTCTTAAGGGTTGTTCGCCCATTTTGATACCACTACGGATTTGACCAGTTACTAGAAAAGGTGCATTGCTCATTGATTCAGCACCACCTGCAACTACTAAATGATGAAGACCTAAAGAAATATTACTATAACCATTCATGACTGTTTTCATACCACTACCACAAACCATGTTGACTCCATAAGCTGGAACTGAGGCGGGAATGCCAGAAGCAATCGAGATTTGACGAGCTAAGCCTTGTTTTAGACCAGCTGGTAAAATGTTGCCCACGAGGACTTCATCGATTTGAGTTTTATCAATCATTGTTTCATCGAGTAATTTCGTGAGAACTTGTGAACCATAATCTGCTGGATGTAAAACAGAAAGTGATCCCATGAAAGAACCTATTGCACTTCTCTTTGCACCTACTACGTAAACTTTACTCATTAATATTCTCCTTTGATTAAAAGCGTTTTCAGTTTTAAGTAAAAAAGATAGTTCATAAAATAAAAAACATTCATAATGGCTTTATTGATGTCATGTTATGAAATGTAAGCGATTTAGTATAACTTGAATATTTGTTCATAGTACGCTTTTATCATATCATAGGGTATTTACTTTGTCAATCGATAATTCGCATTATTAGTATAGAAAATTAGCAGGATAAAAACGACTGATTATTGGTCTTTTATTGTAGAAGTTCAAAAAAGCGATAAATCAAATTTTTAAATATTTATTAATCACTAGGGTAACTACTTTATAAGTAGAAAATAAATTTCAAATTAGGTCCTTAAGCTGATGAATTATTTTGATTGTCTTTTTTTAAAGTTTGTTATACACTAATATTAGGTGATATCATGGATCAAGTAAATTATCGATTACCAAAACGTAAAGATGGACAGAAAACCTTTGACCAAATTATTGAAACAGCAAAAAAGTTGTTTTCAAAAAATGGTTATCAAGCGACATCAATTAATGAAATTATCCATAAAGCTGGTATAGCAACGGGTACTTTTTATCTTTATTTTGACGATAAGTTTGCTTTATATTCATATTTATTGACTCAATATCGAAAATCGATTAGAAAAGCTATCAGCGAAGGCATCGTTGGGGCAAAGACAAGATATGAAAAAGAACGACTTGGTCTAAGAGCGTTCTTGAAGTTTGCCTGGCATGACCCATTGGCTTATCGTATTATTTGGGAATCAATGTTTGCTGATAAAGCGCTATTTAGAGAGTATTATGAAACATTCAGTCGCGATTATGTAAGACAGTTACACCATGCAGTCGATCAAGGTGAAGTCAGAGAAGACATTGATTTAGAAACCTTATCTTACGTGTTGATGGGTATATCTAATTTCGTTGGTTTACAAATTCTTTTTAGAGACACTTTGACTGAAAATGATTTGGATCGCATAACAGAGCAAGTTATGAAAGTTTTACAATCAGGTATGTTTAAATAAGCTCAGTAGAGCTTTTTTTTATATAAAAATAAGCCCTCGAGGGCTTATTTTTGTTCGTCTCTTGTATCAGTAAGTTTGCTTGTTTTAATTCCAAATATTCGGTAAATGGGACAAAATTTAAAATATGCAGTAACAAACATAATAACTGTTCCTATAAAGAACCAAGGATTTACCAAAAAAGATAGAACAAGAAATACTAATCCAAGAAAATAACGAACATATTGATCAATCTTTCCTACATTCACATCAAATTTCATTTTCCATTCCTCCTAGTATTATTATAATATATTGAAATGTTTTTGTCTTTTTTTTTAATCAATAAATTGGAGTTACAGTTATCGATGATCCATCACAAGGTATATCCAGTTTACAATTCAACTTGTTTTCGATGCCTTGGCCTAATTCAAACCTAAAAAAATCTATGACATTTATACCATTTGAGATTAACAAATCACTCACCTTAATTTCAGTGTTTTTAATATAGGGTTGAGATAATAACGAGATCTCTTTTAAATGGTCTAAAAATAGTTGATTATCAAATAATTGGTGTTCTTTTTCGAACATGAATTTTTCATAGTTTAAAGTGTCCTTGTCGATCGTTTCAGGATCCAAATATAAAGGAGAATTTGCTGCTACCTGCATTGCTAAAGCATCAGCTATTTCTTGTTTATTTTGACTTAAAATTACTAATGTCACAACTTTACCACCTTGGTGTATATAGGTTCCAAAACCTTGAGTAGTATCTTTAATTACTCGGTAAAAACGTCTTAATTGAGCGTTTTCTTTGATTATTAAGCTCGTTTGCATGATTTGCTGTTTCGCTGTGAAATCACCGATCATTACAGCAAGTGCATCTTTTGGATTTGTAGCCATAGATTTGACTAAATGAGCACCAAGCTCTTTGATGAGTTTGATGAAATATTCATTTTTAGCTACAAAGTCAGTCTCAGCATTTACTTCAAATAAAATAGCTTGATTCTCATCAACAACGATGCTACACAAACCTTTGGAAGCAACTCTTGAATTGCCTTCCAATTTATAGATATTAAGTAAATTTATTTTTGCTAAATCATAGTCACCAGACGAAGCTTCCAAAGCTTTTTTGCAATCAAGCATTCCAGCTCCAGTTTCTTCTCTTAATTTTTTTATTTGTGCTATATCCATGTGTGCCTCCATCTTCTCTTTAATTATATCAAAATTTAAATAATTACTTTATATAACGCATTATTTAAACAAAAAAGGGCATAGCCCTTAATCGTTAAATAGAGATAATTGTTCCATTCCATATTTTTTATTACCAGTGACAATCCGTTGCCATTTTGAACTTCTACCCTTACCCAATGGACGTATTTTGTCTTCGAGTTTTAATCGTTTTAATGTTCTGTCAATCGTAGCATCACTAACGTTTGGATGTCTTTTTCTTAAATCTTCTTTTGTAAATATTTCTTCAAGCTTTAAGATACTGTTTTCGATGTTATTGGATTTATTCAAATCCTTTTCAAAAACGTATTCGTGAGCCATATCATCAACTTCTTCATAAGCTTTAAGCATCAGGTTAATCAACATTCTTGATAACATATCTGTTTGAGCAAATCCAGAGGACCAATAATAATTAGCTGTGATGATACCACTTTGCCAACCTTCTTTTTCTTTGAGAAAATACTTAAAGAAACTCACATATTTAAAGACAGAAAAGTTTTTAGCGAGTAGCGCATAGAGCAAAATAAGAGCAACTAAATCATTATGTTTGGTTAAGATGTTCATGTTTAAAAAATCAACATAGAAATTCGCAATTAGTTGTGTCAGTTCATGCTTTTTAGTTTTAAGATTTCTTTCAAATAACTGCATCAGCAATTCTAAATCATCTTTTTTTGAAATACGTTTGAGTCTAAGCATACCGTCTTCTTGTTTTTCATATGAACCAAATGTAATCGGATCTGTATTTTTTGATAACAGTTTAATCAGATTTCCCACTTCATTGACGAGCAACTCAAACGATTCTGGTCTTTTGTGGAGCTGATTCACTGCACTTTTCAAATTAGATAACAAAAATTCATCTTTCGTGCGAGCCGACATTGGTTTTTTAGCAAAGAGTTTGATTCTTGCATCTGTCATGTTCAAATCAAGATAATGAGCTAGTGCGATTAAATTATTTTCCATCGTTTTCTTTTCAAATGCAACAAGATCTCTACTGAACAAATCATCATAAAAGAATGATTTACCCTTTGATTCATAAAGTGGAAGCAAAAGCAAGACCACCTCATTTGAAATTTGGATACGCTCCATATTTGCTAAAGCCTTCATGTTATCAAACCTTTCTTAATGGAAGCTACTGCCTCCGATAAATTCTCTTAACAAGGAATTACAAGGGACGATTTCATCGTCTATATCTTTAAAATATTTCAAGAATTTAAGCAAACGATTGGCTGTAATATAGTGTTCGTTATCACTTGGTATTGCCTGAAGCTGTTTTACTGCATGTTTTTTTAAAACAGCAAACTCATAAGTGAGTTCAGAGTTAAACACGTAGTTGGCTTCCTTCTGAGTTGGATAAATCCACTTGAATTCTCCACGTCTGACTGATGGCCACATATCCATTGTCTCAATTGCAGATGAATTCCGATATTTTTGATCTCTAACGATGCGTCTTAATAATCTGAGTTCAGTAATGGAAATCGGATTATGATTATCAATGTGCAGTTGTGTCTGAGGTGAAATGTAAATGTTGAATTTTTGGTGTTTTGGAATACTCTTTGTAAGCTTTTCATTTAATGCATGGATGCCTTCAATGATGATTGGAGTATTTTCTGTTAAACGAATTTTCTTACCTTTTTCTCTTGTTCCTGTTGTGAAATTAAATTTAGGTAATTCAATATCTTGTCCTTGAACAAGTGCTAGCATGTCATGATTGAACAGTTCAACATCTAAAGCTTCTACATGCTCTAAGTCTGGAGATCCATCTTCATTTTTAGGTGCAAGTTCTTTATTGTTATAGTAATCATCAATTGAAATCATGACTGGCATGATGCCTCGACTCATCAATTCGATACGCAAGCGATTAGAAAATGTAGTTTTACCAGATGAGGATGGCCCAGCAATCGCAATTAACCGAATATTATCCATATTTGTCTGAATTTGAGTACCCAAGTCATAAAGCATATGTGAATGTTTTGTTTCACACATATTCACGAAATCTACTGATGATGCAAAATCCTTTGCATATTCATTGATTAGTGGAATGGTGTTTCCATTGATGACTTTGCCCCATTTGGCTGCTTCCTTCAGCGCCATACCAAAGCGCGGTTCATCAGAAAAGGGTGGAATTTGACCGTTAAATTCAGCTCTTGGATATTGAATGATGAAACCAGGATGATAGATAAACAGTTTAAATTCTCTTAAGTAACCAGTAGAAGGCAACATGTATCCAAACATATAGTTCGTGTAACCTTCACATTCATATAAGTTAACATAATCCTCTTCACGGTAAGTAAGAATAGCCACTTTATCTAACATATCTAGTTCAGTATATAATTTTGTAGCCGCGCTAATTGAAACACGTTTTCTTTCAATTTGGTAATCTTGATCAATAATCTTTTGAACTTCTTCTCTGATATTTTCGATAATTTGGGCATTAACAACACCATCAAAGGATTCAAGTACGCCTAAAATAGATCTAGAAATACTATAGTTGAATTTGATTTTTGCTGTTGGATACAATCTTTGTACTGCCATCGCAATGACATAACGCAACGTTGATTCATAAATGCGAATTGCATCACTATGATTATATTTTAGAAAGATTAGTTCTGAATCTTTAGCTATGACATAAGATAATTCTCTGAGTCTCCCATTAACCTTGGCTGCTAAAGCGTCGCTTTCTCCTAGTTTGTTTGCAATATCTTTTAAATACATTGGATTATCATAAATATAAGTCTTTTCTTCTATTTGAACTTTCATAATCATTTCTCCCTTATTCTTCTTCCTCATCATCGTCAAATAAATCAAATCTATTCAAATGAATTTTTTGATGATCTTTTACAATGATTTCTTCTTTGAGGATATCCATGGATTCTATTGGCTTAACAGTCTTCTTTTTGATATGTTCAGTCACATTAGTATCAAGAATTTCTTCTTTTGCATCAAAAATTTCAATGCTGTAACCTTTGCCAAGAATATCTTCATCAAACATCTTTTTCCCGAATTTATTTCCTGAATATTTTAAATCTGAAACAACAGCTTTCATTGAACCTTTTTCTGTAACAATGAGCACACCAACATCTTCTTTTTGTTGTTGTTTTGATACTCTTGCTGCTGATATGGCAAGATGAGGATTGGCTTTTTGATGTTCAATGACTAATATTCCACGACGATTTCTATTATAGGTAGGTAACTCTTCAACAACATCTTTGATGACGTGGCCTCTTGATGTTAACATGATGAAATCATCATTTGGATTGACATATAATGCTGAAACCAATCTATCTTCTTCAGAAAGTGACATACACTTAACACCACCAGCTTGCAAACCGTACATTGGAAGTTCAACGGATCTAAAGCGAAGAGCATAACCTTTTTCTGAAATAGATAAAATATTAATCCGTTCATTGATGTCGATAAAAACCAATTCATCCTGATTATCAAGTCTCATCGCTTTCATCGGTTTATTGTATCTCGTCACTTCAAAATCACTTAATTTCGCTTGTTTCATCATGCCTTGAGCAGTTGCTAAAAGGACTGATTGTCCAGATGAAAAGTTGGAAATTGACAAAACCTTAAAGATGCGTTCATTTTTTTCTATAGATACTATGTTATTAACATAGACACCTAAATCTTTCCATTTTTGTTCATCAATCTTGTAAACAGGAAGAAAAATATAATTTCCTAGATTCGTGAAAAGTAATAGCGTATCAAGCGTATTAATTTCTTGTTCAAAAATAAGGGCATCATCAGCTTTCAGTCCAACGGATAAAGATGCTTGATAACTTCTTGTGCTCGCACGTTTGATGTATCCTTCTTTGGTGATACCAATCATGACTTTTTCTTCGCTAATCAACTCTTTATGATCAATCTTTATGTTTTCAATTTCAGCTTCAATTTCAGATTTTCTATCATCACCAAGAAGATCAGAGATCTCGATTAATTCCTTTTTAATCACACGTTTTAAAGCATTTTCGCTTGATAAGATGTGTTCAAGTTCCTTGATTTTTTGAAATAAGCCTTCATTTTCTTGTTGTAAAGCAAGAATATCAGTATTTGATAAACGATAAAGTTGTAAAGTTACGATGGCTTCGGCTTGTAGTTCTGAAAAGCCAAAAGCATTCATAATATTTTCTTTAGCATTTTGTTTGTTTTGAGAAGCACGGATGATTTTAATGATTTCTTCAACAACTGAAACCATCTTGATTAAGCCATCAACAATATGTTGTCTCTTGCTTGCTTTTGACAATTCATAATTGGATCTATTGGTTATTACATCTTTTTGATGGTTAATGTATGCCTTCAAGATAGGAATGACACCAACCAAAACTGGACGATGGTTTAAAATAGCAACCATGTTATAGTTATAAGCGACCTGTAGGTCAGTTGATTTGAAAAGGTAGTTCAAAATAAATTGTGCATCAGCACCTTTTTTTAGATCAATCGCAACACGCAAGCCCTCTTTATCGGATTCATCTCTGATTTCTAAGATGTCATCAATCTTTTTATCGATACGAAGCATATCAATCGATTTGACTAAATCTGCTTTATTAACCTCATAAGGGACTTCTGATATGATGATACGATCTTGACTTTTAGAAACCTCTTCAATGAAAGTTTTAGCACGAATGACAACCTTGCCTGCTCCAGTTTCTAATGCTGATAAAATACCTGCATGGCCTTGAACAATACCACCAGTTGGGAAATCTGGTCCCTTAATAATTTCAGTAATTTCCTGAAATGTGATATTTTCGTTATCTAAATAAGCAATAGTTGCAGCAACAACCTCGCGTAGATTATGTGGTGGAATCTTTGTTGCATACCCTGCACTGATACCAGTTGCTCCATTGACGAGTAAATTAGGAAATTTAGCGGGTAGAACCACAGGTTCTAGTTCTTCGTCATCGAAGTTAGGGACAAATGGTACAGTTCTCTTATCGATATCACCTAAGAGCGCTTCTGATGCTCTTGATAAACGCGCTTCAGTATAACGCATAGCTGCTGCGCTATCACCATCGATAGAACCATTATTTCCGTGCATATCAATTAAAGGCACACGCATCTTAAAATCTTGACTTAAACGAACCATGGCATCATAAATGGATGAATCTCCATGAGGATGGTATTTACCCATAACTTCACCAGCAATTCTTGCTGACTTCTTATACGGTTTGTTATGAAGCATACCCAATTGTTGCATGGCATATAAAATACGTCTTTGAACGGGCTTAAGCCCATCTCTAGCATCAGGTAAAGCTCTATCTTGAATGATATACTTTGAATAACGGGCAAATCTTTCAGAGACGATGTCTTCAAGGTCAGATTCCATGACCTTCTCGACAAATTTATCGAGTTCTTTAGAAATAGACATTATTCCACCCCCTGATCAAGATCGAAGTCATCGCTGACTTCAAAATCAACATTATCTTCAATCCAGGCTCTTCTTGGGGCAACATCATCACCCATGAGTATAGAGATACGCTTATCAGACGCACCAATATCGTCGATTTTAACTTGGATTAATGCTCTACTTTCGGGATTCATCGTAGTATCCCATAGTTGGATAGCATTCATTTCACCTAAGCCTTTATATCTTTGTAAATTATAGGGTGTATCATCTATCTTTTCTTTTAATTCTTCATCGGTCCAAGCATAGAAAATTTCTTCTTTTTTACCCCGTTTTTTAGTCAGTTTATATAGAGGTGGTTGAGCAAGATACAATCTTCCATCTTCAATGAGCGGTCTCATATATCTAAAAAAGAAAGTCAATAATAATATTTGAATGTGAGCTCCATCGGTATCAGCATCAGTCATAATAATGACTTTTTTGTAATTACACTTTTTAATATCAAAATCAGCACCAAAATCAGCACCTATTGTATAGATGACTGTACTTATTTCTTCATTTCTCAAAATAGATTCAATCGAAGTTCTTTCGGTGTTGATGACCTTACCACGTAGAGGTAAAATAGCTTGAAAACGTCTATTTCGTCCTTGCTTAGCAGAACCACCAGCTGAATCACCTTCAACTAGAAAAAGCTCGTTAAGATTTTTATCTTTACCCTGTGCAGGAGTTAATTTACCGCTGAGTGACATCTCTTTCTTTTGTTTTGATTTTCCATTTCTCGCTTCGTCTCTTGCTTTTCTTGCAGCTTCTCTAGCTTTTTGAGCAGATAAGGAACGATTGATGATCATACTTGCAATCTGCTTGTTTTCTTCCATGTAGGTCGTTATGTTTTCATAGACGACTGAGTCAGTAGCATTTCTTGCTTCAGGAGTACCAAGTTTACCTTTGGTCTGGCCTTCAAACTCAAGGACTTCTTCAGGTATTCTTAAAGAAATGACAGCTGTCAAACCTTCTCTGATATCTGAACCATCTAAATTACTGTCTTTGTCTTTTAAGATATTATATTTTCTTGCATAATCGTTGAGCGCTCTTGTCAAAGCTGATTTAAATCCTATTTCATGTGTCCCACCATCTCTGGTTCGCACATTGTTGACAAAAGACAAAATACTCTCTTGATAACTGGTTGTAAATTGGAATGCGATATCAATTTCAATCTTCTTTTTCTTCTTTTGAGCTAAAGCATACTCAGATGTAATTAAAAAGGTATCATGTAAGCCTGTTTTTTCTTTATTTAGGAATTCAATATAGGCTTTAATACCGTCATCGTATCTAAATGACTCCTTTTGAGATTTTCTTTGATCATTGAGATTAATCTTCAATCCTTTGATTAAAAAAGCAGCTTCTCTCAAGCGTTCTTTAATCATATCATATTGAAAAAGTGTTGTTGAAAATATTTTAGGATCTGGCTTGAACCAAACGGTAGTTCCTGTTTTTTTAGATTCCCCAATACGTTCAAGTGGACTGATCTTAGAACCACCCTCAGAAAATCTTTGGCGCCAAATCATACCATCGCGATAAATTGTGACTTCTAGAAATTGACTTAACGCATTAACTACTGAAGATCCTACACCATGTAGACCACCGGATACTTTGTATCCGTCAGTATCAGAAAACTTACCTCCAGCATGTAAAACAGTAAAAATGATTTCTGTTGTTGGACGTCCTGAGGCATGCATTTTATAAGGCATTCCTCGGCCGCTATCAGAAACCTCAATACTATTATCGGCTTTAATTATAAGAGATATTTCATTCCCAAATCCTGATAAAGACTCATCGATTGCGTTATCGACGATTTCCCAGACGAGGTGATGAAGTCCCTTTGCATCCGTTGAGCCGATGTACATTCCCGGTCTTTTTCGAACAGCTTCAAGACCTTCAAGAATTTGAATCGACTTTTCATCATAAATTTTATTTGTTTTATTCACACGCTCACCAACTTGTTTTTATGACATCATTATACCAAAAAATATGGTCAAATACAATGTTTGATTATGTTTTATTTTATGATTTGACATTGAGATTTAGCGTGATATAATATGTAAGTAATGAGGTGATATTATGATCTATGTTTGGATATCTTTATTCATGATTCTATCATATTTTCTTGGGTCAATTCCTAGTGGATTGATTATCGGGAAAGTATTTAAAAATATAGATATAAGAGAACATGGTTCTAAGAACACTGGTGCAACCAATGCGACAAGAGTTCTTGGCTTTAAATATGGCATTTTTGCTTTCTTCTTTGATGGTTTGAAAGGTGCATTAGTGATTCTATTAGTCTATCTTATCGGTTATTATACAGGAGATCAGAGTCTTTACTTGGTCAGTCGCTATCAAATTAATATATCAAGTGTTTACGGTATGGCAGCTATTCTTGGTCACGTTTTTCCAATCTATATCAATTTTAAAGGTGGAAAAGCAGTAGCAACTTCTGCAGGCATGATATTTGCCATTGAACCTTGGCTTGCTGTTGTTATTATTTTAGTTTTCTTACTAATCTTTATTACAACAAAATATGTGTCTGTTGCATCTACTACCGCAGCATGCTTTGCACTCATTTATTTTGCTATTCGGATATTTATCCAAGATAGTTTGTATAATCAACCGACAAGAATTATGGATTTCTTTATCGTTGTCTGCCTATCAATTCTGATTTTTGTAAGGCATAAATTGAATTATAGACGACTAAAAGCTGGTACTGAATTGAAATTTTATCCTAAAAAGAAAAATAGTTCACTCTAGATTTTAGAGTAACTATTTTTTTATATGCCTAAAATCAAATATCAAAACCAATGATTCTTTTTACTTAACAAGTGATAAACCGCTTAATTGTTTTTGATAATCACGAATTAATTGATATAAAAAAAAACATATTCGCATATGTCATTTTATAAAACTATTTGTATTGATTCATTGAAGCTAAGATTTGACGAACTTGCTTTTCAGATGGGGTTCTTCCCATTTGTCTCATCATTTCGCGAATCATCATTTCATTGACAGGTGGATTCTTTTCCAAGTACTTTTTAAACCAAGCTCTTGCAAGGAAAAAACCTATTATCCCACCAACGAGTAATGCAACAACCAATAATACGATAAATAACCAAAGTGCTAATCCTGGCATCTCTAAATCACTCCTTACTTGCTATATTTATTTTACTTGATTCACTATGAAAAAACAAGCATAAACTCAAGTGGTTTGACATATTTCTATATTTTGTTTATAATGTGTTAGAAACCTACATATTAAAGGGGAAAATCATGTCTTATATCATTGATTTTATCATCAATAGCGCAAGTTATTTTATCATGGCATACTTTGTCTATAGCATTTTAGGAAGAAAAAGAAAGATATCTGTTATCGGATTATCTATTTTACTTGCCGTTCAATTATTTAATTTTATTGGTGTTTTACAATTAAACATCGATGTTAGAATCTTAATCTTGGTTTTTACTGCGAGCGTATTACCTGTCATATTAGCACTATATGGATTTTTAGTCATTACAGGAGGAGTGCCTTTAATCAGCATTAAGTCCAAAGGAAAGAAACTTAAAGGCATATCCAGTGACGTGCAAACAAAATATTTGTCAACCATATTAAGTTACGTTTCCATTATAGGAGCGCTGATATTTGGTACACTTGCTTACTTTTACATCGATGATTATATGAAATTTGTTATCATTGGTGTTTTGATCCTCGCATTTGGTTTTGGTATTTATGTTGTCATTAACAATGCCAAAATCGAATCGGAACAAGTGATATTGATCATTGGTAAAAATAGAGAGAAAATCTATAGTTATGAGATTCCTAAAAATAAACAACGTGTTGTTATTAGTGATTTTTTTGATAATCCAAATTATATTGTAGATCCCATCGGTATTGCCATATTGAAATTGGACAACAATAAGATTGAAAAACACTATTTATATTGGATAGCAACAGGGGATAAAATAGAGATGAAAAGTAGCAATTTAAAAGAGATCACGAGTTTGAGCTACAAAAAGGATTTGGATCATTTTGAGAAATATCATTATCGCTCTTTAGTTTTCCAAGTAGGAAAAATGGGATCAGCTGAATTGCTCAAAAACAAGCGAATCAAATAAAAAGGACCCTGTGGGTCCTATTTTTTTTGAAAGATTGTTATGCGTTTGATTCCATAGACACGTTCTTTGATTTTTACTAAAGAATTTATCTCATCTTCTAATATAATTTGTTTTTTAGATTCACAAACAACAAGTGCATTTTGATTCAAATGTGTATCAAGCTTTTCTAATACTTCATGATATACAATAAAATCATAGGGGGGATCGATAAAAACAACATCAAAAAACAATGTTTCTTCCATGGCATTTAGAAAACGTTGATAATCTTTTAGGTTCACAGAAACATGGCCTATTTCGTTTAAAATCTTTGCATTTTCCACAATGGTTTTAACTGCAATTCTGTCATGATCAACTGCATACAAAAAGGAAGCACCTCTAGATATTGCTTCAAGACCATAGGCACCTGATCCTGCAAACAAATCCAAGACTATACCATCAATGGTACCACCAAGCATATTGAAAACAGATTCTTTGACCATATCCGCTGTTTCTCTAGTTGTTATCTTTCCAACACGCGCCAAATTTCTTCCACGGTGCTTTCCACCAATTATTCTCATACTTCTGGATTGTAGCCTGCTTTTTTCACTGTTGCGATAACCTTTTCTAAATCCTTTTCATTCTTGAAGTTTACTGATTTATCGACTAAATTAACTTGAGCATTTAATCCATTGACGAGTAAAGCTTTCTGAATCGTCATTACGCAATGATTACATGTTATATCTGGTACTGTAATTTTCATTTTTTATTCCTCCACAGGTATATTTTTAAATTTAAACAAATTGAGACTTAATGCATTTAAGACAACCATAATACTTGAGAATCCCATACCGATACCAGCTAATGATGGATTCAGTAAACCAAATGCTGCAAGTGGTATCATAATGATATTATACGCAAATGCCCAAAAGAAATTCAAGTAAATGTTTTTTAATGTAGCAAGTGATAGATCAATAGCTTTAATGACTAAGCCTAAATCCAAACTCATCAAAGTGACATCTGATGTGTCAATGGCAATATCGCTACCACTACCCACTGCAAAACCAACATCTGCCATTTTTAGTGCTGGTGCATCGTTGATACCATCACCAACAAAAGCAACAATCTTACCCGTTTTTTGTATTTCTAGTATTTTCTGTGCCTTTTCATGAGGTAATACTTCAGAAAATACATGCTCGATACCCAATTGTGATGCGATATACTGTGCGGTGATTTCTTGGTCACCAGTAATCATATATGGCGTAATATTTCGCTTTTTAAGTTCTGTGATGACGCCCTTGGCAGTTTCTTTGATGGGATCCTCTACGGCAATCATATTGACAATTACTTGATCGATTACGGTAAAGAAGACGGTTTTGCCTTGACCTAAATAATGATTATAATCATACGTATTTTGTGTTAATTTTAAATCTTTTAGCATATTGAGCGATCCAATATATACTTCTTTTTGATTAATCGTTCCTTTGACACCTTTTCCAAGCATCACCTCAAAGTCACTAACTTCCAAATATTTGCCATCAAAAGCATCAGTAATCGCTTTAGCTATGGGGTGATTTGAATGTTTTTCTAATGAAGCTGAATAAACCAACGTTTCTTGATCACCTAAGAAATCACTCATTTCAGGAAGACCCTTGGTCAATGTACCAGTTTTATCAAAAGCAATCGCATTGATTTTATTGGCAATTTCAAAGAATTCGCCACCTTTATAGAGAATTCCTTCCTTAAAAGCAATACCGCTACCCACTGAAATGGATGTTGGTGTTGCTAATCCAAGAGCACAGGGACATGAAATGACCAATACGGCAATTGCTGGTGCAAATGCTTGGCTTAAAGTATGTCCGCCACCTATAACAAATACCCATAAGACAAAGACGATCACACTAATTAAGACAACTACAGGTACGAATAGAGCAGCCACCTTATCAGCAATTCTTTGGGCTTTTGGTTTGATTAGAGCTGTGTCTTCAACCATCTGGATGATATTAGCTAAAACTGTATCAGCACCAACGGCTGTTACCTTGATTTCCAAGGTTTCTATCATATTTAAGGTTGAACCAATGACTTGATTGCCGACTTCCTTAAAGGCAGGCATGGGCTCTCCTGTAATCATTGCTTCATCAACATAGCTTTTACCCTTGATAATCATACCGTCTAGAGCAATTTTTTCATTAGCTAAAACAATCATGATATCACCAGGCTTGACATCGTCAACTGCTAACATGATTTCTTTACCATCTCTTCTAACACGAGCTTCTTTGGCACCTAGACTAATTAAAGATTGAAGTGCATTGCTCGTCTTTTCTTTAACTCTATTTTCAAAGAAGTTTCCAAGCAATACCATGAAGATAATGACAGCAGTTGTTTCAAAATATAGATCAGGCATTTGATGCATACCTTGATTTGTATACGATAAGGTCTGAAAAATACTGAAGAGGTATGCAGCACTTGTCCCTAAAACAACCAGTGAGTCCATACCAAGATTTTTGCCTTTGATCTGATGATAAGTTGCCTTAAAGAATCTTCTGCCGACATAAAACAGTAATGGGGTTGCTATCGCCCATTGCACATAACCATTCATCAAAAACTCAGGTACATAAATAGGAATACCTAAATGAACAAACATTGTCCATAGTAAAGGGAATGTTAAAATACTTGCTAAAATAAGATCAAATAGATCTCTTCTTTTTGCTTTTTCCATTTCTTCGTTATTCAAGATTGGATAATAACCAATAATTCTTAAATGATTGGCTAGTTTATCTTGATCATAGATTTCTTCATTATAATTAAAAATTACTTTTTTTGATGTGACTAAAACTTTCGCATCAACATCATCAAGTGAATCAAAATAGGTTTCAATTGATTTTGCGCATTGAGTACATGTTATATTGCTTACTTTCATTGTTTTTCTCGTCATGTTGTTTTCCTTCCACTAAAAAATTTTTCATTCATACTTTTAGATGATTTCCGCATTGTTGCTATACATCTCATTATAACCTCATGTAATGAGCTTATCAAATAAAAAGCACTCTAGGAGTGCCTTAGTTTCTTTTTTAATCCATTAATCGTTTAAGATATTATCTACGGTTTTCCGATCCAATTTCATGATAACAGCTAAGATAAGCTTAATAGTATTTTCATAATCGTCATAATGAATGATGGATGTATGAGAATGCAAATATCTTGTGGGTATGCAAATGGATAGACCAGCAGCACCTTGATGTGCTAAGTGCATATTTCCTGCATCGGTTCTACCGCCAGCTATGAATGCTTCCTGATAAGGAATTTTTTCTTCTTTTGCTATTTCAATGACAAGTTTTCTTAAAGCTTGATTTGGAACAAGTCCGCTATCATATAATAGGATTTGTGGACCCTTGCCCAAAGATTGCTCTGAGGCTTCACCACCAGGAACATCATTAGCAAGACCAGAATCAATGGCAATAGCTATTTCAGGTTTAACAACATAAGAACTTGTCTTGGCACCTCTTAAACCGACTTCTTCTTGAACAGTAAAGGTTCCATAAAGCTGATTTGGATGATTTTTTAGACGCTTTAATACCTCAATAACGACTGCACTACCAATTCTGTTATCCCAAGCTTTTCCAAGTAGGTATTTTTGATTGCCTAAAACTCTGAATTCAGTATGAGGAGTCACCATACATCCAGGTTCTACACCAAGAGATTCAGCTTCTTCTTTGGATGAAACACCTAAATCTAAATACATCGTATCAATCGTTATGGCTTGGCTTCTTTTATCAGCAGGGATAATATGAGGAGGCTTGACACCAGTAACACCGAAAACAATGCCTTTTTTAGTTGAAATTTCCCAAACCTGAGCAAGCATGACTTGCGAGAACCATCCACCAAGTGTCTGAAACTTAACGAAACCTTCATTTGTTATCTGAGTAACCAATAATCCGATTTCATCCATATGTCCAGCAATCATGATGGTTGGACCTTCTTGTTTTTTTACACCAATGACAGATCCAAGATTATCAAATTTCACTTCATCAACATAAGCTTTTATTTCTGATACAATAAATTGGCTAACTTTCTTTTCATTACCAGGGACACCAGGTAATGTTGATAAACTTTTTAGTACCTTCAAAGATTCATTCATAGTCTTTACCTCATTTTCACTTATTGAGATTATAGCATATTTTTTTGCATTAAAAAAGCCTAGAAAGCTGTGAGAACGAAATAGTTCAGGGGGGAGTTAACTTTTCGATGTATCGGGATTCCAATGACTTGGCTTTCACGCCAACATCGTTTCAACTTCCAATTTAAGGCTTTGGGTTCCACGGCTGCTCCCTAGGTTCACCTTCAATTTATCACTAACAAGGCTGTTTGTCAAGCAAAATTTAGGCGCATTCTTAGAATTGCGCCTAAATTTAATTAAATTCTATCTTATTTTATAAGATAATTCAATTTCCTTAATAATAGACCGAAACGCGTACAAATTTACCATGATTAATCAAAAGTGATAATAGGAGTTCTCGAATCTTTGATTCAATCATGTAATCGACATTGATAGAAGGGATATCAATCCTAACCGTGTTATAGTTTTCATCACTTAACTCGTCCAATTCAGTTACGGTATACTCTTGGCTGAATGCTTCAAGTTCATCATCAAGTTCAAAGTAAACGATAAAACTGATGATGATTTTAGTCTTGATTTCCAATTCTTTGAGTAATCCCGCTAAGCTTTGAGCTCGAGCTATGATGTAGTCAGGTCGATGGAAAAATGTCTTCTCATAATTTTCCTTATTAGGATCAATCTGTACATCTGCTGAAACTGCCATTTTGAATTTTGCTTCTAGGAACGATTTGAAATTTTCGGTTCTTTTTTCATTCTTCTCATGAAAATGGGCATACAAATAAATCGTATTTTGTTTATATGAGTAAGCAGTAATTATAAATTTAAAGTAGTTTGCATAAACTAAAATATCATGAAATTGTTTTTGAAATTGTTCAAGTGAAACTCTGATTTGATACAGTGAACATAAAGTGAAAGTCTCGTTATAAACCAAGGGTTCAAATAATGCATTTGCATAAACTTCTGTTTGATCTTCAACATCAAAATAATGATAGCAGTCGTATGCAACACGTTGGTAAAAATTAACGAGTTCAATAATAGAAACTACGATACCAAAAATCAGAAAAGATCCTGCAAAGCTGTACTTAATTGCTGGTGGGAAATTTGAAACTAGAAATAGATAGGTTATCGGTGGAAACAATGAAACCACTAAAGTTCTAAATGTTGAGGTAAATCCTTTTTTATACATGAAAAATGCGAGGATAAAGACAATGATGATGATGTAGAAAATAAAAAAGTGCAACCAATTAAAGTTATCTAGTGAATTTGCTATCAAGTTGATACTTAAGATAAATAGAAATATACCTAACGTAAATAGCAAAAGAGTCACTAATTGTCTTAAATGTAAATACCAATCCTTGGTATATAATTTTCTAGCTTGAGGTAAATGATAGAAATTTTTCATTTCTCTCCGATAGGAAAAAAATGGCCAATAGGATCCGCGAATACTAAATCTTACGGGTAGAACATCCTCATCATTCAAGTGCGTTTCTAAATAATTTTCAAAGCTTGATAAAGGATTTAGAACAAATAACAATGTTCCTACAATGACTACGGGCAAATGATATGGATCAGGTAATAGGAATAAAAATAAAGCTGTAATCAATCCATATATAGAATAAATGATGAGCTTAGGTACGCCACCAAAGACATAAATGGCTATATAAACCATCATAATAATAGCTGTTATCATAAAAATGCCTTGACCTTTTAAATTAAATAGAATCAAAGACACTGGTAATAAAATGAGGATTAAGATAGTGAGTGAACCTGCAATTGCAATTCGTCTTTTCATAAATGAACCCCTGAATCTATTATACAAAAAAAAGGTGGATTTTGCACACCTTTTTGTTTTTTAGTTTAAATCAGTTAAAACCTTGACTAAATCTGCTTTTAACATCTTGTCTGAACCTTCGATTTTCTTTTTAGCTGCTAAAGCTTTTAAATCTTTAACAAGCAATTTTGAATAATCAACTGCTTCTTTTTTAACGACTGCTTTAGCTTCAACTTTCTTAGGAGCTTCAACTTTCTTAGGAGTTTCAACTTTCTTCGTAGCTACAATCTTCTTGGGAGTTTCGACCTTCTTAGGAGTTTCAACTTTCTTAGGAACTACAAATTTCTTAGGTTGTGGTTTAGCTACTTCTGTTAAATTTCCAGCTATAGCATCTTTTGCAAGGTTGCAATAAGCTGTAAAATCT
>CAZPLF010000011.1:30372-52086 GCA_964587475.1 uncultured Mariniplasma sp.
TGTTAAATTTCCAGCTATAGCATCTTTTGCAAGGTTGCAATAAGCTGTAAAATCTTCAGGTTGGAAAATTGCAATATCAGCAAGCATCTTGCGATTGACTTGTACATTGGCAAGTGCTAAACCATGAATGAGTATTGAATACTTCATGCCATTTAGTTTTGCAGCTGCATTGATACGAGTAATCCATAGCTTTCTAAATTCTCTTTTTCTTTGCTTACGATCACGATAAGCATATGCTAATGAACGCATAACCTGTTCATGTGCAGTACGATATAGTGTTCTCTTTGATCCAAAGTAACCTTTGGCTAATTTTAATATTTTCTTATGACGTTTTTTTGCGGTGACTCCGCTTTTTACTCTTGGCATTTTCTATTCCTCCTACAACATGTTAGAAATAAGAGCCTTGATGCGTTTTGCATCAGTAGGATGAACACTTGTTTCGCCTCTTAATTGTCTATTTTGTTTCGTTGTTTTTGATGCTGCTAAATGGTTCTTGTAAGCATGCCCGCGCATGAGCTTACCAGTACCAGTTACTTTAATTCTTTTTTTCAAACCACTGTGGGTCTTTTGTTTTGGCATGTTAGTAACCTTCCTTTTTTATGTAATAATAATTGGTGCAAGTATTGCAATTAATGTTCTTCCGTCCATCTTAGGCTTAGCTTCTACTACAGCCTTTGTACCGACAGCGTCAATAAAACTTATCATAACTTGTCTTCCGACTTCGCTATGGGTAATCATTCTACCGTAGAAACGAATTGATAGTTTGACCTTATCGCCTTTTTCTAAGAATTTGAGTGCGTGTTTTAATTTAGTTTCCAGGTCGTGTTTGTCAATGGTTGGGCTCAAGCGAATTTCTTTGAGTTCAACGAGATGTTGATTCTTTTTGATTTCTTTAAGTTTCTTTTGTTGTTCAAAACGATACTTAGAGTAATCCATGAATTTAGCAACCATTGGTTTCGAATCTGGCGATACAACTACGACGTCTAGTTCCTTTAGAGAAGCCATAGCTAATGCTTCACGACGAGAGATGATCCCTACTTTACCACCGTTTTCATCGATGACAAGTAAATCACCATAAGGAATTGATTCGTTCACTAGATCAGTATTTTTCCTTTGAATTTGTTTAATGCAGTCCACCTCCATTTCCTGTATTTTTAGAAAAGAAAAAAGTGTGTACATATTGCACCCACTTTGTAACGTCAATTTAATAACGTGACTTTTTGCCTACGAATTCATCCATCAGGCGAGAGGGTACCTCTTCTTTTCACTCATATTTATATACAGTAAGATTATACCATTTTTGCTATTAATGTCAAGAATAATAAACATTATAAAATCTCAAAGTTGATTTGGTATGCATAGATGGTTAATCCTAGACAAATATAACATACTTTGTAGTGGTATGCAAGGGTTAATGTCGAAAAAAACGTAGAATATTGGGGAAAAAGATAAAAAAGGTAGATATTTGGATGATCTTCAATCAACCAGCTTGAAAAGATATAAAATAGAGCAATCATAATTGCAAAAGGCTTGTGGTTATCTTTAATGAAAATAAACACTAAAAACATGATCATAATTCCATCTAAATACAAATTAAAAAATAAAATAATGCTTGAAGTTTGAAAAGTATAGTAAGCAGTTAGGAAAAAAGGCAGGATATGATAAATCATAAAAAAAATGAAAAAAAGCCAAGTCAAAACAAAAAAGTAAAAAACTAATTTTGCTAAGGCAACTGAACCTCTACCCAAATAACTGATCATTGGCTTTAGATGTTGCTGATCATGATCTATGACAAGCAGAACAACAAAAAAAGGACACAGCATAGCTAATAGGTTTTGCATCATCTGTTCATAATAAAGTTGATTTTGAAGTTGATAGAGATGTTGCTCATATTTGGGTTCCTTGGTATAAATGATGAAAACCATCAATCCTATCCAAATGATGATTCCTAATATCAAAATGGTTCGTTTTTTTGTATAAAACAAATGAAAATAAAAATATTTAATCATAATTTGAGATGTTGGTTCGCTAAATGCACAAATAGCTCAGGTTGATGTGTAGATACGATAAAACACATTCCTTCTTCTTTCTTCTGTTCAATATAGTCTTTGAGAATATGTGTGCTCTCATAATCCAATCCCGATAATGGTTCATCTAAAATGACTAAATCAGGTTTGCCGATAAAGGTTGCGACAATGGCTAATTTTTGCTGATTGCCTTTAGATAGCTCATGAATACTTTTGAAGATAGGAATATTAAAAGACATCAGCAAACGCTGATCAATTTTGGCTCTTCTTATTCTTGCTATCGTCTCCAAATATGGGAGAACTTTGACAAACATAGGTAGCATCGCTTTTTCTGGTAAATAACCTATTTTTAACTTTTTAGATTCAATACTCCCCGTATCAGGTCTGGTAAAACCTAGAACCAATTGAATAAATGTTGTTTTCCCATTTCCATTATCTCCACTAACCAAAACGAAATCGCTAGGATTGATTTCCAAATCAAAGGTTCTAGGTAAATAATTCTTTCCAGCATTGTGCATTTTAATTAAGGGCATAGGTAGAAATCAGCATTCCGCTTTCCTTTAAAATTTCATAGTCAAACATGTATCTAAAATTGGCAATTGTTTGTATTGATCCATTATCAAAGTAAATGATGATGGGAACATCATCTAATAAGATGTCTTGCTTAGGAATATCTAAAGTAATCATAGTAGGTTCAATCTTAAAATCGATGAAATAATCTATACCGATTTTAATTGTTTGTATATTTAGATTCAGATCAACATATTCAATATAGATATTTCCTAATCTGGAGATGAAAAGGTTATCGTTTTTATGACCCTCAAGAGATGTCCAATTAAGTGCTTCAGTCATTGTATCGATAGAGATTAAAGATAGGGTGCCTAAAGAAATCTCATAGGTATCACCATTGACCAATATCACATGCATCATCAAATCATGAATCAAAAAATCCTCACCTAAATCAGGAACTGGCATATAAAGTGTCATTTGCTGATAAATCTCATTTAGATAGACTTCTTCATAGCCATAAGTAATCTTAGTGAGTTGCATTTCCAGCTTTTTACTTTCATCGGAATTGGACAATTCAATAGCTTCATAGCTTTGAGCGTGAGCAAGTGGATGATCTATATCATTGATATAGAGTGAAACCTTCATTTCAAGATCCTTCTCATAGAGGTAACTGTAGTATTTTTGGACGCTTAGAAACCGTTTAGGCGCTTTTTCTTGATGATTGATGATTATGACTGACATCATTAAAATCACGACTACAAGGCTGAATATGAAGACGATGTGCTTCATATTCTCTTCTTCTCCAAGCGTTGGTATTCAGTTGTTACAACAAAAACCTCATATCCACCTCGATCTGCTCGTATCCAAAAAAAATAACGACTTGCAACACCATTGGTGATTTTGCCTTCACCATATATATAAAGATCTACTTGAGTACCTGGATCTACCTTTAGGCTGATTTCATAAGATTCTTTATCTTCTGTTGAAATCGTGTAATCCGCAGACAGCTTCAACGAACTATCAAGATTATTTTTAAAGGCTTTTTTATCAGCTGATACTTTAATGCCAATGGTGCCTGTCGCTGATAATCCTAGTTTAGAAGACACTTTTCGATCAAGTTTATAGGTGTATTCTATTGCTGTATAACCATCATTATAATAAGAAAAAAGTGTCTCCGAAATATAGGTCACTTTAGCATTCGAATTGACCTTATAAATATTCCATCCCATTAATTTCCTTTGATCAACATTTTTATAATAGGTTTGATAATCTTCCTCACTAAAATCAGCCAGCAGTTTACCTGATGGTACAGTTATGGATTCAAAGCTTTGATAATTTGTAGCTCCTAAACTGATATGGTTCAATCCAAAAAGACAAGTTAAGACTAAGATAAGAAATACGATTTTTTTCATTGTTTCATCCTCCTGCTTTATAGTAGGAAGAATCATTCAGTTTTACTATAAAAAAAATTCCAGCTCGATGAACTGGAATCGTTGTTTATTTTTTCATAAATTTTTCAATCTCAGAAATTTCCTTGATGATTGATTCAGACAAGTTGATTGTTTTTTCTTTGGTTACATAAACATCATCTTCAATGCGGATACCAATGCCTTCTTCAGCTATATATAGGCCTGGTTCAATAGTTATCAGTGCACCTTCTGGAATGACTGCGCTATAGTTTCCAACATCGTGAACATCAAGTCCAAGATAATGTCCTAATCCATGATAGTAATAATTGCTGATTTCTTGATCTTCTTTGATGAGTCCAAGTTTTTTAGCACCTTCTATCAGTAAGTTCTTTCCGAATTCCTTGAATTCTCCAACAGTTACCCCAGGCTTTAGCCATTCTATTGATTTCTTGTTGACATCGAGAACAACTTGATAAACAGCTTTTTGTCTGTCTGTGAATTTGCCGTTTGCTGGATATACTCTCGTAATATCTGAACAGTAATTACCGAATTTAACACCTAAATCAAATAGCACTAAAGTTCCGTCTTTAATTTCATCCTTATTATCAACATAGTGAAGAACAGTCGCATTTTTTCCTGATGCAGCAATGGTTCCAAATGCAGGTGAAACACGATGCTGATTTAAGACTAAATTGTATTCAGCTTCTGCTTGGTATTCATATAGACCAGGCCGCAAGGACTTCATGATGCGATTCAAACCTTTTTCTGTGATTTCTATTGCTCGTTTTGTTTCTTCTATTTCAGAAGCATCCTTTGCCATTCTTTGTTCTGCAAGCATCATCTGGTTTGAGATGATATTTAAAAATGGATAAAGAGCTTTTAACTGATGAGCATAAGTAATTGCTACAGTATCAATGGCTATTTCACTTTGACGTTCTAAATCAAGGTAGAAAGTTTCGATATGACCGAATAGGGCACTTCTTGTTGTTGAGAGCAGACTATAGACAAAATGATCCAGCTTGCTTATTTCACTGACATCTTTGATGTTGAGTTGTGCTATCTGACTTGCTTCTTCAAATGTCAAACCAGCACCATCCCAGAGAACTTTAACAGGATCATTTTCCGCGATAAATAGATAAGTAGCTGTTTCTTCTTTACCTTTAGCCAGAAGCAAACAAACATTTTCTTGATCTATACCCGTTAAATAAAAGAAGTTGCGATTGACTGAAAAAGGGTAATATTGATCATTTGACTTTTGTGGTGCACGTCCTGAAAAAAATACTGATAGTGAGTTTGATTTCACTTGATTTAAATAAGTTGTTCTTCTTTGTTTATACATCATTTTCTCCTTTTAATGCTTCAATTTCCTTAAGAATTTGAGCGTTGAATTTTTTAACAGATGTCTTAGCTAAATCCATTGTTTTTGCTTTTGTTCCATAATAAATTTTAATTTTGGGTTCCGTACCACTCGGTCTAAATACGACCCAGTGATCATTTTCATAATTATATTTTAAGACATTTGATATTGGATAATCCAATTTCGTTTTTTTATGATTTTGAACATGAATGCCTTTTTGAACATCATCAAACGATTCCAAGTTCAATCCATCCATTTTAGGAGGATTATCTCTAAAGTAATCCATGATAGTATTGATTTTTTTTATGCCAGAAAGACCTGTGAGGACAATATTTTCTGTATATTCATAATAATAGCCATAAATCTGATAGATATGTTCTAAATAATCAATCATAGTCATATGATGAAGAGCAACGTAATTGGCTATTTCACCAAGAAGGTAAACAGCTTGAACTGCATCTTTGTCTCTAACAAAATCTTTAACAAGGCTACCGTAAGATTCTTCACAACCAAAAACATAGTCACCTTTGTCCTTATTCAACTCAGCTTGTTCACCGATGAATTTAAAACCAGTCAGTGTTGTAACAACATGCATCCCAAAGGATTTTGCAATTACACCGATGAGATTGGTTGTCACATTGGTCGTATAGACATAACCTTGATTAGGTAATGAATGCATTTTTTTCTTTTCATTTAAGATGTAATAAAGCTCAATGACTGCCGTTTGATTTCCGGTTAATAAGTGATAAGAGCCTTGATGAAGAATTGCTATGCCTAATCTATCGGCATCAGGATCTGTCACCATGACAATGTCGGCTCCTATTTGTTGAGCATACTCTATGGTGTTTTCATAAGCTTTCGCTTCTTCTGGGTTTGATGATTTCGTATCAGGAAATGTTGGATCATTAATCATTTGTGGTGCATATGGATAAATGTCATATCCACTCTTCTTCATGAATTTAGGGATGACAGGACCACCAGCACCATGCAAAGGTGAATAAACGATTTTGACCGGTTTTTTTATCAAGTCGTTGATCCGAATGGTTTCAACTTCAGCTAAATAAATGTCATCAAATGATTCATCGATGTAATGAATATGTTCGTTATCACAATAATCGATTTCAAAAGGGTTAAGAATCGCATTAATCTCAGCAATGACCATATCAGCAACACGTGGTGAAAGTTGAGCACCAGTATGATCGTATGCTTTGTATCCGTTATATTCCTTCGGATTATGTGATGCAGTAATCATGATGCCACCAGCACCATGAAAATAGCGAACAGCATAAGATAGCATTGGCGTTGGTCTTAAGGCATCAAAAAGGTATGAATCGATGCCCTGAGCAGCAAGCACCATAGCAGATTGATAAGCAAAAACCTTGGAATCTTTTCTATTATCATATGAAATAGCAATACCACCTTGGATATTGTTTTTCTTGATATACCTAGAAAATCCTAAAGTAGCTCTTCTAATCGTATAGAGGTTTATTCGATTGGTTCCAACACCCATCAAACCACGCATACCACCCGTTCCAAAACCTAAATCAGTATAGAAGCTTTCCTTGATTTGCTCATTATTTAATTGTAATAGTTCTTCTTTAAGGTTTGGATCAAGATCTTTTTGCTTGAGCCAAAACTCATAATTTTTCATATGAGACATTTTCATCACCTAAAATTATTATAAACTATTTTGATAAAAAAATAACCAGAATTAACTGGTTATTTAACTGAAATTTCATTTCGATTGAATATATTCAATAGACCTTTAAGTACTAAATCAGGATCTCTAGTGAGTTCATGTTTGCATAAAGGCGCAATCGTTTGTGATAATCCACCGGTTAAAATAACACTAAAAGTTTCTTTAACTTCATCACTAATTCTCTCTATCAAGCCATCAACTTGAGATGCTACGCCATAGGTGACACCTGATTGCATACAACTGATTGTATTGGTGCCAAGCACTTTCTTAGGAACTTCAATATCAATATCTGGTAGAAGCGCAGTATTACCTACAAGAGCTTTGATAGAAATACTAACTCCTGGAGTTATGATCACACCCAAGATAGTTTTGTTTTTGACATAAATATATTTGATTGCTGTACCCAAATCAACAACAAGAACTGGTGTTGATGTCGATTCAACTGCAACAGCACCACAAATTAAATCAGCACCAACTTCTCTTGGGTTGTCCGTTTTCACATTGATTCCAGTCTTTATTCCAGGACCAACAATTAAGGGTTCTAGATTAAAAAACCGACTGGAAATATCTTTAAGTTTCTCTGTGATTCTTGGAACCACTGAGGATATTGCAATCGCACGAATGTTTTTCGTATCAATCAAACTCTTCATAGCAATATAATATTCATCTGCGGTTTTCGTAATCTCAGTGTTTAACCTAAATGTTTCATTAACAGTTATTCCATCAGAAATACCAATGCTAATGTTCGTATTGCCTACATCAAATAATAAAATCATCAAATCACTCATTTCATCGCTTATTTTTAAGTATCTGTAATGCAAGTACAATTGGTGTACCAATGACTGCTGCTGCCAATGCTTCAACCAAACCATTGGTGACGGCTACTGAATAGACTACCCCAAATAAATCTGTCGTTCCAAATAGATCGATGATGTTTTGTGGTGCAAAAATCACAAGAGCAGTAAGGACCAAGATGGTATGAACAACAGTACTGATAATGAACGTTGATGGAACAAGCATTTTACTCTTGTCATCTGATCTCACAAATGCAAAATAGAGTGTAATGAACACACCAACAACAAATAGAGCAATTGGAGCAAGCACATTAAAATTCCAACCAGTAAAATCAGCAACAGCTTTTGCACCATAATAGGTACCAAAAACAGTAATGAATACAACAGCACCAAACATGTAGATATCACTATGTTTGAATTTACCTTCAAGAGCTTTTAACCCGTGATAGATATAAATAGCTGCTACAGCAAACAAAATACGTGGTAGGACTGAAATCCATGGGTATTGAAACAAAACATCAAGTGGACCCATCGGCGTGAAAGCTCGGATCCATGAACCAATCCCAAAAAATAAACCTAATAGAATTGCATATCTTTTAGGTAACAAAAAAACGCCGATCAACACAGGAATATGGACGATGGTTATACTGACAAGAGGGGTTAAAGTAATGAACCCAAGTTGTGGTACAAAAATCATCACTAAAATAATTGCTGTAAAGACTGCCGTTAAGGTTAAATCTTGGATATTATTCTTTTTCATTTTTTCTCCTTTTTAGGCCACAAAGGGTCCCATAAGTACTTTTATTATATCTCTTTTTAATTAAAAAAACAATAAAAAAAGCCTTAGTTTCCTAAGACTATTCTTTATAGGGCCCCCATGGACTGTTATCTGGATCTGTATAGACACGTTTTCCTCTATTGAGCTGATTGATTTGTTCCACTTCGTCTGCTGTCAATTTAATCAATTGAGCTTTGAAGTTTTCTTCTATTCTTGATGGTGTTACTGATTTTGGAATCATGATGACTCCCCTTGCCAATCCCCATGCGATGATGATTTGAGGAATTGAGGCTTGATACTTTTCAGCAATAGGCTTAAGCCCATCTAGATAGATACCTTCAAACACGCCACCTTTCATGAAAGGACCGTAGGATTCAATGGCGATATCCTCTTTATCCAAGTATGCTTTAAGGGGTGCTTGATTTAATCCAGGATGTAGTTCAACCTGATTAATCATGGGTTTGATCTTTGCAGTCTCAAGCAAATCTTGGAGATGATGTCTTTGAAAGTTTGATACACCAATAGCACGCACTTTTTTCTGTTCATAAAGTGATTCAAAGAATGCCCATGTCTGTTGATTGATTTCTTTTTTTGGATTGGGCCAATGAATTAAATAAAGGTCGATATAATCCGTTTGAAGTTTTGCTAAGGATTCATCAAACAATCTTTGCATTGGTTTTTCAGAATAATGATCAATTTGTTTAGAAGTGATAAATACTTCTTCTCTAGGTATACCAGAATCACGAAGTGCATCACCCACACTTTGTTCATTGCGATAAACTTGAGCAGTATCAATATGTCTATATCCAATTGATAGAGCATATTTTACCGTTTCATAAGCACTTTGTCCATCAGGAACTAAAAATGTTCCAAGTCCAAACTGTGGCATCAGTACGCCATTGTTCAATTTGATGTTCATGAGTTGCTCTCCTTTAATTTTTTAATTAGATCGGGTGTCAATGTCTTAAGCACTTGAAAAAGCATTTTTCGAGCTGAATCAAGGTCTTTTAAGTCCATCATTGCTGCCGTAGAGTGAATGTATCTTGCTGGCAATCCAATGGTTGTTGCTAAAACTCCACTGTTTAAGTCAAATGCTTTAGCAGCATCTGTTCCACCCATTGAAACAAAATATTGATAATCGATCTTATGTTTTTTTGCAAGTTTGACGAAAAAGTCCATCAATCCCTGATGCATCACATTTCTTGGATCATACATGCGAAGTAAAAATCCTTTACCCAAACCACCTAAAGCATTTTGATCAAGTGCGTCATTAACTGGAGAAGCATCTAAAGCAAAGAAAACATCAGGATTGAATGTTTGCACAGCTGTTTCAGCACCTCTTAAACCAACTTCTTCTTGAACGGTTGCTCCAATAACTAAGGTATAAGGACATTCTATATCATTAAATTTTTCTATGGTCTCAAGAGCCAAACCACATCCATAACGATTATCGATCGATTTGGAAATGATGCGATTGGGGTTTTTGGTGTATGCAAATGGATTATCATATAAAACCATATCTCCAGGTTCCACACCAAATGATAATGCTTCCTCCTTTGAACTTGCACCAATATCAAGAATCAAATCAGCTATAGCAGCGCTTTGTTCTTTTTTAAGATGAGGTGGAATAGCACCTATAATTCCCTTGATAATGCCATTTTTAGTGTATACGTTTAAAACTTGAGACACTAAAACCTCACCATTGATGCTTCCAAGGTTTTGCAATTTTAGCATTCCAAATTCATTGATGCTAACAACGATTAGACCAACTTCATCCATATGACCAGCAACCATGACGACTGATGCATTGGTATCTTTTGCCTTTTTAACTGCAAAAATAGACCCTAAGCGATCGGTTACGATTTCGTAATTTGAATACTTTGCCATTTGATTACGCATGTAGGTTCTGATATCTTTTTCATATCCACTTGTTCCAGCCAAATCAAATAAATCTTTATATACTGTCTTTAACATGGTGTTCCACCTTTCCAATCAATTGATAAATCGGTCCGATTTCTCGTTTTCTAATTTCATATTCGGTCATATAATTTGATGGTTCTAATTGATAATCGATTTTTTCAATCGTTATATATTGGTGCATGTATTCAATGCTTGAATCAAATAAGTCAATTTGATCAGTTCTAAACTGAATAAAGGCTTGATCCTTGAGAATTTTGACATATTTATCCATAAAACTTGGAGCTGTCAAGCGTCTTTTGTGATGTTTCTTTTTTGGCCAAGGGTCAGAAAAATTTAAATAGAGTCCATCAACTGACCTAGGATCTACATAGGATAGTATATTTTCAGCATCACCTAATATAATGATCAGGTTTTTAAGATTCAAAGCTAATTTTCTTTCAAGTATACGATAGCATATGTTCATGTTGACTTCCATAGCAATATAGACATTATCAGGATGATCTTTGGCAAGCGATGTCATAAATAGCCCTTTACCACTTCCAACTTCAAGAAATGTAGGTGCTTTAGTGAGTTCTATTTTTTTGATGTCGATAAGAACTCCTTGAGATTCTAAAAGCTCAAGTGTCACATATTTTAATTTTTTTTGACGCATCGTATCATGTCCAATCTTTAAAAACTTAAAAGTGGTAGAATAACCACCACTTCATTATGTTTAATATTTGATTAAGCCAATCTGCCTAGATTCTCAGTTAAGATAAAGTCAGCTATTGAAGATATTGCTTTTTCAGCATCACTTCCTGAAACAATGACTTTAATCATCTCACCTTTATAGATACCTAAAGACATCAATCCCATAATTGATTTTAAATTGACTGTTTTATCATTTAAGCTCAAGTCAATTTCTGAATGAAATGACATGGCTAAATTGACCAATCGGGTCGCTGGACGGGCATGTATGCCGTATTCAGATGTGATAAGGAATAATTGTTCCATTAAGAGTCCTCTTTTCTTCTATCATTTAGAAATGATAGTACGTCTTGTGTGTGATTTTTGATTAACAAGGTAATTAATTTGCCTTTGACAAAGGCTGGAATTTCAAGTGTTTTCAATTTGATAGCATCAACAGTTTTCATCTGATCAACTTTTACTTGTAATCTGCGATGTTCACTCGTGATACTTAAGATATTTGCTGAACCACCAAGTGCATCATATAATTGATTGAGATAATCCAAACTCAATGAAGGTTGTAAAGGTTTATTTTTCTTGTTTGATAAAAAGATAACTAAACCAATGATGATCAAGAATGCGATTAAGCCAGCAAATATTGCATAAAATTGAAATGTGTAAGCTATTGCTAAAATATTCATATTTCACTCTCCATACAAATAGATTATATCTATTTTCTTATTGAATTTCAATTACTTTATAAACATTGCATCACCGAATGAGAAAAATCGGTAATCCTTTTCTATGGCTTCTTGGTATGCATGTTTGATTAACTTGCTGCCAGCTAGTGCGCTGACAAGCATCAAAAGTGTCGATTTTGGTAAATGGAAATTGGTAATCAGTTTATCAACTGCTTTAAATTGATAGCCAGGATAAATGAAAATACTTGTTTGAAAAGTACCCGAATGAAACCCATTGTCGAAGTTACTTTCAATTGTTCTAAGTGATGTAGTTCCAACACAAACAATTTTTTTCTTATTAAGAACTGCTTCATTTAAGCTTTTTGTGCTCTGTTCAGTTAACGTATATGTTTCTTCATGCATATGATGTTTTGTAATGTCATTTTCTGAAACAGGTTTGAAAGTGCCTAAACCGACATGAAGTGTCACAGGAATGATCTCAATCCCTTTATCTGCTATTTTCTTTAGTAGATCTTTGGTGAAATGCAATCCTGCAGTTGGTGCAGCAGCACTTCCCAAATCCTTTGCATATACGGTTTGATAACGATCCTTTTCGGTTAGTTTTTCTGTAATATAAGGAGGAAGTGGCATCGTGCCAAGTTTTTCTAATATTTCAATAAAAAGACCTTCGTAGGATAATTTGAAAACACGAATGCCTTCTTCTTTTATTTCTATACATTTTGCAGTTAACAAGGATTCAAAATGGATGATTGTTCCCAGTTTGATTCTTTTTGCGGGTTTTGTTATTGCTTCCCAAGTATCTTTTTCCAGTTCTCTTAGCAACAAGATTTCGATTAATGCTGATGTTTCCTCTTTGATGCCCATTAACCTTGCTGGTATGACTTTCGTATCGTTGATAACAAGGATGTCATTGGCATCTAACTCATTGATAATTTCATAGAAATGAAGATGTGATAGTGTCTGATTTTCACAATTCACTATCATCAATCTTGAATGATCTCTTTTTTCACTGGGATGTTGAGCAATCTTTTCTTTTGGTAGAACAAAATCATAATCATTTAGCGTCATCATCAAATAATCCTTTATAAAATTTTATTCCCAAAGATTGATATGTCTTTTCTGTAGCAACACGGCCTCTAGCAGTTCTTTTAATATAGCCTTCTTGAAGCAAAAAAGGTTCGTAAACATCTTCAATGGTCGTTATTTCTTCACTGATTGTTGCTGCAAGTGTTTCAATACCTACAGGACCGCCACTGAATTTTTCAACGATGCTTCTTAAGTATCGATAATCAGTATGGTCTAAACCGTTATGGTCAATGCCTAATTTGGAGAGTGCGTGATTGGTTATCTTTTCAGTAATGATGCCATCACCGATGATTTCAGCAAAATCTCTGACTCTTCGAAATAACCTATTAGCAATTCTTGGTGTACCTCTACTACGCATGGCTAATGAATTAATTGCAGAAAGTTCAATCTCATTTTGATAAACTTTTGAGGTTCTTGCGACAATCTTCTTTAAATCTTCAACATTATAGTATGGAAGTCTAAAAACAACACCAAAGCGATCGCGTAGTGGTGCGGATAAATCGCCAAATCGAGTCGTTGCACCAACGAGTGTGAAAGGTGGTAGATCAATTCGAATTGAACGTGATTCATGGTCTTTTCCTATCACGATATCCAAGACATAATCTTCCATGGCTGCATACAATACTTCTTCAACAAATCGTGGTAACCGATGAATCTCATCGATGAATAAAACATCACCAGGATTGAGTGAACTTAAAACAGCGGCTAAATCACCGCTTCTTTCAATGGCAGGACCACTGGTTATTTTAATTTGAACGCCAAGTTCATTTGCTATGATTTGGGCGAGAGTTGTTTTTCCTAATCCTGGAGGGCCATATAATAAGATGTGATCTAAAGCTTCTTTTCGCTTAAGTGCAGCTTTAATGTAAACATCGAGCATTTCCTTGATGTCTTCTTGACCAATGTATTGATCAAGTGTCTGGGGGCGAAGCGATTGATCTTCATCTTCTTTAGTGGACATCGCAGTGACAATACGTTCTTTATCCATGTGTCACCTACTTAATGAGCATTTGTAGTGCTTGCTTGATCATGATTTCAACGGTTTGATCATGATCCAATTTTTTCATAACTTTTCTGATTTCTGTTTTTGAGTATCCAAGAGCATTGAGTGCATCTTCAACGTCATTTTTATGTGTTGGTAGTAGTTCTTCATCCTCTTCAACAAGTTTGCCCTTTAAATCTAAGATAATTTGCTGGGCACTTTTCAAACCAATACCAGGGAATTTCATCAAATATTTAACATTGCTTTCTTCAATGGCTAGAATCGTTTCATGAATCTGATCAGTTGCCAATATGCTCAAAGCACTCTTGGGTCCAATACCAGAAACACCGATGAGGCGAATGAATAATTCCTTGCTTTCTAGACTCTTAAAACCATAAAGATTATTAATATCTTCGCGAACATAATGATGCGTAAAAATTTGAACTTCCTCATCGATATGGTAGTTATAGGGATTTGGTGAAATTATCAAATAACCAACACCATTGTTTTCAACAACGATATAGCTTGGTTTTATCTCAGTAATTTTGCCTAAAATATATGCATACACAGAAATCACCATACCTTTTATAGTTTCTTTTTATTATATCATTTTTGACGAGTTTTTTCTATCATATACCATGATTATGTTATAATTATTTTAGGACGTGATGCTTATCCAAAAGTTTGAATATTTAAAATCATTTAGTAGTGATTTAAAACAACAATTGAGTGTTGATAAAAAATATCTGCCAATTTCTAAGAGATTGGTGGTTCTTTTGAGTGAAATTAATCCATTTATTGACGAAATAAGTAAAAACCAACAAAATTTATCAACTAAATACTTAAATAGAAGTTTAAATATTAATAAAGCATATGCTTTCAATATAGAAAATTTCCATCGTTCGATGAAAGTTTTAGAAGAAAAAAATCATGCTGAAATTGAAAAAAGCCAAAAGGTAAGAATACAAAAATCACATGAAATCAATCAGAATTTAAAAGCTGAGTTTGAAAAAATAGAACTGAAGATTATTCAAGCAAAACAAAAAGCTGATGAAGCTTTACTTCAAGCAGAAAATAACTATAAGCGTGAACATAGTGGAATACAGCGCATCATGACGACAGTCAGAAAGACGTACCAGCAAACAACATCTACTATTGAAAATGAGAAAACGCAAGCCGTTCAAGCCATTTCTATTTCTTTTGAGAATAAAATCAAAACTTTAGATGAGCAAATTGTCGCTCTAGACCTTCAAAATCAAGAAGATATAGCTGTTATTCGTGCTGAAGGGCAAAAATCCGGTCAAACAAATGATGAAACCTATTTGATCATCAAAAACACATATACACAACTCAGTATTCAACTCAATAAAAAAATCAATGAAATCAAAAAGAAACATCAACATGCTTTAGCAGTTATCGATAAGGAATATGAATACAATCTAAAACCAATTGCCAAATCTATTGAAGATCTAAAACTTGATTATCAAGATGCACAAAAAGTATCCTTACAAAAATACAGCGAAAAAATGAATAGTCTAAATGTTATTTTTGATATTCAAAAAACAGCGTATGAGGCAAAAAAAGAACGTATTATTCATGAATCAAATGAAGCAATAACACTTTTTAATAGCAAACTCTCAGCCTATAGAGAAACGATTCAAAAAGAAAAACTCATCGTATCTAGAAAAATGAGAGATGAAATTAAATCTATGGAAGAAGTTTCAGATCAAGAAAATCATAATCGAAAGTTGACAGTTATACTCAATGCCCATGATAATGATTTGAATAAGCAAATTGTTAGAACCAATAAAGATATTTTGGATAAACAACGTGAGCAACAGCATCGTTTGTTCATTCATGATCAACAGCATTTAAGAGAAATTAATGAATGGCGTTTAAAAAAGATCGTTTACGAGTATGAGAAAAAACAGGAATTTACTAGAATTGATCTTAATTTTCATCATAATCTTACAACATCTGAACAACAACTTAAACTGCTTCAAGCGAACTATAATTATCAAAAAGACGTTTTACTCTTGAATCATAATAAAGATTTATTGCCCCTTGAGTTTCAACTTGCCATAGCTGCTGCTGTTCAAGAACGTGAACTGAATTTATTAGGAAATGATGCACATCAAGCAATTGCTCACACAAGATATCAAGAAAATCTCATCAATTATGAACTTAAGAAAAAACAAGCTGCACTAGAGTTAGAAAAGGTAGTTTCTGGTGCTCTTTTTGAAGCTGACACACAGGTTTTAAATGTCAGTATCCAACTCGAACTAGAAAAAGAAAAGATTAAAAGAGACTATGTAATCAACGAACAAGAATTGCGTATTGAGCTTAACAAAGCCATTTTAAATCGCGCAAAACAATCCATTGAATTTGAATTGAATCAAGAAAAAATGAGCATTGATTCTGATCGTGAATTGATGCTGATAGAGAATAAGTATGCACTAGATTTGATCAAAGCGGAAGCATTGAAAGAAGAGTACAAACGAGAATTTGTCATTAATGAAGCCAAATATAAGAATCAACAACGTATGAGCAATGAGAAAGCTTCACGCTTCTTGAAAACATATCAGATTGAACTCGAAATGAATCAAGAGCAGTCTGAAGATTTTTTAAGAATTCTACGCATGTATTATAGTTTGGTTTTGAGTTTGAAAAATCAGTTGATATTCTTATATCATCTACCTTCACACCCTGAAGTATTCAAAGGAACCATCAGTAGCATTCTTCTACTCTCCAAAGAACTCAATCTTTCATTGATTTCTATTCTTGAACATTACCAATCAATGGATCAGGAATATTACATCAAGAAAATTGAAGATTTAACAGGATACAAATATATGCTCAAGCATGAAGACACAATGAATTACTACAATCAGGAAATCAGTAAGATTATCCAAAAAAGAGCATATGTTGAGAATGATATTAAAAAACTTGAGGATCAATTTTTTGTCAAACAGAGTGTTTATGAACGGACACAGTCAGCAATCAATCAACTTTTAAAAGATAATGAAGAATTGAAAAATCACGATGTGAAAAAAAATAACAATCAAAATGAGATCAAAAAAAATCACAAACTCGTCATCAGCTACGAACAAGATATCAAACGCATTCGTAAAGATTTGACGACTACAGAGCATGATATCGATCTCAAACACCTTGAAATTGTCCCTATAGATGCTGAAATTAAGCGCATGACTGAAAAGCAAAATAAAGCTGAGGCTATGCTTGAAAAAGCTAAGCACAAAGAAGCTTCCCGCTTCTATCGATTCTTGAATAAAAATCAAGAGATTTATCAAACATGTGCCATCGATATCAAAACTTATTTTGATTCAATCCAAGGCTTTTATGAACATTTGAAAAATGAAGTCTATGTTTCTGATGCTTTCTTAACGATAGAAAATATGAATCTTGACAAAGTATTTGAACATTATGAAAAACGATTGATCATCACACAGCAATCATTGATGAATTTAATGTTGGACTACTATCATCAAAATGAAAAAGAACAGCTCAAAATGATTAAAGGATTTAAAAAATCGATGTCTGCACTCATCAATTCACTTAATCAAACCTATAATCACCACGTACGCGATACGTTTGCTGAGCAAGAAAAACATGAATTTGAAAAAGAAAAACAACTTCAAGTTCAAAAGGATAAGATTAAATCAAAAAAAGAATTTGATAGAATGTCTCATCAAAAGAAACTGAACATCAATCAACAGATGATGAAGCAAATCGAATCTAAGATTACAGCAAATAGTACAAAAGAAATCCAAGAACTTAGGTTACTTAATGAAAATCAGATTTCGATTGCAGCACAATATAATAGTGAATTTGAGCAAAAACAATCAAATCTTGAAGATTTAAATAAAAAAGCAATGCTTCAAATTGATAATAATATTCAGTTGGCTATCAAAAATTATCATGAGCTTGAAGCCTCAGTAGGAGCTAAAAACCAAGTTCTTCTTATGAGATATCAGATGAGTCATGATAAGAATATTGAAACACTTAAGCAAAAGACATTTCATTATGAACAGCTTGTCTTAAAAGCAACTCAAGCTGATGAAGAGCGCACACAACAAAATAGAACAACCTTGAAACGCATGAATGTCAAACGTGAAAATGAACTTAAAAATATCGTTGTTCATCACAAGCGTTACCTAGTTTCTTCAAGAAAAGATCAAAATCTTGTATTGGGCAAAGAATTGAGATTACTTAAGAAGAGTCATAATTTCAAAATGCGCATGTTGCATTTAGGCTAAGGAAAGAGCAATCTTTCCTTTTTTTATATAAAAAAATAAGGACAATGTCCTTATTCTATGAATTCGAATTCAAAATTGAAGATTCGTATCGTGTCATGATTTTTTGCTCCTGCTTCGCGAAGTGCTTCATCGACACCCATACTTCTAAGCTGTCTTGCAAAACGTTTAACACCCTCATCTTTTGTAAAATCAGTACGATCAAAAATGATTTTCAACTTATCTCCTGAAAGTTCAAAGAGATTATCAACTAGATTGATAACAAATGCAGGCTCATCATCCTTGAAGATATAGTTTCTAATTTTGTCATCATTCTTCTCTTCAACGATTTTAGGTGATTCACGCAAAGTTTCAATAATCTTATATAAAAGCTTATCAACATCTTTTTGTTGTTGGGCAGAGATTACCATGATTGGTAATTTGATCTGTTCTTGGAGTTCCTTAAGCTTTAGATCTGTACCTGGCATATCAATCTTATTAGCAACAATAATCTGTGGTCTTTCAAGCAAAGCTTCATTATACATTTCTAATTCATGATTAATTTTGACATAATCACCACTTGGATCATCTCTGGTTAAGTCTAGGACATGAAGAAAAACACGACATCTTTCGATGTGTTTAAGGAATCTGATCCCTAATCCCATCCCTTGATGAGCATTTTCAATCAAACCCGGTAGATCAGCTAAAACAAATGAATCATCGCCAACTGAGACCATCCCGAGATTTGGGTGTAAGGTTGTAAATGGATATTCTGCTATTTTTGGTCTTGCATTGGATACAACAGAAATCAATGTTGATTTGCCGACACTTGGATAGCCAATCAAACCAACGTCAGCCAATACTTTTAATTCAACCAAGATTTTGAGATCTTGACCCAAGTCACCATTTTCAGCATAATCGGGTGCAGGATTTCTAGAAGTCGCCATTGCAATATTACCGCGACCGCCTTTACCACCACGTGCAACAATGAGTTCTTGATCATGATGCAGTATTTCACCAATCTTAATCGATTTATCTTCAGTATAAACGATTGTTCCTAAAGGAACACGAACATAGGTATGTTCAGCACATGCGCCGTGCATACCTTTGGACATACCGTTGACGCCTGGTTTTGCTTTGATGTGTCTTCGATAACGTAGTTCTAGCAAAGTGGATTTTCCTTCTTCACCAACAAAAACAACGTTTCCTCCGTGTCCACCATTACCACCCCATGGGCCACCATGCTCAACATATTTTTCTCTACGATATGAGGCCATGCCGTTACCACCACGACCACCATAGACTTCAATTACTATCTCATCAACAAACATTTAAAACACCTCTTCTTTACACAAAAAAAGGATAACTAGGTTATCCTTCGTAAACTGATACCTGCGTGCGGTCACGGCCTTTTCTTTCATACTTAACGATGCCGGTTACCGTTGCGAATAGCGTATCATCTCCACCACGACCTACATTAGTGCCTGGGTGAACTTTAGTTCCTCTTTGTCTATAAATGATTGAGCCAGCAGTACAAAATTGACCATCACTTAATTTTGAGCCTAAGCGCTGAGACGCAGAATCGCGACCGTTACGAGATGAACCCGTTCCTTTTTTCGATGCGAATAACTGTATATTTAACTTTAACATGTTATCCCTCCTTCTGATTTTTAATATATTTAGGATATTGTTTTTCTAGATCATTTAAAGTATATTCCAAATTCTCCATCAATCCTTGGATGATGGAATCAAAGACAACAAGTGTCAATTTGAAGTAACCTTCTTCAACTGTTAAATCAATTTTCTGATTTAACTCTAAGTGCTCAATCGCGTTTGCTGTAACAAGGGTTGCTGCGGATACCGCTGCACAGACAATGTCTTCACCATGCTTTTTATAATTGGCATGTCCTTGTACAATGATTTGATTGAGTTTTTCATTTTGATATACAAATCTCGATTTAATCATGGTCTTTTATGCGACGATTGATTCAATCACTAGTTTTGTATATGCTTGACGATGACCTTGCTTTTTGCGGTAATTTTTTCTAACCTTGTACTTGAAAACGATGATCTTAGGACCACGACCGTGTTTCAATACTTTGGCAACCACTTTAGCGCCTTCAACGACTGGAGTTCCGATAACGGTTTTTTCTCCACCCAACATCAAGACTTCAGTAAACTCAAATGTTTCGCCAGCTTCTACTTCTAATTTTTCAACGTAGATTTCTTGACCTTCGCTCACGCGAACTTGTTTACCGCCAGTTTTAATAACTGCATACATGTTGCTACACCTCCTTATTTTTCTGAAGACTCACTATCAAGGTAGCTCTTAAGCGTTTGAGACCTGTCCTATGTGGTACAACATAGATATTTTAACGTAGTTAGGCCGAAAAGTCAACAATAATATATTTTTTATTTTTTGTTTGCTTAATCAGTTTGAAGAACCTTTGGCGTATTTGCTAAATGCTAAGATTAACAATGCTATAATAGTAGCGAGAGGTGACTATAATGAAATTAAGAAAACTAGGGAAAACAAATATTGAAGTCTCGGAAATTTCACTTGGAACATGGCAATTAGGCAGTGTTTGGGGGATGCCCTTTTCACATGATGAAGCATTTCATATTCTAAAAACGGCAGCTGAAGAAGGTATCAATTGTTTGGATACTGCAGATGTTTATCAAGATGGCTTAAGTGAAAAGACGATTGGTGAATATATAAAAATAAATGACTATCATCCCTTTGTTATCACAAAGATAGGACGAAGATTACCAGCACAAATTAAAGAAGACTATAGTGAAGAACATATTAGAAGATTTGTAGATGATTCAAGAAAAAACATCAATGTTGATGCATTAGATATGGTTCTTCTACATTGCCCACCTACTGATCTATATGCTGAAGCACGTGTATTTAAGATTATGGATCAATTGGTTCTAGAAGGCAAAATCAAGCATTATGGTGTGAGTGTTGAAAAGGTTGAAGAAGCGATGATGGCAATGAAGTACCCAGGAGTTGAAGCCATTGAGATTATTTTCAACATGTTTCGCCTAAAGCCAGCTGAAGTGGTTTTTGCTGAAGCGAAGAAAAATAACGTTGGTATTATTGTTCGTGTACCTCTAGCAAGCGGACTTCTTACTGGTAAATACCATCAGAAAACGATATTTAATCCCAATGATCATCGAACATATAATCGAAATGGCGAGGCATTTGATAAAGGAGAAACTTTTTCAGGCGTCAACTATGATCTAGGTCTCAAGGCCGTAGATGAATTGAAAAAATTATTTAATACCGAGAATCTTGCTCCAATAGCATTAAGATGGATTTTAATGTTTGATGCTGTTAGCACTGTAATACCAGGAGCTAGTCGTGCAGAACAAGTCAAATGGAACACTGGTGCAGCAAAGCTGCCACCTTTGACAGAACATCAGATGAAGGGTGTTCAATCCATCTACGATCAATATATTAAAGATTCAGTTCATCATCTATGGTAATCAAATAAAAGAAAAAAAAGGAGCAAAATTTGCTCCTTTT
>CAZPLF010000012.1:0-45651 GCA_964587475.1 uncultured Mariniplasma sp.
ATATGAAAAAAGATATTAATAGATTTTTTGTGTCTACTAACATCTTACTATTTCATAAATCATCGCTTTTTTTATGCATTTTTGGGTCATTTTTTGAGTAAAATCGACGTTTTGGAGGGTTAAATACATGAGTTTCTAGGGGTGAGAGTGAAATAGCAACAACGAACCCGTGTGAACTATTTGTGTGTTTTATAGAATCGATGAAAAAGCATTACCTTAAAACTACATGTATGGTTTGTATATGAAGGTGAATAACTGTGAAAAAGAGTAAAATCATAAAAAATTGCACACACTTGGAGCTTCTTGGAGTTTTGGATTGTAAATGTCAAAATTCAGGAGTAGGAATTTCTAAGGGTGCACAATCAAAAAATTTGAATATATACAAACTATAATTGCTTTTAATTTTTTATATAAACATGATATACTGAAGACAATAAAATTTGATTTATGGGGGAATTATATGTTCTATGATATATTTACAGACATTGCTGTTTTAATTATTTTACTATATCTAATATTTTTAGGATTGTCATTATTTTATGGTAGTTTTATGTCGCTTAAATATAGGAATCAAATTAGACAATTAAAAAGTGAAGAGCGTTTTGATGAAATAGAGCAAGTAGTGAAAAGCCAAAAGAGTCATTTTTCTTGGTTAGTTAACATGCGTATTTTATTAAGTTTTTTTACTTTCGATGATTATAAAACCATTAATCCTGAGAACAAAGATATAGATAATGAGTCAACATCATTATTGATAGGATTAAATAGTATTGTTACATCGATTTTTATGTTATTTTACACCTCACTTATTATTGGAAGTAATATTCAAACTGAGATCAGTTTAGTTTTAATATTAGTAAATTCAATTAGAGTCATAGGTATCATTTTGGGTTTATATCTTTTCTTTCAGAACTTAAGAATGACTTATCAACAACTCAAACTAAATAGAAAATGGATTGGTTATGTTGCGGTGCTGGTTAATATCATTTCAATAGCCTATTTTGGGTTCTTTTCATTTGCAAGAATATTTGAATTATTAAGTTAATTATTTTAGTTGGGCAATACTATTTTTGGGATGAAAAGAATATAGATATTCAACTATTATTTTTAGAGGAATCAATGAAGGAGTTTTCAAAAAACAACATTAATTATTCTAGAGGTGAAATCTAAATGATAATACTTACATCAAACGGACTATCAAGTGATAAACTTTTAAACGAAGTCAAAAAACATATATTAGTTGACATGAAGAAAGCAGCGTTAATAGTTACAGCTGATGAAATTTATAAAGAAAAGAATAGGCACGTACTAAGACTCACAAATGAACTTAAAAGCATTGGGCTATCAGTCGATTATTTTGATATAGATTACCAAAACCCAGAGTTGCTTGAAAACTATGATGTTATTGAGCTTATTGGTGGGAATCCATATTATTTACTTAACAGTTTAAATATTTCTAATGCAAAAAGAATATTAAAAAAATTAAGCAAAACTAAAATAATCATAGGATGTAGTGCGGGAAGTTTAGTACTTCAGAGTTCTATTGATATTATCGATATGTATTCTCCAGAAATGAATCAAACTATTAAATTGCAAGATTTTACAACTCTTGACTTAGTTGATGTAGTCATTCTACCCCACTACAATAGATTTATCAAAAAGTATAAAGATTTTGAAAAAATTGCAAGACAATATGAAAAAGCCATAAATGTACAGTTTATAGAATCAATGATGGTGAAGCAATTATAGTGGATAAGTCAGTCATAACTGGTGTTAATATAGCTTAGTATACACGGAGAGTAAGAATTCTACTAATAAAAGCATACTAAAAAACATTAAAACAGCAAAATACAAGAATATTAACAAAAATAGAGAAAAATTAGATGGCTTCATAAAGCCAAAAATACCCCATAGTAAGCGAGTTAGTTTCGGGTTCTATTTTCGGCACATGACTTATACACAGGTTTTTTCATAGAAATCGCTTAATAAAGCCAATAAAACGATAAATATTGTAGGTTTTGGTTGTTGAAAAAATGCGATTAATTAACTAAAAATGAGCAAAAAAGAGCGACTTGCTCTTTTTTTCCTTAGAAGTACTGTAGTGCAGGTGTTTTTTGATGGTATAAAACACAATACATTGTGATAATAGGAATACCTACTTCAGGGCTTTATAATAGTGAAAAACGAACATTTATCACAGATATCATATCGATTCGACTATCGGTACCAAATACCACAAAACATGGAAGTCTAGGAAAAAAAAGATCAACTTGAAATTTTTCTGAGCTATGGATATCTAGGGTCTCCTATCCTAAAAACACCTGAGTCACTGGAGTTAGGGGAGTCAAAGTTTTTATTGATTTTCCAATATGTTTATTCAAATAAAGCATTCAACAAGTGCGAAAAAAAGATTAAAGGTGGAGATTTGAAATCAGTTTTTAGACAGAAATCAATTTATTCTATTGTAAAAATATGAATTGCACTTAAAGCACTTAATTTTTATTAAATGAATAGTGCTGCTGAACTCCTAGAAAAACCATTTTTTTGTCGATAAATACAGATGAAAATGGTAAAATATATGGTAAAGAAAGAGAGATTAAAGTTGATGATGAAGTATTTAAAGCATTCTTAAATGAATATTATGATCAATTCAACGGTAAAGAGGCAACACTTGATGAATTTTTACTATTACTTGAGACGTCAACTGGAGTTGATGGAACCATTGAATGGTTTGAATTAATGTTATCAAGTTTAGGGAATTTCAGTAGAAGACCATGAGTAGTTCACTTGAACTACTTTTTTCTTTGACTTTTTGATTTACTATTTTAGTAGTGAGGTGACTTCAGTGATTAAATGTAATATGAAAATACTTTGCTACAATGCCATAAGGCAAAGATGAAGTTTTTTTATTGTGTTATCTATGATAAAATTATAATAACTATAAAAAATGTATTAAACGGGAGTGGTCATTTGTGCATAAACACAAGTTCTTCACAGTTCTCATGATTCTTGGTTTAGGAATCTTTTTGTTTTCATGTACGAACGAAATAGAGTTCAAAGTATATTTTGATTCAAATGGAGGTAGTGAAGTTAGTCCAATAACAACCCATGGCAAGACAACAGTTTCCATACCTGATAATCCAACTAAAGAAGGATTTATTTTTAGTGGTTGGTATTGGGATGATACGACATTCATTAACCCTTTTACAGCGAGTTCATTACTTGATACGGAGTTGGCTAACAACATGACAGTTTATGCAAAATGGAATGAGGACTATCTATATGATCCAATAAGAGCCTTTAAAGTCACTTTTGATTCTAGGGGAGGTTCTCTACTCGATCCAATTTATGTTCAAGAGGATAGCACAATAATAATCCCTGTAGCCACAAAAGATGGATATACACTTGAGGGTTGGTATACAAGTCTCAATGGTGGTGTAACCTTAGATGAAAAATGGTCTTTTACGACATCACTTGTTCATAATGAGATTTCTTTATATGCAAAATGGGAGATTAATTTATATGACATAGAATATTATTCTATAGTTGGGGATCAATTAGGAGATATTCAATTTAATTCTGGTGAAACGATTTCCAGTATTTCTTTAGGAAAAAAACATTCTTCAGCCGTGACCTCAACAGGTAGACTTTTCATTTGGGGATATAATAGATACGGTCAGTTAGGTGATGGAACAACAGCAATATTCAATCCCATTATAAAGGAGCTCACAAGTCGGTTTAATTTAGCCGTAGATGAAGCGATTGTAAGTGTATCATTAGGAGAATATTTTTCTTCAGCACTTACTTCAACAGGCCGTTTATTTACCTGGGGTCTTTATAGTTCTGGTCAACTTGGTATTGAGATATTATCATTTCAAAACACACCAATAGAAATCACAAGTCAGTTTAATTTGGGTGTTGATGAAACGATTTCCAGTATTTCTTTAGGAAAAGAGCATTCTTCAGCCCTGACCTCAACAGGTAGATTATTTACTTGGGGATATAATAGATATGGTCAATTGGGTGATGGGGCAACAACAAATCAAAACACACCAATAGAAATCACAAGTCAGTTTAATTTAGGTTTTGATGAAACCATCATCAGCATATCTTTAGGAGATTCTCATTCTTCAGCACTGACTTCTATGGGTCGATTATTTACTTGGGGATACAATACTTATGGTCAAATAGGTGATGGAACAACAACAGATAAAATCACACCAATAGAAATCACAAGTAGATTTAGCTTAACTGTAGGTGAAACGATTGTAAATGTATCATTAGGTGGGTATCATTCGTCAGCTGTTACATCGGAAGGACGTATCTTCACTTGGGGGAGTAATGAAAATGGTCAGATAGGTGACGGAACAATAACAGATAAAACCACTCCAACAGAAATCACAGGCAGATTTAATTTAACTGTAGATGAAACGATTGTAAATGTATCATTAGGAGAGTATCACTCATCAGCTTTAACATCAGAAGGACGCTTCTTCACCTGGGGAAGTAATGATAGTGGTCAAATAGGTGATGGGACATCAACAAACAGAAATAATCCAACAGAAATCACAAGCAGACTTAGTTTAACTGCAGATGAGACGATTATAAATGTATCTTTAGGAGGGTATCATTCCTCTTTATTAACATCAGAAGGACGTTTGTTCACCTGGGGATTTAATTTTCATGGCCAATTAGGTGATGGGAAAACAATAAATAAAACTACTCCAAAAGAGATTACATCAACTATTGTGAGTTTAGTTCAAAGAGATACATATGAATACTCATCGAGTACTTCTGAATATATATCAGTACTTGAAGGTTTTACCTTTAGTGGGTGGCATTCAGAAGCTCATTTAACCACACCATATGTATTTTCAACGATGCCAGCAAGTGATGTCATATTATATGGGAAATGGGAACTCAATGAATATCAATTATTATACAATCTTGATGGTGGAACAAATAATACAGCAAATCCAACTCTATATACAATTGAAACATCAATGATTTCATTAGAAACTCCATCAAAGGAAGGTTACACTTTCTTAGGTTGGTATGATAACGATACCTTTAGTGGTGATCCAATTACAAATATTCCTCAAGGTACAATGGGTGACATCTCGTTGTATGCAAAATGGATTGTCTTAAATGAAGATGATCCAATTGATTATACTTTTTCATTAATGATTGATGACACTTATGAAGTGACTGATTACATTGGAACTAACACAGAACTTGTTATTCCTTCAATGTATCTAGGAAAAGCAGTAACAAGCATCGGAGAAAATGCATTTCTAAGTCATAGTAGCATTACTAGTGTAATAATACCGTCTAGTGTAACAAGCATAGGCAACTCTGCGTTTTTTAATTGTGAGGGGTTAATAAACATTTTGATAGGTTCAAATGTTACAGTTATTGGCGATTATGCTTTCCAAAACTGCATTAATTTATTTACTATTACAATTCCTTTAGGTGTTAATTCCATCGGAGTAGGAGCATTTTCTGAATGTCACCAATTAGTCAGTATCATATTTGAATTAGGTAGCCAATTAACTATTTTTAGTAATTCATTGTTTTATGGGTGCACAAATTTGATGAGCATCATAATTCCTGCTAATCTGAGGAGTATTGAACCCTTTGTTTTCATAGGATGCAATAATTTATCAAGCATTACCGTAGATGAATCAAATGCGTATTTTTCATCTGAAGATGATGTCCTATTTGATAAATTTAAAACAAGAATAATTGCATATCCAGTTGCTAAAAGTGAAACAAGTTATCAGATTCCTTCAAGTGTAACCAGCATTGGCAATCGTGCATTTTGGGGGTGTATTAACTTAACTGATATAACGATTCCTTCAAGTGTAACCAGCATTGAGGAGTTTGCCTTTTCTTATTGTGAAGGACTTTCAGTCATTATTCTTTCAAGTAACGTCACAAGTCTGGGTGCTGGTGCTTTTGCAGATTGTACGAATTTAGCGAGTATAGTGATTCCACTTAATGTAAGCAATATAGGATCTTATGCATTCAGTAATTGCATCAACTTAACCATCTATATTGAGGCAGCAACTCAGCCAAGTGAATGGAGTCCAGAATGGAACAACACGGATTGTCCAGTTGTTTGGGGATACGTTTCTGTTTAACTGAAAAAGAAAGAGTTAGAAGGTGAAGTATGGAATTAGAAAAAACAACATATGATGAAGCCTTAGCATTATTTAAAGAATACTTTAATCAGTTTCGCTGTGGTATTGATGGATATTATGAAAAAAGAATCCTCAATGGGAAACACTATAAGTTGATTGATACGGAACCAGTAGGGATAGTATCAATTAATGATGGGCAGCTAACAGGTTTTTACATATTCGATAATCATACTGTGAAATATAAAGAATATTTTAATTTTATTTTGAATCAAGACGATGTCAATAGGATACTATTTAGTACAATCGATACTAAATTACATAAAGAGATTAGAGATAGAAACCTTAAAATTGAATATCAAGCCTATAACTTTGTTTATAGTTTTCAAGTTAATACAGATTTCCATATGGAATTAGCAACTAAAAAACATTTGGGATTTCTTAAAGATAACTTTACAGATTTCATTAAGCAGTCTATTGGTTGTAGCCTAGAAACTTTTTCTAAGAAAATAGATAATTCAGAGATATTCATCGGTTATAATACAAAGGGTGCACCGATAAGTATGGGATTAATTGAACAGATGATTTTGAACCCTAATAGATACTGCCTTGGTATGATTGTTTTAGAAAATCATAGAAAGAAAGGCTATGGTGTTAAGACATTAAAATTCTTAATAAAAAACCTTCAAGAGCGTAACAAAGAAGTTAATGCTAGGTGTTGGTATTATAATGAAGCATCAAGAAGAACACTATTGAGAGCAGGATTTGAAGAATCAAATTTACTTTTAAGAGTAGAAGAGATTTGATGGGCTTGATGGATTAAACAGGGATATCAAATCCTCACATAGCTATAGTACTAAGTTGTAGTTAATAGCGTTGCAAAGAGACGAATTAAAAATAATTGTAATCAATTTAAAGGGGATATTAGGTATGAGAAGTAAAAAAGCAAGAAAATTTTTAATGTTTTGGTGTTTGTTTATTGGAATTGGAGCTTTTTTCGGAGGCTTTTGGATGATCCTTGATCCAAGTGGAGTATCGATGGGTATGGATGTTCTATTACCGGATTTTCAAGTGCTTCCTTTGGCTCAGTATCTGTTTCAAAACTTCACATTTCCTGGAATTTCATTAATTATAATTAATGGAATTACCAATTTAGTCGCATCTTTTTTAATGCTGAAAAATAATAAATTAGGCACTATCCTTGGAACAATATTTGGTATTACATTGATGCTGTGGATATGCATTCAATTTTGCATATTTACATTCAATTTTCTTTCACTATCTTTTTTCATTTTCGGATTTATACAATTTTTTACTGGTGTAACTACATTGATTTATACCAAACAAGAATCGTTTAATTATGCTGAAAATGGGGATACTAGCGTAGGCACAAACAGCAAAACAGATTAATTTCATATTTCTTTTGGATTTCTTGTTATTCACGAGGATGTGGAATTATCTTTAGATTTAAATAATAACAAAAAAGGAGAAAAAAAAGTATGAAGAACAAAAAAATCGTTAATTTTTTTATCATCACGTATGCATGGGCTTGGATTTTATGGTTACCATTTATATTGCCTAGTTTTGGGTTGTATGAAATGACAGAAACCTTGCAGGGATTAGTGACACTCGTACTAATGATAGCAGCATTTGGACCATTAGCAGCAGCACTTATATTGACCTATCGGGATGGAGGAACTAAAGCAGTCAAAGCGTACTTCAAAAGATGCTTTAATTTTCGAATTAAACCCATTTATTATGTGATAGCTGTTATCTTTGCATTGGGGATTACTGCAATAGCTCATTACTTAACAAATTTCTTGGGCATTGATACTTTACCCAACAGTTTAGTTCCTGCTGAAATTGCTATCCCAATATACCTTTTAGTTGTTCCTTATATGATCATGATGTTTTTAGTTGGTGGGGGACAAGAAGAATTTGGTTGGAGAGGTTATGCTCAAGATCCTTTGCAGGATCGATTTGGGATCATCAAAGGAAGTCTTATACTTGGATTATTATGGGGTCTATGGCATGCACCTCTATGGTTAATTCCTAATGAAGGACATTCATATTATTCATTAATTGCTTTCTTGATTTTTACAACAAGTTGGTCTGTCGTTATAGGAATCATCTACAACTTAAGTGGTAAAAAAGTTGTGATTCCTTGGATTATGCATGCCATCAGCAATTTGTCCGTACCATTGTTTCCTGTATTATTTTTAGCAGATGTACCGCAACCAGGATATTGGATATGGGCAGGATTGAATGCTATAACAGCAATCATTCTAGCTTTTTGGTATCAAAATAAAAAGAAAAATGTGCTCATTGAAGCAGCAACTTAAAATGAATGTTTAACTTGATTTTCAAACTGACAGTAAGTAATAAAACCAAATACTTATAAATTCAATATGACATATAAATTCATTTAGATGGAAGGTGATTATTTTGTATTGTAGCGATTGTGGAAACAAATTAGATATAAAACAAATTATCAATGAAGGGGATATTCCTTATTGTAGCCATTGTGATAAATTATTTTTTCCTAAAGTCAATCTTGCAATCATTGCAATATTAACGAATGATAAAAATCAAATTTGTCTTGTGAATCAAAATGGTGATAGCAGATATAAAGTACTTATAGCAGGATATGTTAAACCAAATGAAACATTAGAGGAATGTGTTAAAAGAGAGATTAAAGAAGAAGTAGGTATTGATGTTAATCATAGCCATTATTTAAATAGTTATTTTTACGATAGTAAACAAGTTCTTATGGTAGGGTATAATGCAAAAACGGCGCAAACTGAATTTCACATTGATCCCAATGAAATTGATCATGTGAATTGGTATGAATACGATGACTGTCTACATAGAATAAGAGAAGGTTCAATTGCATATAAACTTGTCAAACAATTTCTTGAACATATTCACTAATATAAAGGGAGAAAAATGGATACTTTAATTAAAAAATATCGCAACAGAGATTTATACAGTTTAAACTGCTCTGAAGCGATAGTTTTCTCAGCAAATGAATACTACAACTTGGGATTATCAGAAAACGGATTGAGAATGGCTTCTGGATTTGGGGGAGGTATATTTGAAAAACATCTTTGTGGTATTGTCAGTGGAGCAGTTTGTGTACTCGGAATTATATTTAAAGGCAAAATTCTGGATACCAAAAACTTGCTTGAGATAACTGTCAATGAGTTTAAAGAAGAATTTAGAAAGAACTATGACCAGTTAGAGTGCAGGTACTTGCTAGATAACTATTATTCAGAAGAACAAGGATGTAATATCATGATTTACACATCTGCTGATATATTGAAAAAAGTTATTGATAAGTATATGGTTGAAAAAATATAAGATATAATATTTAAACAAATAATCATATAAAAATAATTTTTTATAGAAAGGATTAATACTATGTCTAATGATTTTAATATGGATAACATTAAAAAACATACAGTCATTCAATCAATAGTCCTTCATCTTTTACCAGGAGTTTTAATTGGTGCTATGTATTACTTATTAGCTTTACCCATAAGTAATGCAGGTTATCCAACGCTTATGGCGATGATTATTGCTTGTATTATTGTACTGATTCCCGGTGAGCTTGGAATTGTTTATCTAGCAAAAAGAAAACAAGGAAAAAAGCCTGGTAATCAATTAATTCCTTATCAAAATAAATTAACAGTTAAAGAATATATCTTTTGGGCACTGATTGTAATGATATTGATGGGACTAGTCTTTACATTAGGAGAACCCCTATCAAATATATTTAGAGATAGTATATTTTCATGGATTCCTGAGGTATATCATTTAGATTTTGGATATTCAAGTGATTATTCAGTTTCAGTTTTAACGATCACATATACTGTTGGATTTATTATAGCTGCATTAATTGCACCAACAGTTGAAGAAATCTATTTTCGGGGATACCTACTTCCTAGAATTCCAAATCTAAAAGGATTTTCAACACTCTTTCATAGTTTCTTATTTGCGCTATATCATTTTTGGACTCCATGGATGATTCTTACTAGATTTATTGGTGTTTATCCATTGATTTATGTGGTCAATAAAAAACAAAATATATATATAGGAATTATTGTACATGCATTAATTAATGCCATTGATTTTGTAGTTGGATTCATTTTTATTATTGGATTGCTTTAATATTGATATAAGTCATTTGGCGACTTCGCAAAAACAAGAATAACCCAAAATAATGCGATGAACATCGGGTTATCTTAATTGCTCAGTCTTTCGTATTTGGTTTTCATTTAAAGTCCTTATTGGAAACACAAAAAGTGATGCAACCATCACTTTTTTTATGTTTAGAATGTGTTTTAGTCAATTAAGTGTGTATCAATGATATGATTTTAAAAACGAATAATATAAAAATGCCATTTAGGTATTGTGTTACGAATAGTACTGTGCTATGATTGGTATATAAGGAAATATTGGTTGGAGGGAAAAATGAATAAATCGGTTTTGAATAATATGCGTTATGTTTATAAAGAGTCATTTAAGAACTATCCTAGAATTAGATGGTTTTTGGTCATCAATTTTATAACAGAATTGCTTGTACCATTTCTAGCTATTGTAATAACGACTTTGGTCGTGTATGCATTAACCAATAATATAGATATAAAAATGTACATATTGACTATTATTGGAATAACAACATTAACTTACATCTTAGAATCCTTGAGATTTTGGTCTTTTCTCAGATATTCTTTTGAAAATACATTTACTAGATTTTCAACATTTTGGACTCGACTTGCAGAACATCAAATAACTACTGATTACATGAATGTAGAGTCAAAAGAAAAAAGAAAAACAATATCTAAGGCATTTGAGTCTATTGGTGGTAACTATTACGGAATCGAAATGTTATTAAAGCAAACACCATTAATTTTTATTAATATCGTAGGATTGACAATCTATGGAGTGCTCATAACAATATATGTGCCAATTGTTCTTGCAATTCTAGCATTTATGACAATCATCAATTATATATTAACTAAAAGAGCAAATATATATCTTGGTAAAAAGAGAAACAGTCTTAATGATGAATTCGTGGAACAATATTATCTATCAAAAGATTCTACAAATCCCAATTATGGTAAAGACATTAGACTCTATAACCTAGGTAAATGGTTTAATGAACTATTTGTGAAACTAACTCAGAATAGAAGAAAAGTGACTAGTGAAATTGAGAAGAGATTTCTCGCAGCTAATTTCTCTAATACAATATTCTTATTTATTAGGGATGCTATTGGATATGGGATACTTATTGCAATGGTTATTAATCATGAAATAGATCTAGCAACCTTTACATTCTTAACAGGTATTATTACGGGATTTTCAATGTGGCTTAATGGTTTTACAGAAGCATCCAATCAATTAAGAGCCAGCAATATATCTGTAAATGATTATCGAAATTGTGTTGAAGATGATGACTTGAAGCAAGATAATCCAAAATTAAGTATTGAAATGCTTGAATTACCTTTATCTATAGAGTTTAAGAATGTCACATTTTCATATCCTAAGTCTGATAAACCAGTTATTGAAAATCTTAGTTTTAAAATTAAAGCCGGTGAAAACATTGCACTTGTAGGTAATAATGGCGCAGGCAAAACAACAATTATAAAATTGCTCTGTGGTTTATATAAACCAGAATCAGGAACAATAGAATTTAATGGATATAACGTTAATGACTTTAGTAAAGAAGACTATATGTCATTGATTTCCGTTGTTTTCCAAGATACAGAGCCACTATCATTAACGATTGAAGATAACATCACATGTTCTATGGCAAGTGATGTTGATAAAAAAATGTTAGATTATGCATTAGAAAACTCGGAACTAAAAGAAAAAGTTGAATCATTAGAAAAGAAAGAAAAAACCTATATAACACAAACATTTGATACATCGGGTATTAGGTTAAGTGGCGGTGAAACACAAAAACTAATGTTAGCAAGATCTTTATATAAGAACGCTTCATTACTAATACTAGATGAACCAACTGCTTCCTTAGATCCCATCTCAGAAGAAAAGATGTATTTGAAATATGAAGAATATACAAAAGAAAGTACTTCATTATTTATCTCTCACAGACTAGCTTCAACGAAATTTTGTGACCGCATTATCTTTATAGACGACGGTAAAATAATTGAAGAAGGAACTCACGTAGAACTGATGAAACTGAATCAGCGATACCATGAAGCATTTGATATCCAAGCACAGTATTATTTGGAAGGTGTCAACAATGAAATTTAAAGATAACATGAGTAAAACACTCAATGTATTAAAAGTAATCCATAGAACTTCGAAAAATTATTTTTATGTGTTTATACTACAGTCAGTTTTTACCGCTATTTTCCCTTATATTACGATATATTTTACATATTTAATCATCGATGGAATCGTGAATAGCATTCCTAGAATTGAAATGATGAATTATGTGTATTGGATGATCGGGTTAAATCTTACAATCGGTATTATTCGGAATTATCTCAAATACTTAAATGAAAATTATTCGATAGAACTGAACTATAAACTTGATAATGATATAGCACTTAAATCATTCGAATTAGATTACCCTATATTAGAAGATAATGAAACAATGAAATTAATGCAAATGGCAGAAGATGGTTGCAGGGGAAACGGGGGAGTGAAACACTTTTGCGAATACGCCTTAGGTGGTATTTTATCTGCTATTCTAAGTCTCATTTTCGGGTTTACTTTATTACTTGGATTATTACAAAGTAAAGGCATTAATAATCCGTCCTCATTTGCATCATTTTTGAATAATCCTCTATCCTCAGTAATTATTTTATTTGCATTAGTAATACCAGCATTTATTTCAAAATATATTATGAAGAGAAACAACGAAAAATCTTTAGAAATAATGATGTACAATATTGATGCCAATAGAAAATACTCCTATTTCTATCAAATCTGTTCAAACTATAAATATGGGAAAGAGCTAAGATTGTATCAAATGCAAAATTTATTTATTGACATCATGAAAAGCGAAAGGAAAAAAGCTGACATGCTATGGAGAGATTTCTCCATATTTAAAACAAGAATGATGGCTATATCAATTTTAGGAAATAAACTACTGATATTAACTGCATATTTATTTGTTGGATTAAAAGCGATGTATGGACTGATTTCAATAGGTAATGTTGTGTCATATGTTGCTGCGATAACATTAGTATCAATATCTATAACTAACATTGTTGAAAGATATTCAACGGTACATTTATTTAACAATTACTTAAATAACTATTTCATTTTTTTGAATCTACAATCTACAAAAAAATATGGCGACATTGATCACCTCGATTTAGAAAACTTAGAAGTAGAATTTAAAAATGTTTCTTTTAAGTATCCTGGTCAAGAGAAATATACACTAAAACATATTAACCTAAAACTTGAGAAAGGATTAAAATTAGCAATTGTTGGTTCAAACGGAGCGGGTAAAACAACGTTAATTAAATTGCTCTGCCGATTATATGAGCCTACTGAAGGTGAAATTCTAATCAATGATATACCCCTTGTATTTTATTCAAAAAAAGTGGTTGATAATCTGTTTTCAGTTGTCTTCCAGGACTTTAAATTATTTTCCTATAGCATTAAAGATAATGTAGCTTCAGGGCAACATGGCGATAGTGATAAAGTCAGAGAAGCACTTAAAAAAACAGGAATGCTTGAAAGAGTAGAAAAAATGAATCAATCAATTGATACAGTCATTTACCAAAGATCAAAAGAAGATGGCATTGAAATTTCTGGAGGTGAAGCTCAAAAAATAGCAATTGCAAGAGCACTTTATAAAGATTCACCAATTGTTATCCTTGATGAGCCAACTGCAGCACTTGATCCCAAATCAGAAGCAGAGGTTTATGAAAATTTTAATGAGTTAGTCAAGGATAAAACTTCGATATTCATTTCTCATAGAATGAGCAGTTGTAAGTTTTGCGACCATATTATTGTTATAGATGAAGGTGAAATAATAGAACGAGGAGCACATCATAATTTATTAATGAATGAAGGTATGTATCACAAAATGTGGCATGCTCAAGCGAAATACTATTTAACATAGTTGCCTTATTGTTAATGTTGGATAAGAAATGTACCGATTAATCAATTAAAGAAATCGATAGTGGAGTATTTTAAAAATTTCAAAAAAATTCATTATAAAATGAGTAGAAAACATACAAAAAACACGAGAATGTTTGGTTGCTACTTGTATGTTTTCTTTGTTATTAACATAATTATTTTTTAAATTATTTTATCATTTGAGGATACCTTGATAAGTCAGTAATATTATGCTAAGATACACATATAGATTAATCGATGGAGGGTCATATGCACAATATGATTGGGAACACACCTTTGTTAAGTATTAGATATCAATACAATGGTGAAGAAAGAATCATTTACGCAAAAGCCGAGTTTTATAATTTAACTGGTTCTATCAAAGATCGTATGGCAAAACATATAATAGAAGAATCATATAAAGATGGTACACTAAAGCGAGGTATGCCGATTATTGAGGCGACAAGCGGTAATACTGGAATCGCTTTTAGTGCACTGGGGGCTATGTATGAGCATCCAGTTCATATATTTATGCCAGAGTGGATGACTTTAGAGCGTAAACAAATGATAAAAAAATACGGAGCAATCCTTCATGAAGTTACTCAGGAGCAGGGCGGGTTTGAAGGTGCAGTTATACTTGCAGATCAGCTTGCTAGAGAAATTGGAGGATTTAGACCACAACAATTTAGTAATCTATATAATGTGGATGCTCACTTTAAAACAACTGGACTAGAAATATGCACACAATTGGATAAGTTAGGTGTTGAGCCTGATGGGTTTGTTGCTGGGATTGGTACAGGGGGTACAATTATGGGTGTAAGAAAGCAATTGATTAGGTGTCACCCTAATTTAAAAGTATTTCCCCTTGAACCATATCAATCTCCTACGATCTCTAAGGGCATTAAAGGTTGTAATCATCGAATACAAGGCATTGGTGATGGATTTATTCCAGAAATTGTCAAGCTTGATTTACTTGATGAGGTTATGGTTGTTCATGATGGTGATGCGATTTTAATGGCACAATTGCTTGCCAAAAAACTTGGTCTAGGCGTTGGTATTTCAAGTGGGGCAAATTTTATTGGAGCAATTATGATCCAAAATAAATATGGTAAGGATTTTAATATCGTTACAGTATTTAGCGATGACTCAAAGAAATATCTTTCTTCAGATCTATTGAAAGAAGAACCTATAAAACAAGAGTACATTACACCAAACATCAAGCTCATCGATATGGATGGAGAATGTATTTGCGATTCTAGAATCATCCAAGGAACCTGTTATAAACAATATGGAATTTAATACGACGAATGCAAATATGTTATAAATGATTGGAGTTAATTTACATAATCCTATTAGATGTTTCGTATAGAAACACTTCTATAAAGACAAATAAAAAATACACAAAAAAAGATACTCCAACGAGTATCTTTATTCTTCGTCTTTAGTGTATTCTAAGATGTCTCCTGGTTGACAGTCTAAAACTTCACATATTTTCTCTAGTGTGGTAAAACGAATAGCACGAACTTTTCCTGTTTTCAGATTTGATAGATTTGCTATGCTTACATCCACCTTATCTGCTAATTCACTTAATTGCATTTTACGATCGGCAAGTACACGATCTAATCTAGTTATGATTGACATACTATAAAGTTGTGTCGTGTTCTTCCTGTAAGTATGATCCGTAACTAAATACATACGCTAGAATTAAGATAATGATACCCATAAATACCATTTGGAAATCGATAGAGAAATTAACTGAAGCTTCGAAAACATTGAAAGTATTAATCACGGTCATCATGAGCCATGAATTAACTAAAGAAACCAAAACGCTTGCTATGAGATAACCTAAACCTAAATTTCTTAAAATAACAGCATTAGAGTTTTTAAAAGGTAATTCTTCTTTCACACTAGATATTATTTTCTTCAATTGAATCTGCACAAATTGAAAGAATGAAAGATTGACAAGACCTGCAAACAGCATAATGAGTAGAAGACTCTTTACATTAGCTATACCAGTAAAAATATCAGCGTTGATTTCGTATAATATATTTGTAAACTGAACATTGATATGTTCTAGATTTGCCATATTAAAGTCTAATAAACCTTTTGGAATAAATATGACAGCAATAAAACCAATGAGTACCATACCTAATAAAATGAATATAGCAGCAATACTCCACTTAAAAAAGACATTGACAATTCTTATGATTGTTCCATATTGTTTTTTGTTGAAACTGTGTTCCATATAAATCACTCCCTTATGCCTATATAATAGCACAAGATATTCTGTATGTCAACAAAAAAATATCGATAAACGATAAAAATGTATCGAAAAGTAAAAATATATGAGGTTTATACTATTTAAGTAGATCTAATATGTACTTAACTGCAGAAAAGCTAATCAGATTTTTTTCGTTTTCGACCATTCTCACGGATTCGATGGAATTTCCTAATAGCCCATGCTGAAGGAGAGAAGCTTTAAAACCTCTTTCATGCGCACCATTAAACGTAGCTAATACACAAGAACTTGCTGATAATCCGGAAATGATGACATAATCAACTTTGAATTCCTTTAACTTTTCTTCGAGATTTGTTTTCCAAAAAGCATTTCCATAATTTTTTGTAATATAGATATCTGTTTCCTTTTGAATAATCTCATCAGCAACTTGAAATCCCAAAGTCCCAATACCTTCGCCTGCAGTAGCATGCTGAATATGGATCACTGGACGTTTTGCATCTCTAAAGTCTCCACTTACTTGATTGATATACATTGCTGCAGATTTCAGTTGATCTTTAAAAATAGGACTCTCTGCATATTCTTTTTGAACATCAACGATTAAAAAAGCAAGATTCATTCATATCACCTCTATTATAATTATACAATACATGACATTATGAATAAATATATCATTTGAATTATATTGGATTTTATGATTTTTTTGTCGTTAGACATAACGATCAATTAATAATGTGTAAAAGATATATTTAAATATGAGAGCATGTTCCGTGATATACTATTGTTGCTTATGAAAGTGTTGAAAATTTAAATTTGTCCACTTTAGTTAAGTAATATTTGAAAGAATGGACATCATATAAAAACTATACTAAAAATCGTATTTAAGAAGGAGGGTAAACTCATGTTATTATCTATTGCTCAAATCGTCGTCGCTGTGTTGGCATTAATTATATTATTCTTCGCATACTTCAAAAACAATACACTTGGAAAACTAGCAGCATTTGTTATTTTAGCTGCAATTCTTTTGGCTCAATTATTTAATGGTTTTGCAGGACTTATATCTAGTGTTGATTTTCTTAATTTTCTGGAAAGTATTTTCAGAGGCATTGCTGGACTAATTGTATACGCAGAATTAATAGTCCTTGTTATACTTGCATTTTTTAGTAAACACAAAACTAAGGTGTCATTATTAAATTGGTCTATAATTGCTTATATCATCTTAGTATTGCTAATAGAATTCCATGTATTTAGTTAATTGTTTATAAAAACAAAATAGGATAAAAAAAGTCGGATCATTAAACCGACTTTTTTTATATCTATTATAGTGAAAATGCTCTAATTAAAAACCAAATAATTATGATTGAAACAATAGTTAAAAAGGGAACACCCAATAGAAATTTCATTTTTTTTGTTTTATGTCTGTATATGCTCATTCCAAACATAGAACCAATTCCACCACCTAATAGAGAAATAGATAATAAGGTAGTTTCTTTAGTTCTCCATTTTCCTTTTTCTGATTTTTTCTTATCAGCCCGATAAGCGAAAAACCCAACAAAATTAATTATAATCAAATAAACAATTAAATATTTCATATTCATCCTCTAGCACTTCTATATATTTTGGAATACTACAATTATATCAAACAGTTGTCTTATATACAATTACACATCTATCTATTAAAGAAATCCAGAAATTTTCTATAGAACCATGGAAAAACCGGAATAGACTGATTTTTTTCAGATGTGTTATACTGAAAATATAATAAACACTATACAATGGAGGGAATTTATGCGCACACTTAAACTTCTCATCATAACTTTTTTCATGTTATTTGTAGCATTAACATTAGCATCATGTGCAAACAAACCAAGTGTTACTGTTAATTTTGATTCAAATGGAGGTAGTGAAGTTTCACCTATTACATCTGATGGTTTATCATCAGTAGTACTGCCTAGTAATCCAGTAAAAGAAGGTTATGCTTTTGTTGGATGGTTCTTGGATGATGCAACTTTCGGCATACCGTTTACCGCTCATTCATTCTTAGATGAACCGATAACCAGTGATCTTACTGTCTATGCCAAATGGGACACCGATTCATATACTCTACAATTTTTAGATAGTGATGGTACAGTATTATTTACAGCAAATTATGCATATCAAGCAGATTTAACAGGGTTAACTCCGCCTATTGCTACTAAAGAAGGTTATAGTTTTACAAGTTGGAATATTAACCTACCTTTAACTATGCCTGCAAATCATGTTACACTCACTGCACAATATACAATTAATCAATATACAATTTCATTTGAAAGCAACGGAGGGAATTTAGTAAAAGAAATCACTCAAGATTTTATGACGGTTGTTAATGGACCTATTGATCCAATGAAAGACAGTTATTATTTTGGTGGTTGGTTTATTGATGAAGAACTTACAACAATTTATAACTTTACAACAATGCCAGCAGAAGATTTCACACTCTATGCAAAATGGGAAACCGATCAATATACAATCAACTATTATATGGTTGGTGTTGATCAAATTGGTGCTATCTCTTTGTCTGAAGGTGAAACTATAATTGATATCTCATTGGGTGTTGAAAATTCTTCGATCATCACATCTGAAGGACGTGTCTTCACTTGGGGAGCAAACGCCGATGGACAATTAGGTATTGGTACTGCAACAACCTTTAAAAGTGTTCTAACAGATATAACGGACTCCTTTGGTTTAATTGAGGGGGAGAAAGTAATTAAAATATTTTTAGGAAGTCAGGTTTCTATAGCACTCACATCTACTGGACGTATCTTCACCTGGGGATACTGTGGCAATGGACAATTAGGTGATACCTCCGAGACTAGCAGATATACTCCAGGAGAGATCACTAATCAATTTAATTTAACTGAGGGTGAAACTATTGTTGATATTTCACTAGGAAGAACAATTGTTTCAGCTATAACTTCTACTGGTCGAATCTTTACTTGGGGATGGAATCAACATGGACAGATTGGTAGTGGAGAAGAAGACAATATTAAAGTTCCTACTCCAATAGACATTACGAGCCAATTTAATTTAGATGAGGGAGACATGCTTGTTGATGTTTCAGTTGGGGATGGACATTCCTCAGCCCGTACATTACAGGGGCGTTTATTCACTTGGGGATGGAACATTTATGGACAATTAGGTAATGGAACTAGTAATAATGAAATCTATGCTTTTCCAATAGATATTACTAGTCAATTTGTTTTACATGAAGAAGAAAGCATTGCTAATGCTTACATGAATTATTACCATTCTTCAGTCATTACATCAGAAGGACGCGTTTTCACTTGGGGATATAATGGATATGGAAATTTAGGAAATGGTAATGAAGAAAATCAAAGTTCTCCAATAGACATCACAAGCACCTTTAATTTATTACCTACAGAAGTTATAATAAATATTTCAACGGGTGGATATGCTCATTGTTTAGCTATTACATCAGAAGGACGCGTTTTCACTTGGGGATATAATTATGATGGTCAATTAGGCATTGGGACAACTGATTGGGTTGCTCATTCTACTCCAATAGATATCACGAGTGGATTTAGTTTATTGGCAGGAGAACAAATGATCAGAACATATCTAGGAGCAAGACATTCCTCAGCTATTACATCAACAGGACGTATTTTCACTTGGGGACATGATAATGCAGGTCAATTAGGTGATGCCTCATTAGTCAATAAAACGGTACCAGTAGTTATTACTTCAGTAGATAACATCAAAATTCATAGTGAGACTTATGGCTTTGCTGAGCAAATTACCGAATATGTACCATACAAAGAGGGATATACTTTCAGTGGCTGGTATTCAGATGCTGAATTAACTATACCTTATACATTTACAACAATGCCAGCTAATACTTTAAAATTATATGGCATGTGGTTAATTAATTCATAGCTATTACTTTACTGATTACAATAAAAACAAAAAAGATGTTAGTGATGGTTGACTATTCACTAGCATCTTTTTCTTTCTTTATCCGTAATTGATTATGTATCTTGATTATCTATCACAGGTCTTTCAAATGGATAAACGTAAACTTCAGGAGTTTCCTTAGTTGCTTTTGTAACATATATTTGATGATCATCAACCCAAATACGGTAAATTAATATGGGTATGGTAATCCATACTGAGGTATTATCTTGTTTTTCATTTGCTGTTTGTGAATTATTTGAGTTTAATATGAATACCCATACGAATTCATCAGGGTTAATGTTTGCAGCATCAAATGGATAATAGTCTGCGGAACGATTGTCATAAATGTAATCAATAAACCCACAATCCAAAGTATCTGTTTGATAATAGGATTGTGCAAGAATATACCAAGATTCACTACCATCTGAAAAATCAACTTCAAAATTTGATAATCGAAGAAAATCCATCAGTTCATCAAATGTGTATTCAAATGGGTACTCAATCATCACTACCGCCAAGTCAGGATCCGTATTTTTCTTAACACTTTCGATATAGAAAACAAGTTTGTCGCCTAGATTAGTTTTAATATATACGACATTCAACCAGTTTGGATTAAAGCATTCAGGTTCAAAATAGATTTCTTGAAATTGATTTGCCATTTCATCAGATAGATATATAAACTGATCTTCCTCACCAATTTTCGGATTAATCTGAATTTTATAATAAACGTAATCAATACTCACATCATATTTTGATTTGACTTGGGTGTAATAGTAAATAGAAGTACCTTCTTCAGAACATGAAAAAAGGGTGATTGTAAAGCTCAATAAAATCAATAAAAACAGTATTTTCCTCATTAGCATCCCCACTTGCATTAATGCATATAATTCACCTGTATTGTATCATAGAAAGCATGCACCTTCAGTAATATGGTTTAAATAGGATAGATTTCTTTTCTTATTTTTCTTCTTCATTTGTTGGGATATATAACATAAGAAAAATGGTTGACTTTAATAAAAGTAAAGAATATAATAATAATGTTAAAAATAATATTTGAAAATACTCAATTTAATTAAGGAGAGCTATAAGTATGGAAAACATTCAAGTACCTGAGTGGATTTATGATTTAAGTGAAGAAGATCTCAAATTTATTAAAAAATTTATCTTGTCTTCTGGATCATTGAAAGAACTTGCTCTGAATTACAATGTTACGTATCCAACTGTAAGATTAAAACTTGATAGATTGATTGCAAAAATTAATCTTACAGCACAATCAGAAGAAGATTCATATATTCATACAATTAAGAAACTAGCAATCGATGAAAAGATAAGCATTGAGGTAGCTAGACTTTTAATCAATAAATATAAGCTTTCAAAGGGGGAATTGTAAATGACTATATTAGCACTTCTATACATAGTATTTGTGTTATTAAGTTCAGTGTTTATTTTTAAAATAAAAAACTATGTCATAAGTATAACTTTATTAAACTTGATATGGATTGTTTTGTTGATCCTTTATTGGTTGCGTGACGATCCATTAGGAAATAGCGTTCAGCTCATTGAATTTATCTATCCAGTCATATTTATATCTATTGTACTATCAGTCATTCGAGCACTTAAAGAAAGAAGAAAAACAAAGATTAACGAAATCGAAAAGATGGAGATTAAAGATTTATAGACATTATTATTCCTCAACAATCGTTAGAGAAATAAAGGCCTTCTAGTGCTATCTATTTTCATATATGAGGGATAAATAGTATAATATAGATGATGAAATGAAGAGTTTACATTACAATTAAAGGAGTTTAAAAATATGAATGCATTTAAAATTAAAGAAAATATATATTGGGTTGGTGCTATCGACTGGAATTTAAGAGATTTTCATGGATATTCAACCAATCTTGGAGGAACTTACAATGCTTATCTCATTATCGATGAGAAAATCACATTAATCGATAATGTTTATGCACCATTTGCAAATGAAATGATTTCTCGCATCAAATCAGTCATAGATCCATCTAAAATTGAGATTATTATCTCAAATCATAGTGAACCAGATCATAGTGGAAGTATCCACGATATTCTTAAATACGCTCCAAATGCAAAGATTTATGCATCAGGTCCTGCAGGTGTTCGGTCGATGATTGGTACTTATCACGATTTAGAAGTTTTACCAGTTAAGACTGATGAGATTTTAAATATTGGTAAAAGAGATTTGCAGTTCATTCAAACACCACTTGTTCATTGGCCAGATAACATGGTGACCTATAGCTCATATGATAAGATTTTGTTTAGTAATGATATGTTAGGTCAACATATTGCTTCTTTTGAAAGATATGATGAACAGTTTGGGTTGGAACTCTTGCTAGATGAACTCAAAAAATATTATGCAAATATTGTTTTACCTTACGGAGCTCAAACACAAAAAGCACTCAGTGCTGTTAAGAAACTCGATATTAAATTAATTGCTCCAAGTCATGGTGTTATTTGGAAATCATATATTGATGAAGCACTTGATCTTTATGAAAAAATGAGTACATACCAGAAAGAAAACAAGGCAGTAGTCATTTATGATACCATGTGGGGCAGCACAGAAAAGATGGCACTTGAAGTAGCTGAATCATTTGAAAAGGCAGGCATAAAGACCGTAGTTCGACATGTTAGAACATCTCATGCTTCTGATATGATTGTTGATATCATGGACGCTAAATATTTAGCGGTGGGTTCACCAACACTTAATAATGGCATGATGTCATCGATAGCAAGTTTCTTTTGTTACATGAAAGGACTCAATCCAGGAAAACTTAATTTTCTTGTTTTTGGTAGCTTTGGTTGGGGTGGTCAAGGAACCGCTATCGCCGATAAAGAACTTGAAGAAATGGGATTTAATAGATTGATGAAGCCCATTCGAATTCAATATACACCTAAAATAGATCAAATGTCTAAAATGAAAGAAGATATCACAACTGCTCTACAAGAATTTCAAGAAAAGTAAATTTTTGTTTGTTATTATTTTAAAATATAAGATGAAAGGTCATTGTTATGTGGCCTTTTTGTTATTTAAAAGACGAAAACTTGTATTTTGGTTGAATATATTGCACTTTGTCTGATTATTTATCGACAATCACTTAAAAAACAATATAATAGAGATAGTTTTGAAATTGCACTTTGAGGTGATAAATTTGAAAATTCATACCAAGATTGATTCCGATATTGAGGATAATTCTGTTGAGATTACCGCAAAATCAAAAGACGATTTAAAACAAATCCTTGATATTCTAAAAGGCATAGATGACACGATTGATGCAAAACAAGATGATAATCTCTCTCAGATTAGGTACTCTGAAATACTGTATTTTGAAAGTGTAGAGAAAAAAACATTAGCATATACGCTAAAGAATGTTTATGAAATCTCAAAATGGCTTAATGAAATAGAAGAAGTCATGCCTAAACAATTCTTTCGGTGTAGCAAAACCACTATTATTAACCTAGCCAAGGTTAAAAGTTTCTCACCATCTTTTGGCAGTAAAATTGTCATGAATCTCATAGATGGTGAAAAAATATATGTTTCTAGAAAATATGTCAAATCATTGAATGAAAAAATGAATGGAGGAAAATTAATATGAAAAAATTTATGCAAAAAACTGCTGAGGTAAAATTATTATTTGGAATTATCTGGATTGGGATGCTTGCTTTGTATATCGTGAGTAAAACATTATTAGGTGTTTATCAAATATCATTTCTAACAATCATTGAACTTATCGCAGCATCAATTGTCGTTGGTTTGGTCAAAATGTTGTTTGAAACCAAACTCGCGACCAAAACACACTCAAAAGGCATGATTATATTTGAACAGTATCTATTGATTTCAATTGTAATGCTTGGGTTCAACCAGTTGTTCAATTTCTATAGTGTAGAAGGCATTCAATACTTGTATTTACAGATGTTTATCACTTTTAGTTATTTTGGAGCATTGCTTGGATTTTATATCATGGATCTCTTCGATGTTGAAATTTTGAATAAGAAGCTCAATATTTTCAAAGATTCTAGCATAAAATGAAAAAAAAGGTAATCAATTACGAGATTTTGGATTTCGTGACGGGTTACCTTTAATCTTTTATAGCATAAAGTTCATCAATAATCTCGATAATCTCTTCTTTAGATATTTCTAAAGATTTGCATTGCATGATGTCTTTTCTAAAAATATCTCTAATCAAATCATTTTTCTTTTTTTCGATATTTTTATTGGTTAGTGTTGAGACATATGATCCTTTACCAGATATCGTGCGAATATAACCGCTCTTTTCTAATTCATCCCAAGCTTTTTTGATGGTGATGACACTGACTCTCAATTCTTTTGCCATCGTTCTAATTGATGGCAAAGTTGTATCAGATTTAAGATCACCACTTAATATTTGTGCGACAATTTGATCGTATAATTGCTGGTATATTGGTGTATCTGACATGTTACTTACAAAAATGTTTCTCATCATTTGATTTGCTCATAGTTTCTTGCAGATCTTTTCAAAGCCAACCAATTTAGGCCAATAAATGTTATGATACCAGCAAATAACATGCCTATTTGGTAAAAGATATTGGGGTTATCAATAATTTTAGATGCCCAAGGAACCAATAAAGCCAGTAATTCAAGTCCAATACCAAAAATTGTTGCAACAATAATACCGTATATTAAGGGTTTTCCAAAATAGTAAGCTGTTTTAAAATATAAAGGTAAATAGACAAGATTAAATAAAGCAAACATAATCAGGACATATCCATAAAATGCTGGACTAATATTCATAAAAATATTAAATGAACCATAGACAAGATTATGTACGATACCAGCAATGACCGCTAAGATCAAATGATATAGTTCTAAAATGATTACTGTCAATCCTTTTGATACGGCGATATCACTTTTTTTTACAGGTAAAACTGTTGTGAACTCATAGTCTTGCTGAGCTAAATAGGCAGAAAAGATTTGAGGTGCACTTACCCAAAAGAAGTACATGAAAACTAATATATAAATCCATTGAGGTATCATAATTAATCCTGCAAGCAAGATTGGCAATATATAAAAGAACTTGTTAACCGATAGAAATAATTCTTTATAGATTAAGTTTTTCATACTGAAGCACCTCTTTCCGCATAATAGATCATGATGTCATCCAAACTTGGAACACCGACGCGAATTGCACTATTTTCTTTGAGATGATCTGTTTTAATTAAACCCGTAAATCCAAATGCATTTTTTTTATATGAGACCAAATCATGTTTAATCGAATCAAGTGAATTTGATGCACCATTGATTAATCTATATTTGTCAATTAAGTCATCTTTTGATAAACTTTCTATAATCTCACCATTTTGAATGAAAGTAATATAGTCGGCACATTTTTCTAAATCGCTAGTTATATGTGTTGAAAACAAGATGCTGACTTCGCCATCTTCAATAATGCTTTGAAAGATTTCAAGCAAAGAATCTCTTGCCACAGGATCCAAACCACTCGTAGGTTCATCAAGAATGATTAATTTAGCATGGTGTGACAAGGCTAAAGTAATGGAATACTTTAAACTCATACCTTGAGATAATTCGTCCATCTTTTTATCTTGGTCTAAATTAAACTTTTTTAGATACTGTTGATACAACACTTCGTCAAAATTGGAGTAAAATCTTTTGAAAATATTTGTAATTTCTTTAATCTTTCTTTTAGGATAAAAAGATTTACCTGCCATGAATGCAATATCTTTTTTAATATCGATTTCATATTCATCCATATTTTTACCAAAAATGTTTACTGTTCCACCATCTTTACTGATAATATTTAGCATCGCTTTTAGTGTTGTTGTTTTTCCAGCACCATTTTCTCCGATGAATCCCATAATAAATCCTTTCGGTATATTAAAGGAAATATTATTCAAAATAAATGTTGGATATTCTTTTCTTAAGTTTTCAACTTGTAACACGTTCATAAAAACACCTTCTTTCAACCGTGTATGTAGTATATATACAGTATATACAATAACTATTACTTTGTCAATAATGATAATAACTAAAGGAGAGATAAAATAACTAAGTATGAATTGATTAAAATACTGTGTATCGTTTATCATAATCGTCGCACTATTTTCAATTCAAGAATCATATTCATAACCTATTTCTTTTTTCAGAAGAATTTATGAGAAGGTACACTCAAAGCTGTGCAAGAGTAATTTTGAAGGAATTGAATTTCTTGAAAATCATCTGTATGCTGGTGATGAGGAAAACCTAGAATACTGGTTTTGCCAGTAATTACTTGAATAGACGTGAATTTTTTACAAATATACTTATAAAACAAAAAGGAAGTTCAGAGTAAAAACCATATATTTTAAAACCGTGTATATAACTGTGTAAAACAGTGAAATGTATCTTTTTTTAATTTTATTGAAATAAAAGCAAGAAAATTTTGATTTACCCTTGATATATCAAGCAATGTAGTTTAAATTATAAGTATGTGGCAATGCCATAAATATAATTTAGAGGGGTAAAAGTGAAAAAATTAATATTGATATTTTTAGTTTTGTTGGCTGCATTCACATTTGCAGCATGTACTGGTGAAGAAGAAGATACTGTTATTGAAATTGCATTCGTTCCTTCACAAAGTGTTACTGATATTATGTTGAAGACAACAGCAATCGAAAAACTTCTCGAAGATAGAATTGAAGGTTATACTTTCCATGTTACTGTTGGTTTAAGCTATGAAGCAGTAATGGAAGGTATGTTGGCTGGACAAATAGATGTAGGATTCTTAACAGCTCAACAATATGCATATATGACTGTTGATCATCCGGGTTCTGTGAATGTTATTTTAACATCTGTACGTAATGGTTTGGCAGTACAATACAAAGCTGATGGAAGTTATGCTTCGGATGAAGAAGTTATTGCTGCAATGAATGCAACTGGTTATGCTGCTGAGTTGGCAACAGAAAAAGTAACATCATATAATTCTATTCTTTTAGTTAGAACTGCAGATTACAATGCAGGTTTTGATTCATTAGCTGATCTAGCAGGTAAAACTGTTGCAGTACAATCAACAACCTCTGGTTCTGGTTATGTGTATCCAGCAGTATTACTTGATCAAAACAATATGCAATTTGTAACTGGTACTCCAGTTGCTGCAAACGGCGATGTTAAAGCTGTAACAGTAAGTGGTCACCAAAATGGTGTTCTAGCTGTTCTTAATGAAGATGCTGATGCTTGTTTCGTTTATATGGATGCTAGAAATAGTTCATCTGTATTAGATCTTTATCCTAATGCGTTTTCTGATCTAAAGGTTATTGCATTATCACCTGCAATTTATAACGATACAATTTCTGTAGTATCAACATTGTCTCAAACTCTTCAAGATCAAATTCAAGCTGCATTCATCGATTTAGCAACTACTGAAGCTGGTTTAGCAGCGATTAGTGTATATTCACATACTGGATACAAAATTGCTGTTGATGGCGACTATGATGGTGAAAGAGCAGTATATATTTTCAAGAGAGATAATTTAAGCTAACAATCAAATCAAACTGGAGGCTCTGCCTATGATAAAATTCGTGAATGTAGATAAAGTCTACCCGAATGGATTTCAAGCGTTAAAAAATATCAACCTTGAAATTTATGACGGTGAGTTTGTCGCTATCATCGGTTTGTCTGGAGCTGGGAAATCCACATTACTTCGTACCATTAACAAGATTCACCCCATAACAGGTGGTGAACTCTATATTGATGGACAAGATATTAGTAAGGTTCAAGGACAGGAATTACGTGTCCTTAGACGAGGGATTGGTATGATTTTTCAATCCTTTAATCTTGTAAAAAGAATGTCAGTCTTTAAGAATGTTTTAGCAGGTAGAGTGGCTTACCACTCTACCTTTAAAACTATTTTTGGATTGTTTCCCGTGAAAGATAAGACCATTGCCCTTGAGGCACTAGATAAAATGGGAATATTAGAAAAAGCATATGTAAGAGCTGATCAACTTTCAGGTGGTCAACAGCAAAGAGTTGCTTTGGCAAGATCTCTAGCTCAAGAACCTTCTATTATCTTAGCTGATGAACCTGTTGCATCTTTAGACCCCATCACAACCTTGCAGGTCATGGACGACTTTGCAAGAATTAACAAAGAATTTAAAATTACGATTATTGCTAACATGCATCATGTCGATTTAGCAATGAAATATTCAACTCGCATCGTTGGAATTAAGGATGGTGAGATTGTTTTTGATGGACCTGTTGCAGAGTTAACTGAAAAGAAACTTGTTGAGGTTTATGGACGAAGTTTAAATAAAGATGACGTACTGGAGGGGGTATAATGCCAAGAAGTTTTACACTACCCAACGGAAAAATCGTCACAAAACCAAAAAATAATGCTTGGATATACACTACTATATTTATTGTTTTATTTGCGTTATTCTGGTTGTTTATCGATTTTAGAGCAAGAGATATTCAGCTCAATCAGTTCGATGATATTTTGAAACAAATGTTTTCACCTTATTCTGCAGGTGGAATTCAAGAAACATGGAAAGATTATTTTGGGTATACATCTAAATTAGTTGAACCTTTAATAGATACGATGAAAATGAGTTTTGCTGGAACGATTATCGGTACGGTTGCTGCGTTCCCTTTTTCTGTTTTAGCTTCAGTAAATATAGTTAAGAACCCTTGGATTTATCAACCTTTTAAATTTTTCTCAAACTTAATTCGCACCATACCATTGATGGTTGTTGCTTTGATTGCTGTTTTATTTGTAGGAACTGGTATTCTTTCTGGTATCATGGCAATTACGTTTTTTAGCTTTTCGATTATGATTAAAATGCTATATGAAGTTATCGAAACAGTTGATATGGGACCCAATGAAGCGCTTGAGGCTTGTGGTGCAAATAAAGTTACATCGTTCAGATTTGCCGTCTTTCCTCAAGTGGTGACAACGTATATCGGCTATATCGTTTACATTTTTGAGATTAATATTCGTGCATCCGCTATTTTAGGCTATGTTGGTGCTGGTGGTATTGGATCCATTTTAAAAGATAATGTGCTTTATAGATATGATCGTGTTGGACTGATCATTATTGTGCTCGTTGTCTTATTTTCTATAATTCAAATTTTCACAAATTTAATAAAGAGTAAGTTAGTTTAATGAAAAAGAATCGCTTATTAATAAATCCAACTGTCGAACTCGCATTAAAGAGTCAGCCTAAAACCTATTGGTTTACTATTCTAATTGTTTTGTTTATGATTTATTTGATTGTTATATCCTTTGAGGGATCTGGCATCAATGAATATCGGCTTGCACAATTTGCAAAAAGTTTTGGTTATATGCTTAAAGGTTTTATGAACCCTGATTGGGAATATTTTTTTGGTACCGGTGATATTTGGGAATTTAAAGATAGTATTGTCCTTGCTGCAATTGTAACCATCGCCATTGCCTTTATTGGTACTGCTCTGAGTTTGATATTAGCAATCCCTATGGGGTTTATTTCAGCAAGAAATATTACAGGGAAAGCAACCTCTAAAACAGGAGATGTCATTTTGGTCTTCATTCGCACATTTCCTGAGATTGTGCTTGCTTTGGTTCTACTTAGAGTTTTTGGGTATAATGCATTAACAGGGGTAATTACGATTGCTATCCACTCAGTAGGTATGCTCGGTAAACTCTTTGCTGAATCTATTGAGAACATTGATAAAGGTGTTCTAGAAGCACTCGATGCAGTAGGTGCAAATTGGCTACAAAAAATTAGATATGGCGTCTTACCGCAAGTTTTGCCTGATTTTATTTCCATTTCACTTTATCGTTTTGATATCAATTTAAGATCATCAACTGTTCTTGGCTACATTTTATCAATCGGTCTTGGCCTTAAACTTGCTTTTGCATCCAATGGACCCGATTGGAACAAGGTTGCTTCAGTGATGATTTCCATTATTGTTTTGATTTCCATTATTGATTATATTTCAGGAAAAATAAGAACAAAACTTGTATAATTTGTTTATATGATTACTAGAATAGGAAATATGTGAAAAGCTTAAGCATTAGGCTTTTTTCCATGTAAGTATCATGGTTTAATTTTGAAAGTTAGAGAGTTGATGCTTAATACCTCTAATAATTGACTCATTTTGAAATATTTAACAGTTTTATAAATTCAAACTATTTATGATTTGTTATTATAATGATATAATCGGAGTAGTGACATACAATGATAGGGGATTGATAAATTGTGATTAGAAAAATAGCCACACCTGTAGCATTTTTCCTATTTGGTATGCTCATAGCATATCTTGAAAGTGGAGTTTTAGAACTTCCAGTAGATAGCGATGGTTATTCACATAATGGAGTTAATCTTTTCAATAAGATTATAATATTGATGGCATTGGGTTTATTGCTTGTGTTTGAAGTGAGAATCCAATTCAAGAAAATAAAAAAACCAGCATACAAATATTCATATTTACTGATCACAGTTTTATTACTGGTATCTATAGCATATTTTTGGATGCAACTCCTTGTTATAAAATAATCTCAATTTTATTCGGGTCAGTTATTAAAAATTAAATTACAGAAGTCGATATAGATTTAATTCAAGTTGAAAGGACTAGAAATTAATGAACTCTACATTTACCAATTTTATTGCAGTAAGCATAATTTTATCGTTACTCGTTGTTATCGCGAAGATACTATTTAAGAAATTGCCGGTAATTATCGCATATATACCTAGCATCATATTTGCTGGAGCAGGAGTGTATATCATAGGTAGATTTTTATATTTGACCTGGAGTGGTGCTGCTGCAGCATGTAATCCGGATTCTGGTTGTTTGAATGAAGATTGGTCTATTTTATTTGGAGTATTCATGTTGTTTGTTGCTGCCTTCGCAGCAATGATTGCGAAGTTTTTTACCAAACCAAAGAATGAATTAGAGTTTTAGAAAAAAGAAACCTTGCTTTTCAGGTTTCTATCCATAAGATTTCGTTGTTTAATTTTTGGTAAGTAGTCAACTGATGCTTGATATCAATAATTATCGATTCATCATCTTCTAATAAAACTAGCTTATAAACAACTGTCGTTAGAAAACTTTTTTCTAAGATAGTTGCTTTTTTTTCAAAATAATGATCCATTTGGTTAATTAACGGATAACTAAATTCAATTCTAAATGATGGTACAATTTTCTTTTGATAGAACTTAACTGTCTTTATCAGATCAGCAGCAGCTTTAGTATATGCTCTAACCAATCCTCCACTACCAAGCTTAATACCTCCAAAAAAGCGGACAACAACACAAAGGATGTTAGTGACATCATGATGTTTTAAAACCTCTAGAATAGGTATTCCAGCGGCTCTAGAAGGCTCTCCATCATCGTTTGCTGTTGCATGCTCTCCGTTTTCACCGAAAATCGAAGCACTACAGTAATGATTAGCCTTTGGATAGTCGTGTTTAACCTGATCGATATACATTCCTATATCCTCTTCAGATTTGATAGGATAAAAAATAGCTATGAAAACTGATTTGTGAATTTCAATTTGATTGCTTAATTGTTCTTTGATATAACGCATGTTATCACCAAATTTAGTATAACATAATGTTTCTTATTTTCGATGATAGATGGGCATGGTTAATTAGTTTTCATATCTAATTATGATTCATCATTTATTCATCAAACCACCTCACAAGCATTTTATCATCTGAGCAAAGCTACGGCAATTAAAGATACTTGGGACTACTAAAAATAACGAACTCTTGGTATAATAGATACGGTGAATAATATGAGTACAATCAGAGGCGCTAAAAAAGTAATTTACGAACTAAAAAAACAACATTATGAAGCATATATCGTAGGTGGTGCCGTCAGGGACCATATTTTAAAGCAGCCTACAACTGATATTGACATCACCACAAACGCGAAACCACATCAGGTTGCTAAAATATTCAAAACAAAACCAACCGGTTTGAAATATGGAACAGTCACTGTCTTTATGGGTGAAGAAACCTTTGAAGTGACGACATATCGTATCGATGGGGAGTATCTAGATAATCGGCACCCAGAAGAAGTTACATTTTGTGAATCAGTTGAAGAAGATGTCAAAAGAAGAGACTACACAATTAACGGTTTATTGATGACAGAAAAAGAAGAAATCATTGATTACGTGAATGGTAGAGCTGATCTTCAGTTAAAGATTATCAAAACCATAGGAAAACCTATAGAAAGATTTACTGAGGATGCACTTCGCATCATGAGAGCTTTCTATTTTCAGTCAAAACTAGGGTTTCAAATTGATAAAGAAACAAGAGACGCGATTTCAGAAATGAAAGATAAACTCAAAGATATTGCTATGGAACGCATTTTAAATGAAATGATTAAAACACTTCAAGGCAGTTATGTTAAAAAGGCTCTAAAGTCGATGGTCACAACCGGTGTACATGAAATACTTCCAGGGTTAAAAGAAGGCATTGAATATGCAGAAAATATGGATGAAATCCCCTTTGTTGACGCATTTTTCGCTCTATGTTTTACCTTGAGCGGATCAGTTCCAGCTGCATGGCCATTTTCTAATAAGCATCGCCATCGCTATGAAACAGCGAGAATGCTTTCGGAGAAAAATCAGGTATTTGATCCCTATACGCTTTATACATATGGGATTGATTTATGTTTACTAACTAATCGTGTAAACTATATGCTTAAGAAAACTAAAAATCTGACAAATAAAATTGAATTAGATTACAAGAACTTACCCATTCAAAGTGATTTGGATTTAAAATTAAGAGCAACCGAAATGATTGCTTTAGCAAATAAAAAAGCTGGTGCTTGGGTAAAACTTCTTCAGACTGAAATGGTTATAGAAGTGCTGAACCGCAGATTAAAAAATGAGAAAAGTGAGCTAGAGCGCTATGTTCTAGATCATATCTAAAGAATAGGAGAATATCATGGAACTCAATCAAAATGAAATTTATAGCATGATTGCTAAAGTGGAAAATATTAATCAGGGTGTGCACTTTTGCAATACAACTGTGCGAACTGAAAAGGGAGAGCATGTCAACCTAAAACTTGATTTCGACCAACTCCCATTTGTTATTATGGGTAAGGTATTCAAGTTTGAGGCTCAGGCTATCGTTAAGATAGAAGATGAACTCATTCTCAAATGCTTGTCTATCACACCAGTAGAAAAAGTTCTAACTGATGATGAATTGGCAAAAGTACTAGAACATTTTTATGTTTACGCACCCATCCCCATGATGGAAATCAAAAAAGGAATTGAATCCTTCTTAAAGAAAATAGATAATCCAATTTTGCTAAAGATTACTCAAGTCATTTATCAAGAAAATAAAAACAATTTTTATATGCATCCTGCAGCAACCAAGTTTCACCACGCCTATGTTGGTGGACTTTCACACCATACATTCACCATGCTCAAACTCATTGACCCATTCATCAAGGTCTATCCATATTTGAATAAGGATTTATTATATGCAGCAACTATTCTTCATGATATGTCAAAAATTAATGAAATCAGTGGTGTTGATGGAGAATATACGAAAGAAGGATTGTTGGTTGGACATTTAGTCATGCAGACAGTTGAAGTTGACCGTGTCGCAGGATCTTTAGGCTTTCAGGATTCAGAAGAAGTTCTACTATTGAAGCATATGATCATCTCACATCATGGACAATATAATTTTGGATCACCTAAAAAACCTCAAACAGGTGAAGCACTGTTACTATGGTTTATTGACACCATCGATTCCAAATTCACAGTTTTAGGAGAAGCACTTGAAGATACACCCGATGGAGCATTTACCAATATGGTATCTGTTCTTGATAAGATGCGTTTCTATAAAACAACGATTAAAGAAGATAAAAAATAAATCCCTCTTGGGATTTTTTTTATGGTTTATCTTGTCCTTCCATTTTATCACTATGATATAATGAAATTAATCTTGAAGTAAAAAGAAGCATGATAAAAATAAGCAAAGAAGTTAAAAAGTAGAGAGGTGTACTATGTGTGGAAGATTTACAATCACAGTCACCATGGATGAACTCAAAGAATACTTAAGTGAATATTACGATATTGATGAAATGAAGAGCAGTATTGTTGTCCCAAGATACAATGTTGCTCCAGGTCAAGAGGTCATTTCGATCATTAACGATGGCAGTAAGAATCGAGTGGGGCTTCTTAAGTGGGGCTTTGTTCCATCCTTTGCCAAGGATAACAAATTAGCACATACAATGATCAACGCCAGATCAGAAATGATTCATGAAAAGAAAGCTTATAGACCTTCTTTGGAACATAAAAGATGTGTCATTCTTGCCAATGGGTTTTATGAATGGAAAAATACTGGAGAAGAAAAGATTCCCATGCGCATACTAATGAAGAATCATTCACTTTTTCCTATTGCAGGCCTTTGGTCATCTTATGTCAAACGTGATGGAACAAAAGAGCACACTTGCACAATCATTACAACTCAAGCTAACGATATCGTTTCTCAAATACATAATCGGATGCCAGTTATTTTGAATGAGGAAGATCGAAAGACATGGCTTAATCCCAATATTAAAGATTATAATCTTGTTACACCTTTATTAAAACCGTTTTTACCAGAAAGAATGTATGCTTATCAGGTCTCAACAAAAGTTAATTCAGCACTCAATGAAATACCAGAATGTATTGAACCAATTGTCTAAATAGAACTTGGCATAAAAAAAGGACTAAAATTTAGTCCTTTTTGTTTATAATTTTTAATTATCCTTCTAGAATGTCATACCATGAACCATATAGGTTAGCATAGTTTTGATCAAAATATCCAGTTGAAGAAAGTACATATTCATTCGATTGACGTCTGTTGATTTCTCTAATTGTATTAAATCTAACGAGATTTGCAGAGTCAGCGAACACAGCATCTTCCATAAGCTTGAAAATTAACTCACGTTGCATATAAGTACCTTCATAACGCGTAAGCACTGGAGTTAAATAATTAGTAACTGCTGTTTGGACAACGGTTGGTAGTACGACACCTTCATCAGTTTTTGATTCAGTTATGTAGTATTCGATTTGTGAAGCTGTCAATGTGTCAGAATCCGGATTGTAAGCATTTAATGTGCCATCTGCATTGATATATTTTCCGTCTTCATCTTCAATTGAATAATAAGTCGCACTTGTTGTTTCAGCAACAGAAGTAGCAAGAATCAAATGCCATCCAAAAGTTGATTTCACTTGATCTAATGCTTCATCAGTAACTACTGAGTCAAATAAGTCTAGATAAGGGAACTTAGCATCATCATCTGCAATATCAGCAAGAATAGTATTTAATGCCATAGCACGGTTGTAGAAGACTTTATCAAGTACTGTTGATCCTGTAATAAAGTTTGAAGTGTTTGTAATAGCTGATGAAATAGTTTCATATTTCAGATAGAAGCCTAATTGACGGTATTTTGACCAAATCAATTCAATTTGATAATCATATGGAGGAATTATGCTTCCACGGTCAATACGTCCTGAACTGTTGAATTCAGTAGCAATATCAGTTAAACCAGCTGCTATACCTTTATAGTTGCCAACTCTAGAATAAATCAGTTTAACAAGATTGGTTAACCCCGTTAATACTTGTGTTTGGCCTTCTGGACTTAATGTATCAAGATAATCTTGAGGATTATCAGGAGTACCGTCGCCATTTTCATCAAAATAAATTAATAAGTGACTTACATTAAGTGATTCGAAGTTATTATATTGCAATTCAGCAAGTTCAGCAAATTTAGTATAGATAGTTTCTGTGCCATTGCCATAGTGTGCTTCTTTGTCACTTAAGTATTGGTCTCTAAGGTTTGGATAAACAAAGAGTTGGTTGATAGATTCAGCATTTGATGTTGAACCAAAAGCTAATAACAAGAAATTTTGTCTGCCCATGCTTGCTGGATAACCAGAAGATGCGAAATTATCAGCAGAGAATTGGGAAATGATGTCTTCGAATTGAGTTTCATAATCTGCCATATCTGCATCAGTGACAACATAATCTGTTTCAGTCAACAAATATCTATTAGACGCTAAGTCTAAAGCAAGATTGATACCATAAGATTGTTCAAGTCTTGCATAGAAATCGTCAACAGTAATTTCGATATCACCAAGTTCAGCGAGGATATTGCCTGCCTTATCTTTAGTTACGCCATCATATCCATAAGATTGTTCATAGAATGTACGAACAACATAATCATAAATGTTTAAAGCCATATCAGCGTATAATGCATTGACTTTATTTGAGATGTAAGTAGAAGTTAACTTAGCTTCCTTCATGGTAATGAAGATTTCAGCTTTAGCAGCAATGGCTTCAGGAGTGTCTAAGAATTCTTCGTTTTCTTCATCATAAATTAGTTTATCTGTTTCGCTATCATCATCAAGTTTGAATACTAAGTAACGAGATGAACCAAAAGTTTGAACTCTTGAAGAGTAAGGCTTGCCATCTGTAACATCATCAGGATCAGCCATTGTAGCTTCAGGAATCAAGGTTGTGTATAAATGAGATCTTAAAGTTGTATTCATTGTAGTTAGCTCATCATAAGTGTAAGTTGTTTGAACTTCTGCACCACCAACACCCACAATAGCGCCATCAACAGTGATTTCAACTTGTGAAGCTGGATTTAAGACATTATAGATTGCTACAAATTCGGCTTTAACTTGTGCTGTCGTTAACGCTTCATCACTTAAACCATCAGTTCTAGCTGTATTGATAATATAAGCTTTGTAGTAATTTTCAAAATCAGATACGCTAATTTGTTCGCGATCTTCGTAGTTAACACCCAATTTACCTAATAGTCCAAGGTTGTCAAGAATATCTTTGACGTGTTTGAAACCGGATTGTGGTGTTTCATTTGTTAAATCGACATAACCTGCATCACCTGGGAGAATACGGATATCAGGAATTGAATACCATAAACCCTTAGAGTCAGCTTTAATGCTCATCTTATATAATGCAGCATTTGCTTCGTTTAAATTAATAAATCTAACAACAAGCGCTTCAACATCATATCTGTTTCTTTCGTTAGCTTGATAATAAGTCAGAACATCTTCATCGCCGATATAATAGTCACTTTCTGAGTCGATCACTTCATCTTCAAGAAGTTGTTGAGCATAATATCTTTGAGCAACTCTTAGTCCATATCTGTCAACAAGCATAGATATACTTGAATATCCGCTATATGGAGTATCTTGTGTTGTAGCAAGATTTTCAATACTTGAAAGCACAGTATTGATATTAACAGTATTGTCTAATAAATATAAAGAGTCTGCAAATACTTCAATGTTTCTGATGAAACGATCATGATAGTTTGTATATAAATCATCAAGTTGTTCAACATCAGAAGTATTATGAATAGCTGAATTGATTGTTTCATCAAGATAAGTGTTTAAATCTTCATTTCCAGCAGTAAGCATTTGCTTAACAGTTGCCAATTCTTCAACGAAGACTTTTTCATCAATCATAGTTGCTAAAATCGAAGCTCCTTGCAAACGTAATTGATCATATAATTCCTTTTCTGTTACTTCAACGCCACCCACAGTCATATAGACATCGTCTGAAATGTTTCCATAGGGTGTTGCTTCTTTGTTACTACATGCAGCTAATGTAAGTAAACCAGCAGATATTAGCACAAATATCGCAAGTTTTCTTAGATTTTTCATTTGGTTCATTGTGTTCACTCCTTCAATGTATTTCATACAAGCAAATATAATATAGCATTTTTAATGGCCTATTGCAACCACTTTCATTTTATTTGATAATATCACATATTTGTATGATATCATGAAAGAAGGTGATATTGTGGAAGTTTTTATTTTGGCTAGCGGTTCTAAAGGGAATATGGCCTACTTAAAAGTAGGCGATATTAAGCTATTTATAGATTCCGGTATTAGCTATCAAAAAGTTAAAAATAAAATGGCAGCCTATGAAGAAAACCTTTATGACGTCAGATCGCTTCTGATTACACATGAACATCATGATCATGTGATGGGTTTAAAGATGCTTTTGAAACATAGTGCTATCGAAGACATATACATAACAAAAGGTACATACAGCGCGCTACCAACAGACGTGGTTGCGCTTTTTGAACGCATTCATTTTATAGTTGCGGATGAGTCATTTTTTATTGGTGATATCAAAATTTCAACATTCATGTTATCGCATGATGCTGCTGAGCCTGTGGGATTTGTTATTGAAAATCAAATGAAAAAAATGGTTATCTTGACAGATACCGGATATGTTGATCAGAGTTATCATGAAATGTTAAGTAATGCAGATTTATATTTACTTGAAGCGAATCATCATCCTACAAAACTGATGCAATCAGCAAGACCTTTTCTGTTAAAAAAACGAATTTTGGGAGAAAGAGGACATTTGTCCAATGACGATGCTGCTTGGTTAGTTAATTTATTTGTTAAAGAGGGACCCAGCAAATGGGTGGTCGCTCATATCTCTGAAGACTGCAATACAATTTTAGATATTGAGGAAGCTATCGTTAAAAATTTTGATGATCCTACAAAGGTAGAAGTCTTTTATGCTTCACAAGAAGGACTTCCAGGTATAGAATTATGATTAAAGTCATTGTTGTCGGTAAATTGAACCAAAAATATTTGGAACAAGGCATTATTTATTATCAAAAACAGTTGCCAGTTAAACTGGAATGGATTGAAGTTTCTGATGAAGCAAGCATACAAGGTATATCTATCGAAGGTGAGCGTATCCTATCTAAAATTAAAGAATCTGATTTGGTAATCGCTTTGGCTATTGAAGGCAAAATGTATGACAGTGAAGGATTTGCCAAGCTCTTGGATGAATCTGAAACTTATCAGCAAGGAGATATGGTTTTTGTGATTGGTGGATCTTATGGATTAAGTGAAACTGTGTTGATACGAGCTAATCAGAAAATATCATTTTCAAAAATGACATTTCCTCATCAGCTGATGAGATTAATATTAATTGAACAGATTTATCGCGGTTATATGATTTTAAAAAATCATCCCTATCATAAGTGAGGTCATATGAAATATTTATTTTGGGATTTTAATGGGACTGTTTTAGATGATGCATATCTGTGTTATGAGATTTTAAATGAGATGCTGATTGAAGAAGATAGACCTACTGTTACATTTGAAGAATATTTAATGATCTTTGATTTTCCTGTTGAAGCATATTATGCTAAAGTTTATGACTTGGAAAAGACGAGTTTTGAGATTTTGGCACACCGTTTCATCGAAAGATATCAACCAAGAAGCCTAGATTTAGGATTACATGAAGGTGTTATTGAAGCAATCAAACACTATGAAAAAAAAGGTTTTATCAATATCATGTTTTCTGCATCAGAGATTAATAATCTACATAATCAATTAAAACATTTTAAGATTGAACACTTATTTCATCATATTTTAGGAACATCTGATGTTTATGCAAAAAGCAAAATAGAAGTTGCAAGAAGATTCATTCATGAGCAACAAATTGATCCTAATGACGTTATCATGATTGGTGATACGCTTCATGATGCAGAAGTAGCAAAAGAACTTGGTTTTGAAATCATCTTATTCACTCAAGGGCATCAACATCCAAAAAGGTTAGAGGCATATCAAACCATCAATAAGATAAGCGAACTATATCAAATCATATAAAAAGGGCGACTGCCCTTTTTATTTTGCCATTCATTGCCATTCTTTATGCAATATTTTTTGTACAAATATTTTCGCAATTCTTTCATCGAATTGAGATCCAGAGCATCTGATGATTTCAGTAACAGCCTCATCTTCAGATAACTTCTCTTTGTAAACCCGATCTGCAGTCATTGCCTCATAGGCATCAATGATGCAAATGATTCTAGAAAATAAGGGTATTTCAGTTCCCCTTTTACCGGTAGGATATCCTTTTCCATCCCAACGTTCATGATGGTAAAGCGCATGTATTGCAAGATCTGAATATTCATCTGCTGCTCTAAGAATCTGATATGATATTTCAGGATGTGTTTTAATGATTTCAAATTCATCTTCTGTTAATCTGCCAGGTTTATTCAAGATTGCATCAGGTATTGATATCTTGCCAATATCATGATACATACCTGCCATTTCTAACTCTTTGACATCTTCTTTACTAAGATTTAATGCTTCGCCCATTTGATTACATAAGTCACTCACTCTTTCAGAATGAATTCTTTCATATTTATATTTATTAGTCAAGGTTTTTAAGATAGCTTTAATTGCATTATTCCTAATGCTAATACCTTCTGCGAGCTTGTGTCGATACATTTGATTTTCTGCAGTTTTTAAAATCTCATCAAGATCACCCTTTTGGGTTTTGGTTTTTATTTCATATCCTGTTGCTAGAGATAATGATACATTTTCTACATCATTATTCATTGCTTCATCATGTATTGATTTATTAATCGTTTCTAATTCAGATTTAGTTATATTTGGCAGAATAACAGCAAATTCATCTCCACCAATACGACAAACAACATCTTGACTTCTACATGATTTTTGCAAAATATCAGAAACTTTCTTTAGAGCAATATCTCCTACATCATGGCCAAAGGCATCATTAATAATTTTTAAGCCATTGACATCAATCATCATAACACCTAAAGGATAATATGTTTCGTTATCTAATACCTTATAGGTGTCAACAAAATATCTGCGATTATAAAGATTAGTCAAGTAATCATGATTACTCAAATGCAGGATTTCATCCTGTTTCATTTTTTCTTCAGTTATATCAACAAAGCTTATGACAATTTCTTTGATATTGCCATCTGAATCAAATAAAGGTACACCATTGACATAAACCCATACGACACCTTCATCATGGATATGTTTGATTCCTATTAAATAGTCTTTAACTGAACGCTTTTTTCTGATAAGGACATTTATAGGGTAGTCCTCATATTTTAATATATCACCAGATGAATTGATGAATTGAAAATTACTTGATGTGGCTTTCACATCATGTAATTCATCATATGAAAGCCCTAATATTTCTTCAGCTCTTTTGTTGAAAGAAATAATCCTTGTGTCACTTGCATGAATTACAATGCCTGCATCCAGATTGTTAATCAATTCTCTATATCTTTGCTCACTATCTTTTAATTTTTCGGTCATAATCTTACTTTCAGTAATATCTTCACCAGAACTCAGCACACCAATAATGTTAGAGTCTGAGTCATATAAGACTGAATTATACCAGGAAATACGTCTTTCTTCACCTTGAGCGTTGACAATAGCATTCTCATACTGCTTATTGAGCAGCGTTCGCTTATTAAACACATCTTTAAAGACTTCTTTGACAGGTATGACAACATTTTTAGGTAGGAAATGATCAAACCAGTTTTTACCAAGAATATCTTTTTCTTCATACCCTAGTATTTCACATCCAACTCTATTGATCAACGTTACATTGCCATTTGAATCGAGTACAATAATCATAACGGCTGCAATATTTAAATATTCGAGTGCTTTTTCTTTTTCATCTCTTAATGCTTTAGCCGAACGTTCTCTTTCTGATACATCTCTAGAAAAAGCAGAAACACCTATGATTTTATCGTTGTTATCCTTAATTGGACTATAAATAGTTTCATATGATGTAATGTTCACATCACCATATTGTTCTAATGTTGTATGAGTGATTCCCGAAAGAGCTTTGCTATAATTGACTTTTGCTTTAAGGATATCCTCTTTGTTTGTCATGCAATCAAAAATGCTTTTTCCTACTTGAGCTTCTGTGTTATAAGCATATTTCATTGTTTTCTGATGAGTTTCATTAAAGAACAAATAGTTATATTCACTATCTAATGATAGGATGATGATATCTTCTGGACTATTTAAACTGGCTTTTAAAAGTGTTTGAGTTCTTTGAAGCTCAGCCACTAAGTCCTCAATTGCTTTTTGTGATTGGTATTTCTCAGTATAATCCCTGAATACTAAAACAGCACCTATGATACTACCATCACTTAAGATGATAGGTGCAGCACTATCTGCAATTTGTCTTTTTGTACCATCTTTTTATATTAAAATCGTATGATTTGCTAATTCGTGAATAATACCTGAATGGATGACTTTGTCAATGATATTGTCGCTTTTTAAGCCTGTATCTTCACAGTATATTGAAAATACTTCTTCAATTTTTCTGCCTAGAGCATCCTTTTTTTGCCAGCCTGTTAATTCTTCAGCAATTTTATTGATCAAAGTTACATCACCCAACTGATTGGTACAAATAACACCATCTCCAACAGAAAGGAGTGTTGTTTCAAATAATAATCTTTCTTTGACTAAGTCAGCTTTATTCTTTCTATCTTCAGTGACATCAATGGCAACACTCATAGCCATCTTGCGATTATCTGGAGTGTTCCCAATATAGGTTGAATAGAAGTCCCAAAGAGCTTCATGATTATCTTTTGTATGTATTAAAAACTCGCCATCATGCTGGCGCTGATTCAAATCATATAATTTATTGACTACGTTGACAACATCATCTTGTTTCAATTCATAAGCTGCTTTGGCCCATGCTTTAATTGTTGGTATTTCCTCTTTAGAGTAACCTGTGATTTCTGTCCAAGCATCACTTATGTTCAAGACTTGTCCATCATTGCTGTGAATCATGATTGGAATTGGAGCATGCTTAACAAGACTTGAAAATACACTTTCAAGTTCTAAATATTTTGTATTTTGTGTATTTATTTTTGTAATATCACTGAAAATAGTGACAAAAAAGTTTTTTTCTGGAGAAAAAGCTTCTATCCTATACCAACTATTGAGTACTGAGGAAAAACCCTCGAATGTCTCTCTATGATTGTTTAAAGAAATATCTCCATAGAACTTAATCCAGTTAAATTCATCATTTACGATTGATGGGATTGCTTCAAGTACAGTTTTACCAATAATATCTTTTGCTTTAAGACCAGTGAACAGTTCAAAAGCAGGATTCACCTCAATGAATCTATAGTTACAAGGGTCCCCTTTTTCATCTAGTATAATCTCATGAAATGCATAACCAAACGGTGAATTGTAGAGGATACTTTTGTAGAAATTTTCTTTCATCTTACCACTCCCTGGTATTCGTATTGATCTTGAAAAGATTATGTTAATTTGGATTATTTACATATTCTTTTTTTGTTTGTCTTACTCAGTCATCGTTAGTCATTATATTTTACTCGCTTGAGCAATGAATGTACTGTATTACCTGCTATTTTACCATGAAAATTAATACTAATTGTGATTGAATAGCAATCTGATGATAATGAATTTAATATTAATGGTATAAAATATTGCATCTACAACTGCATCCATGATAAAACTTCCTGATTCAAATGTAGAGGCCTTGCAAAATCCAATTGATCGTCATTCACAACATATCCTATAAGGATGAGAAGCAAGAAGATTAGAATCAATGCCATCTTCATCATAAATATCATCTCAATTAAATTATAGCACAAAGTGATTTATTAAGTTTATTACCAAGGATAACCAAATCAAGTATGTCTAGATTTTCAAAATGGGAAATTCATTTAATATTTGTTAAAATAAACATCGCGATTAATATGGTTTTAAGCTATAAAATATGATAAGATACAAGTACATAAGATATAACATATATCCTAGCATATGGTTATAGGCTAAACAACGAAAATAAACCAAAGGGAGAATAAAAATGAGTAAAGTAGCAATTTTAGCTTGCAGTAATGCTGGACTAGATTATTTAGATTATCCAAAAGACATTATTATTTTAAGATCTGCAATCAATTTTGGAACAGATGAGTCTTATGATGATTTTGTTGATATGGATGCAAAAACTTTTTATGAAAGAATTACTAAAAATCCTGATGATATTCCAAAGACGTCATTTGTTACCATAGGTAAAATGATTGAATACTTTGAGCAACTTGAAAAAGAAGGCTACGAAGAGGCATTAGTCATCACAATCTCATCACAGCTTAGTGGTTTATTTGAAGCAGTTAAAAGAACTGCAAATGAAGTAAAGATTAAGGTCACTGCATTTGATTCCTTAACACTCGCTTATGGTGAAGCTTATATGGTTTTAGAAGCACATCGCTTAGCAGCAGAAGGCAAATCGGTTGCTGAAATTCTTCCATATCTTGAAAAGATTAGAGATAATGACAGAATCTATTTTGCAGTAGATACTTTATTATATCTTGTTAAAAATGGTAGATTATCTAAACTTCAAGGAACTTTGGGAACAATGCTACAACTCAAGCCATTACTAGTATTAGGTGATGACGGTAAAGTGGCATCTCTAGAAAAGATTAGAACAACGCATAAAGCACAACAACGTGTTTTAGAAAAATATATCGAAGAAACAAAAGGTCTCAATGTTCTAACTTATATTGCTCATGCACACAATGAAGAAGCTGCCAAATGGTTCAAAGAAGAGATTCAAAAAGTTTATCCCAAACGTGAAGTTGTTGTTGCATACCTTACACCAGTCGTAGGTGCGCATACAGGCCCTAAGGGAATTGGTGTTGGATACATTAAACTATAAATTTAATTGAAAAGACTGTTGAATTATTAAGCAGTCTTTTTTTTTACTTTCCAATTTAGTAATGATATAATGAACATATAAAAGGAGATGAAAAAATGAAGAAATTTTTTAGTGACTTCAAGTCATTTATTTTAAAAGGAAATGTCTTGAATTTGGCTGTTGCTGTTATCATTGGTGCTGCATTCGGTAAAATTATAGCAAGTTTGGTTAGAGATATATTGATGCCTATCATTAGTTTGATTTTAGGTGGAGGTGGATTCGAAAATTACAAATATGTGATTACTGCCGCAGATGAAACAAATGGAATTGTAGAAAATGCAATCATGTATGGCGTTTTTATTCAAAACATCATTGATTTTATTATCATAGCACTTGTTATTTTCTTGATTGTTAAAGGCGTTAATAAAGCAACTGAATTAGCAAACAAAACAAAACTTGAAGAAGAAGCGGCTGCTAAATTTATTGAGGAAGAAAAGAAGAAAGAACAAGCATTATTAGATGCTAAAAAACCAAAAGTTGAAGATCTATTGGTTGATATTAAATTACTTCTAGAAAAAAATCTCAAATAAGATATAAAGATGCTGGCAACAGCATTTTTTATTGCATGATTTACTTTTTGAAAAAGGTAACATGTGTAAATTCAACGTCTGCACACATACAAATGAACCTGGATGTGCTGTAAAAGAAGCTATTTTAGACGGT
>CAZPLF010000013.1:0-44100 GCA_964587475.1 uncultured Mariniplasma sp.
CCATTATCACTTGGAACTGATCCAATTGAAATTACATTGTGGCATGCAATGGGTGAAGCAAACCAAGCTCTACTCCAAAAATATGCTGATAGTTTCATGGAAATGTATCCTAATGTAACGGTCATCATACCAGCTGGCGTTGGTAACTATGACACATTAAAGACTAATATGATTAATGCAATTACTGCACAAGATATGCCAAATCTAGTCCAAGCATATCCAGACCACGTTGCAGAATATTTAAATGGTAAAGCAGTTCTCAATTTGAATCCTTATATCAACAGTACAACTTGGGGTTTAAATGGCGATGATGCTTTAGATGATATCATTGCATCGTATCTTAGAGAAAATAGCCAATATGACGCTGTTGGAACTTATTATTCACTTCCATTCAATAAATCAACTGAAATTATGATTTATAATAAGTCAGCATTTACTGCTCTTGGAATTGATGAACCAGAAACTTGGCAGGATATTATTGCTGCTGCTCCACAATTAAAGGCTTATGGTGATGCAATTGCTGAACAAACAGTCAGAGCAGCTAACATCGGCAAGACTGAACTTCAACTAGCTCCACTCATTGCAGCGGCTAAAGCTTTAATCGTTCCAGCTTCATATGACTCGACTGGTAATGCATTCATTACATTTACTAGACAATTTGGTGGTGCATATACAGGTATCGATTTTGCAACATTTAGAGGCCAATATTTATGGAATAACAATGTAAATACAACGGCAGCTATGAATTTCTTAAAGACAAACAGTGGCACACTCACATTACCAGAATTCTGGGATCAACAATATGCTTCCACACCATTCGTTGCCCAACAAACATTCGTTACAATTGGTTCGTCTGCAGGTGTAAGATATAACGTTCCACCTACTGATCCAACAACAGGTCAACCAGTATTCGAAATAGGTGTAGGACCAGTACCTTATAATGCTGCTCTTCCTGATGCAAAAGCAGCAATTCAACAAGGAACCAATATTTCCTTGATGAAGACAGGAACTCCACAAGAACAACTTGCTTCATGGTTATTCTTGAAACATATTATTAGCACAGAAAACACAACTGACTGGGCAATGAACACAGGCTATTTACCAGTTAGAACCAGCGCTTATCTAAGTGCAACTTATCAAGAATTCTTAAATACACCAACTGCAAATCAACTCCCAATATCAATGGCTGCAAATGCAGCATATCTACAATCAGGATACATGTTCTATGATCCAGCATTCATTGGTTCATCAAGAGCTCGTACACAGGTTGGTCTAGCTCTAGAACGTATCATGCTAGGTGATGGAGATATTGCAGCAGCACTTCTTGAAGCTTATACAGAAGCTAACTTAGGTGGTTCGTGAGAAAGTTTTTCATAATTCTATTGGTTATGTCTATTGGATTCTTGGCATCTTCATGTCAAGGACCCGAAGAACAACCTATTGATGAAAAATACACACTAGTTGATTTAGCAGGTAAAACAGAAACAGAAATTTCGCAGTTGTTTGAAGATATAGATATTTCAGTTATATTTAGGTATATTGAAACAAATGATATACAAGATGGATATTTTATTCGTTATGTAGGTTTTAATGTTGGCGATCAAGTAGATTTTGGCAGTAGTGTTCGTATTGAAATTGCCACTCCTGCTCCATCAGCACCATCGATAGAAGGTGTTGAAGATATGATATTGAATGTATCTGTACAAGGTAATCCACCAGATTTTGATGTGTTAGAAGGCATAATTGCAACAGATTTTTTGGGCAATGTCATTCCATTTGGTAATTTCTTTTACTACACAGTTCAAGATAGTACGGGTAAATTCTTATCAGCTGTTGATTATTACAAACTTGGTGACTATACAGTTACTTATTATGCACAAAATTCAGGACTAACTACATCAGCTGTTCGCATTATAAGCATTATTATTCCACCATTTGATACCAATCATACAGATGAATTGAGACTTACAGCATCTTATGCAGGATTATCATTTATTGAAGATGGTATTGGAGAAGTTGAAGTTACCACCTATACAGATGGTGATACAACAAACTTTAGAGATATCGTTACAGGTGCAAGATTTGCAGTGCGTTATTTGGGCATCGATGCACCAGAAGCAACCAGTAAGTATGACCCATGGGGTATTAAGGCAGCAACTTTTGTGCGAGAAAGACTTGATGGTGCTGAAAAAATCATTTTGCAGGCTGAAGGTGAAAGAATCACTGGTGGCAGATATCTTGCTTGGGTATGGTATGTCAAAGATGGCGTAACGCGGTTACTCAATTTAGAATTGGTAGAACAGGCATACGCGTGGACATCAAGTGCCGTTGGGACACAATACGAAAATGCATTTACCGTAGCTGGCGCTGAAACGCAGTTAACAGGTAAACGTGTTTATGGTGAAATTGATCCTGACTATGATTATAGTACATCAGGTACACCAATCGAAATTGGTGAACTCATCGATGATTTTGATACCTATGTCGCAAAAAAAGTCACAGTGACAGGTGTTATTACATCTAAGGTAGGAAACAGTGTATTCATTGAACAAAATGGCAAAGGTATTTACATCTATGCTGGATATACTGCAACAAACGAATTACAGATTGGCTTTGAAGTTACCATTCAAGGACTTGTTCCGGCAGTATACTTCAATAGCATGCAACTTTCCAATTATAAATACGAAAATATGAAATTGGAATCAATTGATAATTTAGTCACTGTTACGACAATTTTGGGTAACCAAATGGGACAATATGTGGGTAGAGTCGTCAATTTTGAGAATTTAACGATTCAAAGTATTAGTGAATCACCAAGCGATGATGCATATACTGTTACCGCTCAAGATGATTTAAGCAATACAATCAGCATTCGTGTTGATGATTACACAGCTTCATTCTTGCCAAGCTACCTATTTGTAGTTGGTAAACACATCTCGGTTTTTGGACCTGTGACACAGTATTATGAAGGATTTCAGCTGATGTTACCAGGTTTAGGAAATATAGTATTTAAAGATTAAAAAAAATAAAATTGGAGGAAAGTCAAATGAATAAAAGATTTACATTTATGAAAGGCATTTTAATGTTTGCTGTTATCTTGCTGACTGCTTTTACACTTGTTGCTTGTGGCAATAAAGACCAAACACTTGTCGATGAAGCGTTAGATTCAGTAAGCTTAGTTTTTCAATCAGGTGATAGTGCGACTTCAGTCACTAAGAATTTGACCTTGCCAACGTCAGTTGGAGATGTTCAAATTTCATGGGTTTCTGATTTTACAGCGGCTATTTCAAACTCTGGTGTTGTCACACGTCAAACATTAGATGCTAACGTTGTATTAACTGCAACATTAACACTAGGCGATGCTACAGCAACAAAAGATTTTGCAGTTAAAGTTATTGCTGCAGTCGTTGTTATTGATCCAGTTGAAGCACTCGATGCTATCGAATTAACTGGTGACCTACTAGGTTATACAATATCTACAGGTCGTTATAACACAAAGGGTAATATTGTATTACCAACGACTTCGATGACATTAACAGTTACTTGGTCATCAAGTAATCCAGCTGTACTATCTGCAACAGGTGTTGTAGTTAGACCAGCTTATCTACAAGCTGATTCTACAGTTATTCTTACTGCTACCATTGGAACACAAACAAAAGAATATATTGTTACAGTTTTAGCTATTACTGAAAAACCAGCAGCTCTCATTCTTCAAGAAGCTAAAGATGTTCTATTATTACCAGGTGTTGGTGATGGTGTTGCTGCTGATCTTGCATTACCTGCAACAGTAGGTACTGAAGGCGTTACAGTAACTTGGACATCAGGTAATACAGATTTGATTACCGATGCTGGTGTTGTTACCCGTCCATTAGATGGTAACCAAACAGTTATTTTAACTGCAACTCTACATTATGGTACTGCAACAGTAACTAAAGAATTTGAAGTTATTGTCTTAACATTTGCACCATATACGGAAGTTGCTGATATTGCTGCTGCCTTAGCAGCTTATACTGCAGCAGGCACAAATGTTTATGTTCAAATTCCAGACTTAACTGTTGTTGGACTTTTCACTACAGGATACATGGTTTATGATGGAACAACAATCATGCAAGTCTACAAGACACCTACTGCTGAAGTTGTTGTAGGCGCAGTGTTTACTATAAGAGCTGAAATTACCAATTATTATGGATCAATGGAACTTCTAGGATCTGCAAATATGCCTCTTGTTCTATTCCCTTCTGAAGCTACAGCAGAAGTTCTAGCTCCTACTGTATTTACAGGTTCGATTACTGAATATATTGCATCGTTACCAGCTTATCCTTTAGTTGGAACACTTACTTATCAATATGTTCAACTTACTGCACAAGTTCAAGTTGATGACCCACTTGGAAATTATGAAACTTTCTTAGTTGATACTAATTTCACAGGAACAGACATTAACTCATCTGGAACTGGAGCTTTCATTATGAATGCATTGATGGTTTATTATCCAGGAAATATTGCAGCTGTCAGAGCTTATAGCGGATTGGATGTTACATTAAATGTCTTCCTATTTGCACAACGTACTAATAATAAGATCTATACAGTCATATTTACTGGAGTTGAAGACGATATCAATGTCGTTCCATTAACTGATACAGAATTAGTCGATTTTGCTAAAACAACAGTAGAATCAACTTTCAAGAGTGAATATGTTCTTCCAACAACAATCACTTTACCTGCACTCATTGAAGGCGTAGCAGTTACTTATGCATCAGACAATGTATTATTTGATGCTGCTACAGGTGCTCTTACGATGCCAGCTACTGGTCAGGAAGATGTTACCGTGACTGCAACATTAACAAAAGGTGATGTTACAGCAGAACAAACTGTTACATTCAAGGCTGGCGACAAACCAGTTCAAACCGTTGCTGAAGCTATTTTAGTTGAAACTGGAGAATTAGTTCACGTTGTTGGTGTTATTACAGCAAGCCAATACTATAGAACATTCTTTATTCAAGATGCAACTGGTGGTATGGCAATTTATACTTCAAGTGCAACCTTTATTGCCTTCCTAACCGAAAATTATGGTAAAGAAGTAGATATAGTTGGTACAAGAGCTGCTTATAACGGATTAAATCAAATTTCTAGTGTTGTTATCAACTCATTAGTTGGCGATGCTACAATGCCTACTGCCGTAAACGTTGATGCTGCTGGATTAGATAGCGCTGCATTGCTTGAATATCAAGGACAACTTGTCGAATTTACTGGACTAGCTGTTACTGCACGCGTTACTGATAGTTATGGCAACGTTACAATTACACTTTATGATGCAAGTTCAAATAAACAAGTTACTATGAAGTGGGATTCAAGAGTTGCATTATCAACAGAAGCAGCTGCTTTGTTAGCTACTATAGCAGTTAATGATGTAGTTGATGTTATCACTCCACTTGCATGGTCAAACGGACCATACTTATATTTCACAAGTTCAACAGCTGTTACTGAAGTTGTTTTAACAGATGCTGAAAGAGTAGACTTAGCTAAAGCCGCTGTAATTGGTTATTTTGCTGCTGAATACAACGTAGCTACTACATTAGCACCAAAGACATCATTATTCGGTGCAACAATCGTTTATGATACAGCTAGTGAGTATTTTAATGTTACCACTGGTGCTGTTACAATTCCTACAATAGGACGCGAAACAGTTACTGTTACTGCAACTATTACATTGGGTACTGCAACAGATACAGCTACTATTGAATTTATTGTTGGTGTACAATTAATTACAGCACTTTATACAACTGCAGATGCAACTATAGTTACCGTTCAAGGTGTTGTCGTTGCTGCTGAATACTATAATACATTCTTTATTCAAGACTCATCAGGTGCAGTTGCTGTTTATACAAGCAGTGCAGATTATACACTCTTATTAGTCGTTGGTAACCTCATAGAAGTTACTGGTGAACTTGATTTCTATAGCGGTTTAGTTGAAGTTAAACCTTCAAGCATAACTGTACTTGCAACTGGTCAAACGTTACCAGATGTCCTAGATATTGAGTCTTACAATTTAGTAGGATTATTAGATGTTCAAGGACAAAATGTTTCATTAATGGAATTAGTTGTTACTGATGTTTATGTTGACAATTATGGGAACATTACATTAACATTCCTTGATGTTTCATCTGATGTATCTGTACCAATGAAATGGGATTCTAGACAAACACTTACAACAGAAGCACTAGCACAAATTAATGCTGTTGCTCTTGGTGATGTAGTTGATCTAGTGACTTCACTTGGTTGGAAAAACGGACCATATTTATATTATACAAACACATCTATTATTACTGTCGTAGCTACTCCAAGTGCTGCAGCTCTACTAGCTGTTGATCAAGCTTTTGCTGATGTTGATGCAGATGAGATTACGGTTGTTGCAACTGCTACTGAAGCAACTACAATTGTACTTCCTGTAGTTGGCACAAATGGTTCTACAATTGTTTGGACATCTAGTAATGATGCACTAATTAATCCAAGCACTGGTGCAGTCGTACTTCCAGAAACTGGACAAGTTGTTGTTACTTTAACAGCTACAGTTACTCTTAATGCAGCTGAAAAAGTAGTTACATTTGATGTCACAGTTGGCATTTCAAGTGTATTAACAGATACTGCTGAATATACAGGCGCAACAACAAATATGGTACTTGCTGTAAATAACGCTGCAGTCGTTAATTTAGATCCAGCATTGTTTACTGTAACACCTCTTCAAGGAACTGCATCTGCTGTAGTGGGTTTAAATTCAGCAGGTCAAATTAGAATTTACGGTAATAGAACAACTGGAGATGGTAATACATTGACAATTTCAGTTGCTGCAGGATATACAATTACAGGTTTAGTATTTACTTTTGGGGCATCTACAAACCTACCTTCAGCTACATTAGCATTGGGTAGTACAGATGTAAGTTTGGTTGCAGCAGATTTAACAAGTACAACACAAACTTATAGCGATTTAGATATTCAATTGTTCTCATTGCATAACACACAATTAAATCCAACAGGATCAAGCAATGCACAAATTTATGTCCTCTCAATTGAAATAAGCTATGTGGCTGATTAATACTTTGAAGTATTAATTACTGGAAGAAAAAAGTTACAAATTATTTGAAAAGGGAATGCAAACACATTCCCTTTTTTGATATAAAAAAGTACGTTTCTTGAAATCTAAGGCTTCAAAAGACATCTATAACATATTATGTTATAATACTAATACCTAATAAGGAGATGTCTTAATATGTTAAAAAAGTTAATGACAATAGCAACTATTCTGCTTTCAATTTCTATTCTGTTTGCATGTGATAAAAAAGAAGAAACCATCGTGCTTCCAAATCTATCTGGCATGACTCAAGAACAAGCCTTAGATGTTCTTTCAGTATATAAATTGATTGTATCTGTTCAAGAGATTGTCGATAACGATATTCGCGAAGGTAGATTTGTTTCTTATGGACAAGATTTATCAGCTAACGACAAAGTATTGAAATATACCACCATCGTTCTATATTTTTCTATTCATGCAAACATGTTACCTAATTTAAGTGGGAAAACACAAGAAGAAGTCTTATCTGAATTAGCCAAGTTGGATGTTGTTGTTGAGATTCAGACATTTCAAACCGATGATTTTCCAGCGGGTACCTTTATAAACTACGGCAATCAACTGAATGCTGGTGATATATTAGAAAAGGGTACCGAAGTATTGGTCTTCATTTCTGAAGCATTTCCTATCGTAGATCGTGGATTACTCATCTCCAAATACCTTGAAGGTGTTCTATATAATAGAGCTATTGAATTATTCAATTCAACTGAGGAAACCATTGATTTATCCACCTATAGGTTATCCATTTATTCAGATGGTTCTGAACAAGTAAGTTATCAAATTTCATTAAGTGGAACTATTAATCCACAAGAAACATATATTATTGCATATTCGAGTAGCGATTCAAGTATTCTTGTAAAAGTTGATTTGATTTCTAATCAACTTATCTTTAATGGAAATGACACCATTGCACTTATAGACAACAATAGCAATATAGTGGATATCATTGGTAATATCGGATGGGGATTCTTTTACCTAAATAATCGAACGCTTGTTAGAAATGAAACAGTCATTCAAGCGAGCGCTATATTTGATATAGATGAATGGAATGAATATAAAGCGGATTATGACACGCTTTTAGGTTCTCATCCTGTGCAATATCCAACAACCTTTACATTTGATTCAGCTTATTTAAGTATTCCATTTTCCGAACCAGGTGGCATGATTGAAGTTGATTATGTTTCAATCTATGATGGAGATACTGCGTATTTCTCACCAGGTTTTCTTGGTGAAAATAGAGTTCGATTTATTGGTATTGATACAACTGAAATGGGCAGTGGAACACTTGCTACTCAAGCTAAAAATTATGTGGCATCCCTATTATCAAATGCAACTACTATTTATCTCCAACATGATCCAGCATTTGGAATGGTTGATACATATGGCAGATCTTTAGCACTTGTATGGGCTGATGGTGTACTTGTTAACTATCAAGTTGTGTTGATGGGATATAGCCAAAACAATTATCAAGATTCGACAAATGCACTAATCTTTAACAACATTAATTTAAGCACTTGGATGACCAATGCAGAAAAATATGCGAAAGCAAATCAATTAGGAGTATGGGCTTAAGATGATAAAATATATCAATCGAATCATTTACTCTTTGCTTGCTGCATTGGGGTTAATGATTGTCTTCAACTTAACAGATTCTTATGCGAGAACACTTTATTTAGAAACAGAAGGTGCGATTGCTTTATCAGAAAACAATTATGAGTATTTCATATCTGTTCGTTTCTATAATGATGTACCTGTAATAGAGACAACCATACAAGAGGGTGAGCGCTCATTTGATCTCATGATTTATGAGGTTGCCTATATCGCTCTTGTAGATGATGAATTTATCATCAATGATGGATTGTATCTGCTGATGCACCAAACTGCAGGTAATGATTTAACTGATTTTTTCACTGTAAGAATTTCTTCAGGAACAACTATTTCTGAAGATTATATGGGATTTAAAATATTCAGTTTACCGCTTTATTCAGCCATTACAGAGGATACCAAATCCTCATTGATTAAAAAAAGTATATTTGAATCAGCAGGTATATTCCAAGAAATAACTCAAATTGAAATTTTTCAAGAAAACGATTTATTCGTTACAATTCCACTCTCAATAAAGTCAACTGATTTTACCGTGAAATCGCAAATTGAAGATTATATTGCAACCAATGGAAAGGCTCCAAATGCTGCGTTTGATCACGTTTCTATGGCTCCAATTGTTCATATTAACACGACACCACTTGTGTTAAGAAACATTGCAATCTATGCTGTTATTATCATTACCTTTACGGTGGTTATGTTTAGAGTTCGCAATAAGAGACTTGGCAAAAAGGAACCTACAATTGGTGTTAAACAAGACATTGAAAAACTCGAAGAGCACAACCGAAAAGAGCGATAACATATCGCTTTTTTATTCCAATTGTGATATACTATTTTAATCTAACAAAGAAGGGAATCACAATGAATATTAAAAATAAAATTTACGATCTTATTCAATCTTATGAAACAATCATCATCCACAGACACCAAAGACCGGATATGGATGCGATAGGAAGTCAATATGGATTATACTTAACAATCAGAGAAAATTATCCCAACAAGAAGGTCTATGTCGTAGGTGACTCAAACGATATGACATACTTAGCAAGTATGGATAATATTAAAGATGATGTTTACAAAAATTCGTTAGCGATTATCACAGATGTTTCTGTAACAAGAATGATCAGTGACAACAGATATTTATTAGCAAAAGAAAGAGTCATTATTGATCATCATCAAAATGACACAGATGTTGAAAATGTATCAGTGTTTTATAAAGATCCAACCTTTGCCTCAGCTGCAGAAATGATCATTGATTTCATTCAGGAATTCAAACTAAGAGTAACACCAGAAGCAGCAACTTATCTTTTTGGAGGTATGGTCACTGATACGGGAAGATTTATGTATCTAAATAACGCGAGTAAAACATTTGAACTTGCAGCCTACATCACAAGATTTAATCCGGGCATTCAAGATTTTTATGATTATATCTATACCGAACCACTGCAAAAAAGACTTACGAAAAATTTATTTTCAAACTTTGAAATTACACAAAATAATGTAGCTTATCGTAAAAATGATGCTGAGCTGATAGCCAAAAGCGGATTGGAATTTCAAGCCATCAGTAGAGGTATGGTCAATCAAATGGCAGGGATTAAGGAAATTCCAATTTGGGCAAACTTTACTGAAGACGTAGAAAACAATGTCATTGTTGGTGAATTTAGAGCAAGAGGCATTACGATTGTCGATATTGCTAAAAAATATGGCGGTGGCGGACATAACCTAGCTTGTGGCGCAAGCTTAAAAAATTGGGATGAAGTTGACGAAATCCTCCAAGATTTAGATGAAAGGGCACAAGAATATGCAAAAAATACTCAATAGAATCAAGAAATATGAAACGATTATTATCCATGGACATAAAAGACCAGATGGAGATTGTTATGGATCCCAATTTGGTTTAAAAGATATTATTTTACATTCATTTCCAGAAAAGAAAGTCTACGTTGTAGGAGAAAGAAGTGCATTTGTCGATTTTATTGGAACGATAGATGTTATATCTGATGAAACATATCAAGGTGCATTAAGTATCGTTGTCGATACAGCAGTTGAAGATAGAATTAGTGATCCTCGCTATAAACTTGGGAAAGAAATCATTAAAATTGATCACCATATCCCAGTAGACGATTATGGAGACATTAGATGGGTTGACACAAGTTTTCCATCATGTGCACAGATGATTGCCAATTTCTATTTTAGATATCAAAAACAGCTCAAAATGAGCCTTAAAGGCGCAATAGCAATGTATACAGGTATCGTAACCGACACGGGAAGATTCCGCTTCAGAGGTGTTTCACAATTAACCCATCAAATGGCGGGTATGCTCATTGATCAGGGTGTGGATGTAGAATACATCGATGGCAAACTAGGAAAAGAAACACTAGAAATGATTGCTTTGAAAGGTTATGTATATAGTAACTTTGTTACTACGGATGGATTTGTCTATTTAAAGATGACAAGAGACATCATCGAAAAATATCAAGTGACTGATGAACAAGCAGCTTCTGTTGTTGGTTTACTTGGTGGTATTGAAGGGTTTCCTGTTTGGGCACTTTTCATTGAGTATCCTGATGAAGTTAGAATCAGATTAAGATCTAATGGACCTACAATTAATGAACTAGCGAATCGATATGGTGGTGGTGGCCACGCCAAAGCTTCCGGATGCAGACTTGAAAGTTGGGATCAACTTCCAGAATTCATCAAGGATGCAGAGGCTGTCATCAAGGCATATCACGAGGCATAAAATGCAAGCCTGCCAAGCAATAATTGTTGAATCACCAAAATTACCTCTTCTTGATATAGAAAGAAGTTTGGTCAAAACATATAGAAAAGATATATTTAGACCTTTCGTACAAGCAATTCATGAATATGAGCTTGTCAAACCGGGAGATAAAATTGCAGTTGCTATTTCAGGTGGAAAAGACAGTTTGATTCTTGCTAAATTATTTCAAGAACTCAAAAGACATAATAAGATTGATTTTGAATTGGTTTTCCTATCGATGGATCCAGGATTCAACGAGATTAATCGTGTGCTCCTAAAAAGCAATACAGAATATTTAGGAATACCTTTGACCATTAGAAACTCAGAGATTTTTCACGTTATAGGTAAAATAGCAAAAGAAAATCCTTGTTATCTGTGTGCTAGAATGAGAAGAGGATTTCTCTATCAAGCCGCAAAAGAGTTAGGGTGCAATAAATTAGCATTAGGTCATCATTTTAATGATGTCATAGAAACAACAATGATGAACATGTTATACAATGGTCAGTTTATGACTATGGTACCTAAAATTAATGCTGAAAATTTTGATGACATTGAATTGATTCGTCCGATGATGTTTGTCAGGGAAAAAGATATCATCAGATGGATTAAGCATAGTGGTATACAAGCAATGAATTGTGGGTGTACGGTTGTCGCTGAAAAAACTTCCTCCAAACGAAGAGAAGTAAAAACTTTAATCGAACAACTGAAAAAAAATCAACCAGATGTTGATCAGCTGATATTCAATTCAGCAACCAATGTAAATTTAGAAGCCATATTAGGCTATCACAAAAATAATCTTAACAAAGTACATTTCAATCAAATTTATCAGGAAAGGAGAAAGCAAAAATGATTTTAGATTTTGATTTATCGATTTATGAAATATTGGTCAAGCTTTTATTGCCGATGTGTTTGACTTTCCTTGTAGCATCATTCGTTGGTCTTGAAAGACAAAATGTAGGTAAGGCAGCAGGGTTATCGGCACACGTATTAGTCGCCATGGGGGCAACGGGTATTGCTATCATGCAACGACTCATGTTTGAGTATCAGATTAGTTTACAAAATGGCGGACTTAGTATTGATCCAGAACAGCAAAGAATCATTGCTCAAGTTATTACCGGTATAGGGTTTATTGGTGCTGGTGTTATCATCAAGGACCAAACAAATGTTGTTAAAGGTATCACAACAGCAGCAACCTTATGGTTTGTTGCAATGATTGGACTTATCTTAGGTAGTGGCTATATTTTGATAGGCTCTATTTTAGGAATATTCATCATGGGATTCATTGCAATTAGAGATATTCATCGTGGATTTAATCCTTTTAGAGGAAAACCATTTAAAAAGAAAAAGGAAACTGAATAATGAATTTTGAGACGATTGCTGCGATTTCAACAGCATACGGAACCGCTGGTATTTCTGTAATCAGAATCAGTGGAGATCAAGCTATTTCAGAATTCAATCAAATATTTAGGGGTTTTGATTTACATAAAGCCAAAAGCCATACATTACATTATGGTCATATCATCAATGAGGACGGGAGTTACTTAGATGAAGTGATGGTTGCAGTACTCAAAGCACCTAAAACATTTACTGCTGAAGATGTGGTTGAAGTATCCACACATGGTGGTATTTTAATCACGCAAAAAGTCTTAGAACGTATTTTATCACTCAATATCCGCTTGGCTGAACCGGGAGAATTTAGCCAACGCGCTTATTTGAATGGTCGAATTGATTTAATTGAAGCGGAATCAATTATGGACCTCATTCATGCAAAAAGTGAACAAGCAATGAAAATTGCAAATCTGGGTGTTCGCAAAGAAACATCAAAATTAATTCGAAATCTTAGATCCAAACTACTCACAATCATTGCTCAAATCGAGGTCAACATAGATTATCCAGAATATGATGATGCCATTGTCATGAATAAAGAAATCATCCAACCTAAAACAGAAGAACTGATTAAAGAAATTGATGATCTTCTCATAGAGTCTCAAAAGAATCAAATGATTCGTGAAGGCGTAAAAACTGTAATTATTGGAAAACCAAATGTTGGTAAAAGCAGTTTACTTAATGCACTGATTGACGAGGACAAAGCGATCGTAACAGAAATAGAGGGAACAACAAGAGATACGATTGAAGCATACGTTAATATTAGTGGTGTTACGCTCAATTTAATAGATACAGCAGGCATTAGAGAAACATCTGATATTGTTGAGAAGATGGGTGTAAATCGCTCAATGAAGGCACTTAACGATGCTGAGTTAGTCTTGTTGGTATTGGATCAATCTAAAATATTAACCAAAGAAGATAAAGAACTTTTAGAATTAACAAAGCATAAAAAACGAATTATTATTGCTAATAAATCAGATTTACCCAAGGTCCTAGATATGAGTGAAGTTATTTTAATATCCACTTTAAACAAGACGGGTTTAAAAGAACTTGAACAAGCCATTCTCAAATCATTATCATTAGAAGATATTGAGCAAAGAGACTTCAATTATCTATCTAATGCAAGACATATAGCAAAAGTCAATGAAGCTAAAAAGTCACTCTATAATGTTTTAACTTCCATTGAATCTAATATGCCAGTTGACGTGTATGCAATCGATTTGACGATTGCCTGGAGATTACTCGGTGATATCCTTGGTGAAAACTATCAAGATGATTTATTGAATGAATTGTTTTCTAAGTTTTGTTTGGGAAAATAGTTTGAGTTTTATCTTTGATGAATTATGATTTTATGCCATATTATAAGATATAATATGTGTTATAATGATAAAAGAAAGAAAGCGAGGGAACCTAAATGTCATATGTAGCATTGTATCGTGCATATCGTCCAAAATCTTTTAAAGAAGTTTCAGGACAAAAGGTAATTATCAAAACACTACAAAATGCACTATTGCATGATAAGATTGCCCACGCCTATTTATTTAGTGGTCCAAGAGGCACGGGGAAGACCAGTATTGCAAAAATATTTGCAAAAGCAGTTAACTGCCTAAACCAGCCAACCAATGAACCATGCAATGTATGTGATGTCTGCAAAGGCATCGATCGTGGAGATATCCCCGATGTCATTGAAATTGATGCCGCATCTAATAATGGTGTTGATGAAATAAGAGACTTAAGAGATAAAGTCAAATATATGCCAAGTGTTGGCAAATACAAAGTCTATATCATTGATGAAGTCCATATGTTGACTCCGGGTGCGTTTAATGCATTACTTAAGACGCTTGAAGAGCCACCTAAACATGTAATCTTTATTTTAGCGACTACTGAAGTTCATAAAATACCGCCCACGATTTTATCAAGATGTCAACGCTTTGATTTTAAAAACATCGAAACAACAGATATCATGGAAAAGCTTACTGAAATCGCATCGAAAGAAAATATTGATGTTTCAGCTGATGCCATTCGTGCCATAGCAATTAACTCTGAAGGCGGATTAAGAGATGCCATCAGTCTATTAGATCAAGCCATCTCATTTGCTGATGGTCAGATTTCTGAAGACGATGTTCATCAGGTCTCTGGTAGTGTATCCAAAAAAGCACTCACTGAATTGCTGACCTCTATTACGAATAAAGAGATTAGTAAAGCAATGATCATTCTTAAGGATCTTTTGGCAGAAGGCAAGGAAATCACAAGAATTGTGAACGATTTGATTTTAGCACTTAGAGATATCCTATTAGAAAAATCAACAAAGGTTGAAATACCAAAATATAGCGAAATCATTTCAGTATTCTCTTTTGATCGAATCTATTTTTATCTTGATGTTCTTAATCAATTACAACAAGATATGAAATGGACACATCAAAAAAGAGCTTATGTTGAGCTAGGACTTATCAAGATGATGGAACATCAAACACTAAAAACAATTGATCATGAAGCCACATTACTTGATTTAAAGAACAGTATTCAAGAACTTAGGGAACAAGTCAAGATTCAACCAAAAGAAGTTGTGAAGGCCAATAAGAAGGCTTTGGTTACAATTAAACAGGTTGAATCCATTATGAATAATGATGATAAGGATAAGAAAGCACTGATTCAATCTGGCTGGAATCATTTGAAGGATTATCCAAAACCACATCTTAAAATGGTTGCTTATCTCCTATCACAAGCAGAGCTTGAAGCTGTATCTGATACAATGCTCATCGTTTATGATGATATAAGTTTATGCAAAAGAATTTTAGAACCAGAAACCAAAAAACTTGTTCTTGAGATTTTTAACGGCAAGCAACATCTTGTTGATGATTATGTAGCTATTCTAAAAACCGATTGGATTGTCATCAAAGAAATATACAATAATTTGTGGAAAAAAGGTCAAAAGAAACCTAAACTTCCACCATATGATCTCAAGTTATATCAAGAAGTTAATAATGAAGAAAAAAAAGAACTCGAAATTATTTCTTTAGCTAAAGAATATTTTGGAGACAAAGTCACAATTAAGGAGTAGAATAATGAATCCTAATATGATTAACAAACTTAAGAAAATGCAAAAGCAGATGCTTGAAGCTCAAGAAGAGCTTGAAAGAAAAGAATATTATGGTAAAGCAAGTGGTGTTACCGTCATCATGCAAGGGACTAGACAAGTTATCGATGTACAAATCAATCCTGAATTATTAGAAGAGGCTGATTTGCTTCAAGATTCTATCTTGCTTGCAGTCAATGATGCATTGAAGCAAATAGAAAAAGAACAAGAAGAAACCATGGGTCAGTTCTCTGGTGGTTTGGGAGGCTTTGGATTTTAATGTATCCAGCCATTCTTAAGAAATTGATTGATGATTTTCAAAAATTACCAGGTATTGGTGAAAAAACAGCTGAACGATTAGCACTTCATCTCATTTCTAATTTCGATGATGATGCTATTTTAGGTTTTTCAGATCATTTGAAACGATTGAAAGAAGAAATCAAATTTTGCTCGGTATGTCATATGATTACCGACCATGATGTATGTGATATCTGCTCAAATCCGGATAGAGATCATGAAACATTGATGGTAGTTGCTGATGCTAAAGATGTCTTTATCATGGAAAAGATGAGAACTTATCACGGTGTTTACCATGTATTAGGTGGTTTAGTGGATTTTTCCAGGGGAATTACTGACAAGGATTTAAATATAGATACTCTAGCTGCACGAGTCCCATCTATTACTGAAATGATTATTGCAACAAATGGCACTGTTGAGGGTGAGATGACAGCCAAATACTTAAAATCACTCTTTTCAAGTGAAGAACTATCCATCACAAGACTTGCTTCGGGATTACCTGTTGGTGCTGAATTGAAGTATGCAGATGAACTTACTTTAAGCAAAGCAGTTGAAAATAGAAGAAAATATTAAGAAACGTAGGAGGAAAAATCAATGTGGGACGTTGTTAAAGACTTTATCGTATCACTTTATGGTAGATTTAATGGATTTCTAGCGGACACTTTAGACATCGATGGAAAACTGTTGGGTTTATATGATCAATTTGTGACTCCACTTCCAGAAGTAATTAAAATTGTTGGAGCCGTCTTTCTTGGTATAGTTATTGTTCTTGGAACAATTGGGTTTGTGAAAAAAATGCTTAAACTATTTATCGTTCTCGCTGTTATACTAGCTATCGTAGTATTAATTACTCAATTAAGATAAATAATACTTGCAATATGATAATGATTAGTATACAATATATACGGTTTTAGGAGGAAGAAATGAACGAAAAATTAAAAACATTAGCAATGATTGATGTAGCTGAGGCTCTTCTTAAGGGACAAGCGGTCCCTATGACAATTCAGCAGCTTATTCAAAGTGTTGCAGAAATTAAAAGTATTTCTCTAGATGACATTGATAAGTTAACTCAGCTCTATATGGATATTACCCAAAGCGCAAAGTTTGTTTACTGTGGTGATGACCAATGGGACTTGAAGGAAAGAAACCTGGAACTCTGGGACAAAGATGGATTCGCTTTTGTTCATGCTGAAGAAATTGAAGAAGATGTTGAAGAAGATTTAGACTTTACTGAATTCATACTTGAAGACGAAGAGGAAGAAGTCGTTGAAGTTGAGGATGAGGAAGAAGAAGTTGAAGTTGAAGATGAAGAAATCAAAGAAGAAAAAGCATATATCGAAATTGATTTACCGACAAAATCAACTGATGATGATGATGTGGATGACGACGTTGAAGTTGAATTTGATAAAGAAGAATACGATGAAGATGACTATAATGAAATCATGGACGATTATGAGGATATGTACGACGAATAAAGGTTAAGTATGAACCTAACATGGGTATACGGACAACTGCGTATGCCCTTTTCTTTTGTTTCAAGGATTTAAGTATATAATAGAGTTGGTAGAAAGGATGTTGTTTTATGCAAAATATTTTAGAATGGGTAGGTTATCTTGCCTCATTAATTGTTTTAGTTTCACTTGTTATGAGTTCTGTTAAGAAACTCAGATGGATCAATTTAGTTGGTGCATTGCTTTTTTCAGTTTACGGATTCTTAATACATGCGCTTCCTGTGGGATTCATGAATGCAGGAATTGTTATTGTTGATATATATTATTTGATTCAAATGTATTCTAAAAAGGATTATTTCACGTTATTGAAATTAGGAAATCAAACCGAGTATTTCAATCACTTCATGTCTTTCTACAAAGAGAACATGTCATCATTCATGGCAGTAGAAAATGATCTAGAAGATCCACAATATATCAAGATGTTCATTCTTAGAAATACGATTCCAGCAGGTATTCTGATTAGCAAAATAAAAGATTCAAAAACATTAGAAATTTTGATTGACTATGCAGTTCCTGCATATCGAGATTTCAAAATGGGACATTTCCTTTATGCAAACCAAAAGGATTTCTTTATTGCTCAAGGATATGAAACGCTAATATCCAGACCAGGAAATGAAAAACATCAAGATTATCTCAAAAAAATGGGATTTATTCCTGAATCGGTTGATGGTGAATTTTACTTTTTGAAAAATTTGAATCAATAAGAATAAAATATGCATTTCATTGTTGTTACTTATAATGACTTTTGATATAATTAATGAGGGCACACCAAAGAGTCTCCTGAATAAGAGGAGACTCTTTTCTTATAAAAAAATGGAGGAAGAAATGGCTAAATATATCTTTGTAACCGGTGGGGTAGTATCAAGTCTTGGTAAAGGCATAACTGCTTCAGCCATAGGACAATTATTGAAAAGTAGGGGATTAAAAGTATTTATGCAAAAGTTTGATCCCTACATTAATGTTGATCCAGGAACGATGAGTCCCTATCAGCATGGCGAAGTTTTTGTTACCGATGATGGAGCTGAAACAGATTTGGATTTGGGACATTATGAAAGATTTATCGATGAAAATCTAAATAGACATTCAAGTATTACAACCGGAAAGATATATCAAACCGTTATGAAAAAAGAACGACGTGGTGATTATTTAGGAGCCACTGTTCAAGTCATTCCCCATATTACCGATCAAATCAAGAAAAAATTGGTTGATGTTGCTTTGCACACCAACCCCGATATTGTGATTACTGAAATAGGAGGAACTGTAGGAGATATTGAATCTCTACCGTTTTTAGAAGCCATCAGACAAGCCAGAAGAGATTTTGGCTATGCCAATACACTTTATATCCATAATACGCTCGTGCCTTATTTAAAAGCTGCCAATGAGATCAAAACGAAACCGACTCAACACAGTGTTAAGGAATTGATGAGTTTGGGTATTCATCCTGATATTATTATGCTTCGAAGTGAAAAACCCATTTCACAAGAAATCAAAGATAAAATTGCTTTGTTTTGTGACGTTGAAGCAAATGCAGTTTTTGAATCCTTAGATGTGTCTGTGCTTTATGAAGTGATTGTCAATTTGTTTAATCAACATGTTGACGATACAATATTAAATCATTTTGGATATGAAAGAGATAAAGCAGACATTACGCCATGGATTGATTTGGTATATAGAATCAAACACTTAAAAGAAGAGATCAATATTGCTTTAGTTGGTAAATATGTACAGCTTCATGATGCCTATCTATCCGTTAGTGAAGCACTCAAGCATGCAGGTTATTTCCATAATAAGAAAATCATTATTCACTGGATAAATGCTGAAGATGTCAATCTAGAAAATATTAGAGAATATGTCGAAGATTGCGATGGTATCTTGGTACCTGGTGGCTTTGGTAAGCGAGCAACCACAGGGAAACTTGCAGCTATCACTTATGCTAGAGAAAACAATATACCTTATTTTGGCCTATGCTATGGCATGCAACTTGCAGTTATTGAATATGCTCAAAATGTCCTAAAAATAAAAGATGCTAACTCTACGGAAATAGATCCCAAAACAACCAATCCCATCATATCTTTACAAAGAGGAAGATTATCAGATGAAGATATGGGTGGTACGTTAAGATTAGGTTTATATGATTGTGAAATCAAAGAAGGAACCAAAGCTTTTCAAGCATATCAAAAAAAGTTGATTAAAGAAAGACATAGACATCGTTATGAATTTAATAACAATTATTTGGATCAATTTGAAGAAAGTGATATGGTCTTATCTGGATACAATAGTGAATATCACTTAATTGAAATGATTGAATTATCCAATCATCCATGGTTTGTTGCAGTTCAGTTTCACCCAGAATTTTTATCTAGACCATTAAGACCACACCCCTTGTTTAAAGATTTTATTGGTTCAGCCATTCAGTATCATGATAAAAGCAAATAATGTGAACGATTACACTGTTTCAATTTATTGCTAAAAGCAATACTTTGTATTATAATAGATTTGACCAAATTCTAAGGAGGAATAATAAAATGGCAGTTGTATCAGCAAAAGAAATGTTACTCAAAGCGCATAAAGAAGGCTATGGTGTAGCACAAATTAATATTAACAATTTAGAGTGGATTAAAGCAGTTTTAACCACAGTTGAAGAAATGAAATCTCCAGTTATTCTTGGTGTATCTGAAGGTGCAGCAAAATATATGGGTGGTTACAAGACAGTTATGGCAATGGTTCATGCATTGGATGCGTTCTATAATGTAACAGTTCCAGTTGCAGTTCATTTGGACCATGGAACTTATGAAGGATCTTACAAAGCTCTTGAAGCAGGATTTACATCTATTATGTTTGATGGATCCCATTATCCATTTGAAGAAAATCTAGCTAAGACCAAAGAAATCGTTGCAGCTTGTCACGCTAAAGGTGTTTCAGTAGAAGCTGAAGTTGGTGCTATTGGCGGAGAAGAAGACGGCGTCATTGGTGGTGGTGAAATCGCAGATCCAAAAGAATGCAGATTAATTGCAGCGACTGGTGTTGATATGTTTGCAGCAGGTATTGGTAATATTCATGGTAAATATCCTGCAAATTGGAAAGGTTTGAATTTTGAAGTTCTAAAAGAAGTTCAAGACGTAACTGGTGGTGTACCACTTGTTTTACATGGTGGAACAGGTATTCCAGCTGAAATGGTTCAAAAAGCAATTTCACTAGGTGTCTCCAAGGTTAATGTCAATACGGAACTTCAATTGGTATTTGCAGCAGCAACACGCAAGTATATTGAAGAAGGTAAGGATTTAGTAGGTAAAGGATTTGATCCAAGAAAACTCTTAGCTCCAGGTTATGAAGCTATGAAGAATACGATTAAAGAAAAGATTGAAGTCTTCGGTTCAGCAAATAAAGCGTAAGTAGGTGGTTTTGATGCGTGAGGAAAGAGTCTATCACGAATATGCAAATTGGAAAATTGAAAATAATGAATTACTTAAATATCTTATCGAAAAAAATTCCGATTTGATTATAAGATTCAAACACGTCATCGATGTCACTGATTTTTTATATGACAAACTCATTGATGATAAAACATATACAGAAGAAGAAGATCAGATTTTTGAAACAGGATTCTATTATCTATTTGATCAACTGGAAGAAATTACTGGTCTCATGAAGAAAGCATATAAAAATGACATCAAGAATCTTGAAGTAAGAGCGAAGGAAGTTAACTTATTATTAAGTACAATTGATTTTCAAAATGAACTTTTAGGTGTTGAAAACTTTCAACAAAAAGATATGGATAAATTAATCGATTTCGAACTAGATGTTATGAAGAGACTTGAAAACAAGGAAGAAGTTCCTAATTTCATGTATGAACAACTCGATGAAATGACCTATGAGATGTTTCAAAAACTCAACGTGGAATATTATCCAATCAATGATATATTTCTTGAGATTGCGGATGAATTAGGCATTTTATAAACGATCATCCGATCAAATAAAAAAAAGCGATACGTTCAATAGAACGCGTCGCTTTTTGTTTAATATAGAGAAATTAACGGATGGTTACTACTTCTACCGGTTGAAAACTTTGAAATAAAGCATTGATGCGATCAATTTCAACTTGTGTAATTGTTGTAAAATCAAAATCTGCAATGGCATGGATTTCATCGAATAATTCATGGAATGCCGTTTCAATCTGATTGATTTCATCATCAATTTCAGTTGTTGTAGTGCCCATTAAATCCATTATGTCAGCATTTTTGAGAATACTGTCACTAACTATAGTGATTGATGCGAAGAATAATGTTTCATGGATAAAATCAAGTGTATCATCTAAAGCTAATACGAGGATAGACATCATTGCTTCATCACCTGAAATAACCCAATCAGAATCAAATAGAAGTGTTTCAACATCAAGTGCATCAACAGCGGTTAAGAATTCTTCTTGAATAGTTCTAGCATTGAAGATTACCATAGAAACAGGGGTGAGTAATGTATTAAATAGAAGATCAAATTCCGCAGAATCCATCGTTTCTTCCATCATTAATTGAACTTTAAGTGGAATTCGAATCAATCCTAAAAGAGTCTGGATAGAGGAAATGTCTATTTCATCCATCACGATAGTATTATAATCGAGTAGTTGTGTGAATATTGATTCTAAAGCAGCAACAAACAATGGATCACTAAAGTCAGATGAACCTGTATCAACCAAATGATAAATATCTATGAACATCTGTCCATTTGTTGCTAAGAATTCATTAAACACATCCATACCAATAGATTTAATGATGTCAGTTGCAGCTAAAATGTCATCATAATCTGCTAAAATTTCATCAATAGCCATTTCAGCTAAAGCATATTCATCAGGAGACATCTCTAAAGCCATAGCCTGTTTTACAGCATTTCCAAACAAATTAAACAGTTGTTCAACTTGTGCATCAGCTTTTAAAGCATCTAGTGCATCAAACTTTGCTGCATGATCAAGCTTGAAGTTTTGTACATAATTTCCTACATAAACTGCAAGTTCAACGGCTTTTTCGAAGTTAACCGTGTCTTGTTCATAATATTCATATTCATAAACATCGTCATAAACATATTCACCTGGAATAATCATACCATCAACAATACTCATTACATCTTCAACGGTTTGTTGATTAATATCAAGAGCAAAGGTTAAGTACAAATCAAGCGTAGCATGGTCTAAATCCCCAAAGAAATTAACATAAGGCAAATATCCATCTAAATCAACATCTTGAAAAGCACCAGCAACATTAATGAGTGTCGTATAGACATTCGCAAAATCTTGACTGGAAGGTAATGTCACATAAAGCACATTGACTATTTCATTCTTTAGTGTGACGTATTCTTCCATTGACAGTTCACCATTTGCTGCTAAATCATCTAATAATAGAACTGTTGAAGCTGGAATTGTATCATAGACGAGTGTTAAATAATCGAAAACGCTGGCCATTGATTCAATAATCATTGTTTTTTCTATAGCGAAGAAAGCATAAAGTTCACCTAGTCTTACAATATCGCTTGCATAGCGAGTCATACTTTCTGTTGTATAATCCAGCATCATGTATTGATCTGCTAAAAGATAAATGTCAAATAATGGACTACCGATTAGTAAAGAGTTTAGAAGTATTGTGTCATCAGCAGTTTTAGCTCTTACCAAAATATCGTAAAACATTTGAATATATTCATCACCTGAATCTAGATAGTAGGGATCATAATACTCATCATTATAGACTAAATCATAGGCTATAGATGATATGACACTAGTTACATAATAAGTGTCTTCGTATTGACCAGTAAAGAAATAGTCAAGTAAAACGAGTTCAGGAACGGTGGCATATTGTGCAAGTTCTGCATAAGTTGCATTTTCACTAACTGTTTCTTGAAGTATCAACAAATCGCTTTGAATTCGATTGAATTCTTCTTGTGCATTAGCAATATCATCAGTTAGGTTACTTATTTGAATTGTAATACCAACCATGCCGAGTTCATAAAGCATGTTTGCTAATTCAGTAGAATCAACACCAAACTGATAGAATGAATCTATCTCACCAAATAGTGAGTTAAAGTTATTAATAGATTCAGATCGTTCTGGTAGCGTAGCCACGTGTGTAAACAAAGCAATGGCATCATGTTCACTCATACCCAAGGCAACTGCTGTGCTACTGTATTTATCAACCAATTGTGTGGTTTGAGTGTAAGACTTATATGCATATTCATCTTCAAAATCAGATTCGACCATATTAGGTGCATATGTATCATTTATTGAAAGAAGTGCTGCAGCAGAAATAGCTTCAATGCTGAGACTTTCAATAACAAAATGAACGGTTACTGAAGGTAAAGATACAGCCGTTCCTTTCATTGCCACAATATGAACAAGATGTTCACCTGGATCTAAGTTAAGTTCATTAAGATTGAAAGTCGTATCAGTTACAGTAAAGATTTGTGTTCCAACGGATACTAAATAACTTTCTGCATCTGTTACTGCATCCCAAGTAACAACACCATCTTGAATGGCAATATTTTGTGGTGTGTCAAGTTCTATTGCTATGCCACCTTGACAACTCACTAAGACAGTAGATATGAGCAATAACAAAATAATTCTAACCAATTTCTTCATGATTATACTCCTCCTTAAAAAGTGTATAAATATAATTTTTGTGCTTATATGCATCAAAATATAACTAATATATCAAATTGGTACAAATGTACCCAAAAGAAAAATAAAGAACTATACTTCACTTCATCTCTGTTCTTTTTGTTGACAATCTTATTATACAATGAATTTTAACGAAGTTACGAATCCTCGGACTTAATAGTTCAAATATAAAACAAAGTTAATATGTTTTTACAACATCACTAGGTTTTATTTGAGTAACACCCCATAAGTAGATTATTTTAGTAACTAAAAAAACAATTAAAATCAGGACGCTTCCAAACCATAGTGATTTGATGGATAATTGAATAGGTTCATATTCACCTGAGATGAGAATGAGTGAACTCAATTGAGATGATAAGAAGAAAAATCCTAGTAAAGAAGAAATAATAAGAATAACAAACATCATTAAACTTTCTTTGATTAATATCTGCATCAGTTTTTGTTTAGAGAAACCTAAAACGAAAAAGCGAGCATAAGTATCTTTCATTTGTCCAAGTAACAATATGGAATGATTAAATATTGAAAGAACAAAACAACCAATAATTGCTGAAAGAATAATTGTGAGATAATCCGTCGAGGTTCTCATCTGATTCAGTTTTGTATCAACAATAGTTTGGAAATCAAGAACGTAAACCATATTTTTACTATAAAGATTAATCAACTCATTTTGAAGAGCAGTCTTATCTGTACTTGCATTGACAAAGAGGGTGTTTTGGCTAATATCATCGTATATTGGAAACAAATGAAGATTTGTGAAGGCCATATCACCAATTTCCTTATTGTAGAAACCGCCAATTTCAAATGTTTCAAGAGAATGAACCGGGCTTAGTATGAGATAAACCTGATCCCCAATTTCCATGTCATATAATATTCTGAATCTTTCAGGTAGTATGACGGTTATTCGATCTGGACTTTCAAGATTAACAAGCGATTCTTCAGTCAAATCTAGATTGAAATAGTCATTGATCAATTGTGGATCCATGGAAATAACGCTATTTAGGTTTTGTTGAAAATTACCAAACCCGATATTTTGCATGTAACCTACTTTAGCAACATTTTCAACAGAGTCAAGTGAGGATATCTGCGTAAAGGTCTCATCGTATCTACTAATGAAATTGGTTAACACAAAGTCTACCTTGAACTCATTTTCATAGTTAGCCATTCGTTTATCCATATGATCATTCGCTAGAACAAGTAAAAAGATGCTAGCAAAACAGACAAGTAAAACAGATATATACTGATAAAATGACTTTTTAGCCATGAGTACCTTTAAGTGAAGCGCAAAGAGCATGGGTTCTTTTTGTATTTTCTGAAGTTTTGAGAATAGAAAGATTAACAGAAAAGCAGAAGAGAACAATATGGCAAATGCTGCTACAGATTGGATGATTGCTCTATAATAACCTAACCAAAGAAAAACAAAATTGAGTTTTGCAAAAAAATAGATACCAAGAGAGAAAACCAATATCAAAAGCACTGGAACCCAGTGAATCTGTTTTTCTATGCCTAAATCAACTGTTTGACGAATTGATGATTCTTTATTAAAATTGATGAAATAATAAACCGAAGTAACTATATAAATTAAGAGTATTGCCAAAGCACACCAGAAGATGGTTGAAAATTCAAGCTGATATGTAGCTGGAGAACCAACAAATCTCATGCCATTTTTGATAATTGCATTGGTAATGAATACAGATGCAAACAAAGACAAAGTAAAAAAGATTAATATTTCTAAGAGAACAACCCCATATGAGAATAAGTGTGAACCTCCCAAAAGATCTATGACTGCAAATCCTTTTTTCTTTTCCTCAAAGTAAAGCATAAAGGTCGTTTGCATAACAAGTAGAATTACTAGAAAAACAATGACGACAATGAGATTGAAAAATGACACATTTCTTCTAATTTCTTGATCAACAGCTTGTTCATCTATTGACAATTGAAATTTCAGGTTAGAAAATTGAGTGATTGAACTAACGAAAGTCATTGCTTCTGTATTTGTGATGCCATCTTTGGTTTCAAAATATACTTGATTATAGAAATTGGTTAAGAAAACCGGATTTAATGAAGCAAGAGAAGGATTCAAAGCTGTAAGGAAAAATGATAGACTACCATCTTTATTGAGATAAATAGTTTCATCTAGAAATAATCCACCATCTTCAACAATGTCAACGATGAAATAATCCTTTGTCAAATCGCCTAAGTATAAGGTGATAGCATCACCATTATTCAATTGATAAGTGTCAGCCAAACTCTGGGTGACAATGACTTCATCATTATCCAAGATTGCATTTTCATAATGGATAGGATTTGACACTTTAACAAAGTTATCAAGTGTCGATGACATCGTTTTTACATATTGTTTTGTGCCATTGATTTGAACTAGCGTATCCATTTCAAAAAATGGGGCATAGTCCTCTATGACGGTATCCAAATCTGATGTATCAGCTAATGGGCGTATTGAAAAAAACCTCAAATTGCTATTTAAGGTTACACCCATGGAAAAATCTATATCTCTATATTTATTTTCAAGTTCCCCATAGTAGTAAGACTTAAGGAACATTTGTGTCGAAGCACCAAGCAATAATATTACAAATAAAGCAATAAAACTGAAGATGAGCAAAATGGAACGAAGTCTAAAACGAATGAGGTTCTTGAAAGCAAAGCGAAAAGAAAACCCGAATCTACTGATTGCTTTTCTCATCCTTAATCACTTTCCCATCCAACATATGCAATGTTCGAGTTCCGTAAACAGTTGTGTCCTCATTATGAGTGACCATTAAGATTGTTTTATGGTACTCTTGATTCAATGTTTTAAAAAGTTCCATAATAGCTAGTCCGTTTTTATAATCTAGACTTCCTACGGGCTCATCTGCAAAAATGATTTTTGGATCATTGATTAAGCATCTTGCGATAGCAACCCTTTGTTGCATACCGCCTGATAACTGTGATGGATAATAAGCGTGATATTCCTTCATACCAACAGATTCGAGAACACTTAGAATCTCATCTTTTGACTTACTAGAGCCCAAAACAGAAGATAAGAGAATATTTTCATAAACCGTCAAATTTGGGATTAGATTATAAAATTGAAAAACGAAACCAATATCACACGATCTCATCTTTGCTTTTTCGGTATCTGTCATCGTATTGAGCTCTTTTCCAAAAACTGAAATAGAACCAGCAGTGTAAGGTTCGAGTCCACCTAAAACATATAATAGTGTTGTTTTTCCTGATCCAGATGGTCCACAGATAGATACAAATTCACCATCATCTATTGAAAAATCAATGCCTTTGAGCACTTCATAAACAACTTTTCCGGTTTGATAATTTTTCTTCAGATGTGATACATTGATTTGATTCATCTGTATACCTCTTTTACATTTATTGTATCATATATCAAAGCATCAAATTATAAAATAAAGCAACTGTCGCCAGTTGCTTCGTATCATCTATGTTTTAAATGTGGGAAGAGAATAACATCTCTAATATTTGGTGTATTTGTTAAAAGCATCACGAAACGATCGATACCAATGCCAAGTCCACCAGTTGGGGGCATGCCATATTCTAAAGATTCAACAAAATCGATATCCATTTCAGTTGCTTCATCATTTCCTAAGGCTTTTTCCTTTAATTGATTTTCAAAGCGTTCGCGTTGATCAATAGGATCATTGAGTTCACTGAATGCATTTGCATACTCGCTAGACATGATAAATAATTCAAAACGTTCTGTATATCTAGGATCAACACTCTTTTTAGCCAAAGGACTGATTTCAATTGGATGCCCATAAACCATCGTAGGTTGTACAATTGTTCCTTCAACATATTTTTCAAAGAAAGCTTCAACGATATGCCCAACACTAAAATGTTTTTCTACATGAATTTCGTGTTTTTTTGCTAATTTGATTGCTTCATCAAGTGTATATTCTTTCCAGAAATCAACTCCTGATAATTCTTTAATGGCATCAACCATGTGCCATCTTTTCCATGGTCGTTGCATATGAATAACTTGTTCATTGAATGTAATGTCATATGTTCCTAAAGTTTCATAAGTAACTGTTGATAGGCAATCTTCAACGATATCCATCATATCTGTCATATCTGCATATGCCAAATAAGCTTCGATCGTTGTAAACTCTGGATTATGCTTCGCATCCATGCCTTCATTTCTAAAGAGTCTGCCTATTTCATATACAGCTTCCATGCCACCAACGATGAGACGTTTTAATGGTAATTCAGTTGCTATACGCAAATAAAAATCCATATCAAGCGCGTTGTGATGTGTGACAAATGGACGAGCATTCGCACCACCTAAAATACTATGTAATACTGGAGTTTCAACTTCTACAAATCCTTTATCATCAAAGAATCTTTGGATTTCACGAATGATTTTTGGTCTCATAAAAGCTACACGTCTAGCATCTTCATTGACAATTAAGTCAACATAGCGACGACGTCTTGCTTCCTCTTTATCTTGCAGACCATGAAATTTATCTGGTAAGGGTCTCAATGCCTTGGTTAGATGTATGAACTCAGAAGCTTTAATGGTCAATTCATTGGTTTTTGTTCTAAAGACAATTCCTTTGATTCCGACGATGTCTCCTAAATCTGCTTGTTTAAAAATTTCATAAGAAGCTTCACCGATATGATCTTGTCTGACATAAACTTGAATTTGTCCATCACGATCTTGAAGGTTCATGAATCCAGCTTTACCCTGACCACGCTTAAGCATGATTCTTCCTGCGACGATGACTTCGATTTGTTTTTCTTCAAGCGTATCATGATCATCGTTTTGATATAAGTCAAAAATTTGTTTGTTGTTGTGTGTTCTAACAAACTTTTGTCCGAAGGGTTCAATACCCATATTTTTAAGTTCTTGCGCTTTTTCACGACGCACGATTTGTTGTTCTTTTAGATCTTCTGGAAACATAATAATCCTCCTAATTCAAGATATTATATCATAGAAAAAGCCATAATTAAAGTTATGGCCGTTTTTCTTCTTGTAAAAGTTCATACATAAGCATCTCTTTTTTAGGTTCCAAAGATGTAACTTTGACTTTAATGATTTTTGAGCCCAAATAAAGTGTTAAAATATCATTTTCTTTGACAGCAGTAGAAGGCTTGGCTAGCTTGCCATTGACTTCAACTTTCTCTTTTTCAGCTGCTTGTTTGGCTACTGTTCTTCGCTTGATAATGCGAGAAACCTTTAAATACTTATCAAGCCGCATTAGGAGTTAATACCTGTTTTTCGTTCCACCATGACAACTTACCAGTTGCAACGATTTCATCAATATCAGCTTTAGTAAGTGTCTCAATTTCAACAAGATAATGAGCAATTAAATCAAGCAAACCACGATTTTCTTCAATAATCTTCTTAGCAGTTTCAAAGCATTGTGTAATGATGTGTCTGACTTCGGTGTCAATTTCATGGGCAACTTGATCAGAGAAGTTCTTTTCTTTGAAATAATCTCTACCTAAAAAGACATTGCCTCCGGAACTTTCATATTGGATTGGACCTAAATCACTCATTCCATATTCAGTAACCATTGATCTCGCAATTTTTGTTGCATTTTGGAAATCATTATATGCGCCAGTTGTTACCGTATCAAATACGATTTCTTCAGCAACTCTACCACCAAGGAATGAAATAATGTGAGCAGTTAGTGATTTTTTAGTTTGCAAGAATTTTTCTTCAGCAGGAATCATCAAATTGTACCCGCCTGCAACACCTCTTGGAATGATAGTAACCTTTTGAACAACATTGGCATCTTCTAATTTAATACCTATAACAGCATGTCCAGCTTCATGATAAGCAACAACATTTTTTTCTTCATCTGAATATTTTCTACTCTTTTTAGCTGGCCCCATCATAACGCGGTCAATCGCTTCATCCATATCAATCGCTGATATTAACGTACGATTATCTCTTGCTGCGAGAAGTGCTGCTTCATTTAATAGATTTTCAATATCTGCTCCAGTAAAACCAGGAATTCTTTTTGCGAATTCGTTCAACTTAATTTTTGGATCAAGTTTCTTATTTCTTGCATGAACCATAAGAATTGCTTCGCGTCCACGTACATCCGGTAAGTTTATGGTAATCTGTCTATCAAAACGTCCTGGACGAAGTAATGCTGGGTCTAAAACGTCTGGTCTATTGGTTGCAGCCATGATGATAATTCCCATATTGGTAGTAAAGCCATCCATTTCAACCAACAGTTGATTGAGTGTTTGTTCTCTTTCATCATGTCCACCGCCTAAGCCAGCGCCACGTTGACGACCAACAGCATCGATTTCATCAATGAAGATGATACATGGTGAATTTTCTTTTGCGACCTTGAAAAGGTCACGAACACGAGAAGCACCAACACCAACGAACATTTCAACAAAATCAGAACCTGATATTGAGAAGAATGGGACGTTTGCTTCACCGGATACAGCTCTTGCAAGTAATGTCTTACCAGTACCAGGAGAACCAACTAGAAGCACACCCTTTGGAATTCTAGCACCCATATCAATATATTTTTTTGGTGCTTTCAGGAAGTCAATTAATTCTTCCATTTCTTGTTTTTCTTCTTCACAACCGGCAATATCTTTAAATGTTACCGATTTTTCACGGTTTAGTTTTGCTCTATTTTTTGCAAAATCGAATGCTTTGCTATTTTGATTGTTTGCATTTCTAAATATAATGAATAAAATGACTAATACAAGAGCTATTGGAACAAGATTGAAAAGAACAGACCAGAATGTTATACCAGATTTGGCAACAACATTGGTTAGACCTCCATAAGACTCAACCGTGTCCATAATGTCTTGAGCTTGATCGATACGCATAACACGTTCGAAACTAATGATATTATTATAGAATTGTTTATGCTGATCATATATTTGTCCACTTACTTGAACAAGATCAAAATTATCTCCTCCAATTAGAGAATACTCAATTGATTCGATGTGTTCAAGAGTTGCAGCATTTTGAATTTCACTGACTGTGAGTTCTTGAACTTGTCCTTCTAGAGCATTGCGTAGAAATAAAAATACACCAATGACAATAACTAGAGTAAAAATCATGATTAAATAATCAGGTTTTTTCTTATAATCTATTTTCTTTTTTGAATCGGGTCTTCTTGGGCTTTGATTCATAAAGGCACCCCCTTATTAGTGATTGTATACTTCAGGTTTTAATACCCCTACATAGGGTAAATTTCTATAATATTCGTCATAGTCTAATCCATAACCCACGACGAACGCTTTTGGAATAATTTTTCCAACATATTCTGGTTGATAAGGTCTTAATCTACCTTCTGGTTTATCAAGAAGTGTAACCATTTTAACTGAGGCAGCACCACGGTGTTTGAAAAGTTCAACAATAGTTACAATCGTGTTTGCTGTATCAACGATATCTTCTACAATTAGAACATCTCTACCTTTGATAGAAATATCTAGATCCATTTTTATCTTGACATCACCCGATGAAGCAATTCCACCATGATAACTACTTACGGACATGTAAGCCATGTCGAATTTAAGATCAATTTGTCTTGAAAGATCAGACATGAAAGGCATACATCCTTTAAGTAATCCCACAAGAAGAGGGTGTTTGTCTTTATAATCAGCAGTTAGTTGGGTACCTAACCTTTTACATATTTCTACAATTTCTTCTTTGGTTACAAGTATTTCAGAAATATCATTTTGCATGTCTTTCTATCCCTTCATATTTAAAGTATAAGGTATTTGAATCTCCTAGGGTTTGATTAATATAATATTTTTCAACCCATAAAATATGATTTTTTGTATCTGTTAATACCCACAGTTTCCGTCTTTCTTCATTGGGAATCTTGAGATCTATGAGTAGTTTTTTAAGTTTTTTATGACCATATTCAAAGGATAACAGATCGCCATCTTCCCTATGTCTAAGCCATAGTGGAAATGCTAATTTATTATAACACAATTTAATAAAATCTTCAGTAATAGCATCAGATTTCAAAGAAAATGTGAAAATAGCCATATTCAACAAATCATTGTCACCTTCTTTGACTTTGATTTTGATCGGTTTAATTAACGACATTTTCTTAATATAAGCTTTGTCATAAGCCTTAATTAAGGCATAATCTTTGTTAAGTTTAAAAACTTGATTTGGCTTATTCGATAAAAGCATTTTTTTGATTTTCTGAATGATTTCATTGGATAGGGGTAAGTTGTGATGTTCAATCATATAAGCTACCATATCATCTTTAATGGCTTCATCATAAGTTTTATATTGATTTAACGGAATAATCATATCTTCGCTAATTAATGATTTGGTCGTTTTTCTAATAAATTCAAAAGCATTTGTTATCTGATTGTGATAAAGTTTGATTTGATCAAGTAATTTCTCGTTTTCCTGTTTCATTATTGGGACAACAGCGTGACGATATCTATTGCGTAGGTAATTGTTTTCTTCATTTGATTCGTCTGCGAGAAACGGAACCTTGTTTGTTTCTGCATAGTCAATGATTTTTTCCTTTGATGTATATAAGAGTGGTTTTACGTAGGTATATTGATGATCAGAATGAATCATCTGCATGCCTGCATAACCGAGTAGATTGCTGCCCCTCGTCAATTTTATGAGCACATTTTCAAATAGGTCATCTAAATGATGCGCAGTTAAAATATAGGGCGTCTTATATAATGTGGCTACTTCATTTAAATAAAACATGCGCATTTGGTGTGCATTATGATGAAAATTTCCACCCTTGACCGATATCGTGTAATAGTGGAAAGGAATTTCATATTTTTGACAATAATTTTCAACTAAATCTTTTTCGATATATGATGCATCGCGTTTTAGATGATTAAAATGAACAACAACTATTTTATAGGGTCCTTGTAGGAGCAATGTGAGCATAACCATAGAATCAACGCCACCACTCACTGATAAAATCAGTGTTGACTTTGAAGATATCTTTAGTTCATTTTTCAATAAAGGAACGATCCTATTCATTTGCTCACCTCTTCTCTACGTTACTATTATAACATGCAGACTGTAAAATAATTGAGAAATATCTATCAAGATGTGTTATAATGTTTTACGATAAAGGGGGTTGAAACATGCTAATTCTAGCAAGCAATTCACCCAGAAGAATAAAACTTCTCAAAGATACTGGACTTGAATTTATGGTTATTCCAAGTCACATTAAAGAAGTTATAGATGAAAAATTAAAACCTCAAGACATGGCAATAGAACTTGCCACAAAAAAAGCGATTCATGTAGCTGCTAAGCACCCAAAAGATATTGTAATTGGTGCAGATACAATTGTTGTTTTTCAAAATGAAATTCTAGGAAAACCCAAGAATGAAGAAGATGCATACCGGATGCTTAAGTTGTTATCTGGTGAAAGACATGTTGTTTATACCGCAGTCGCCTTGGTCAAAGGAGAAAAAATAAAGACCTTTTATTCCGAGACAGAAGTATCAATGAAATCATTAAGTGATTTAGAAATAAGGGATTATATAAAAACTGGAGAACCAATGGATAAAGCTGGAGCATATGGTATCCAAAGCGAAGGTGGAAAACTCGTTGATCACTATAAAGGGGATTTCTTTACAATTGTAGGGTTGCCACTTAAGGATTTATTAGAAGCACTTAAAGATTTTTAAAACCAAAGATATATAAGGTTGTTCCTATTTAGGAATAACCTTTTTTTGTTGACAATAAGTTGAGATTGGTCATAAATATTGAAGTGTTTTGTTATATAATAAGAGTAAATATTCGATTTATGGGAGATTAAAATGGAAAACACTAAACTTTGGCAGAAGGGTATCGTTTATCAAATATATCCTAGAAGCTTTATGGATAGTAACAATGATGGCATTGGTGATATTCAAGGTATTATCTCGAGATTGGATTATTTAAAAAATCTTGGAGTTGATATTATTTGGCTATCTCCGGTTTATAAATCACCAAATGATGATAACGGATATGACATCAGTGATTATATGGATATTAATCCCGAATTTGGAACGATGGAAGACATGGATGAACTCATAGAAAAAGCAGCTCAAAAGGGGTTGCGTATTTTGATGGATTTAGTCATCAATCATACATCTGATGAACATTCATGGTTTATCGCAAGTCAAAATCCAGATAGTGAATACAGAGATTATTATATATGGAAGGAAAAACCAAACAATTGGACTGGTTTTTTTAGTGGTACAACTTGGGAGAAGATAGGAGATCAATACTACTTGCATTTATTTAGCAAGAAACAACCTGATCTCAATTGGAACAATCCTAAAGTTATGAAAGAAGTCCAAAACATCATGCATTTTTGGTTGAAAAAGGGTATCTATGGATTTCGCTGTGATGTCATTAATATTATCTATAAAACATCACTGGAAAACGGTAAGAAGAGTTTGATTCTTACGGGAAGCGAACATTACCATTCTCAAGAAGGATGCCACCGTATTTTAAAGACTTTGAGAACTAAAGTCATGGATCATTATGATGCATTTACAGTAGGCGAAACAGTACTTGTAACGACAAAACAAGCCAATGATTTAATCCTTCCTGAACGCAAGGAATTAAATATGGTTTTTGCTTTTGAACACATGGAAACTGATCAGATCAATAACAAATGGTTTAAGACAAAATTCAAGCCTAACAAGTTTATGAAGGTCATTTCTAAGTGGCAGGCAGAAGCATATTGGAATGCCAATTATCTAGGAAATCACGATCAGCCAAGATCAGTATCAAGATATGGTAATGATCAAGAATACCGTGTTGAAAGTGCTAAGATGCTTGCTACATTAAATCTAACACTTAAGGGTACTCCCTATATCTTTGAAGGAGACGAAATTGGGATGACTAACGGAGATTTTCTATCTATGGATGAATATCGAGATATTGAGTCTCATCGCATTTATGCATTGTTAAAGAAAATGAAATTTCCTCATTGGCTCAGATTTAAGATGATTCAAAAGTCGAGTAGAGATAATGCAAGAACACCAATGCAATGGACAAAAGACGGAGGCTTTACTCAAGGTATACCTTGGTTGAAAGTGAACTCAAACACATCGACAATTAATGTGGAAAACAACTTAACTGATTCAAACTCCATCTATTATCATTATAAGAAACTTATTGAGTTAAGAAAAAGTAATGAAGTGCTTATAAAAGGCTCATTTAAGCCATTATACATGAAAAGAAATATATTTATATTTAGCAGAATACTAGGTAAAAAGTCTTTTACTACTATATTAAATATGTCGAAAAAGAAGCATAAAATTCCAATTATTTTAAAAGGGAAAGTTGTCCTCTCAAATTATAATAGAACAAATTTAAACGATCTTGTTCTTCAGCCATATGAATCTATTCTAGTTAAAAAAGAAGGTGCGAAATGATCAGATTTGAAAAATCACATTTTAAAATTAGCACAAAAGATCTAAACTACATTTTTAGAATTCTTCCTACTGGACAACTTGAACATTTATATTTTGGTAAGAAACTTATTGATCAAAATTTTGAAGCGTTTCAATCCAAAATCACTGCAAGTGCAGGATCAACTATTGATTATGTTGAAGGAAAAGATAGAACTTCAATTGATTTGATGACACTTGAATATTCCGGTATCGGAAAAGGCGATTTCCGTTTATCGCCAATTGAAATTAAAATGCCTGACGGAACCTTTGTCAATGATTTTGTCTATGATTCACATCAGATCATCGATGGTGTTATTGAAAGTAAACAACTACCTATATCTAGAGCAAATGATCAACAAGTGAAAAGTTTGATTGTTAAGCTTATCGATCGAAAATTTAACATTGAATTAAAGATGATTTACACAGCTTTCTTTAATTCTAATGTCATAACAAGACGCATCCTATTGATGAATCTCGATGATCATGAAATCGTGATTAGAAAGATCATGAGTATGATGGTTGATCTACCAGAATCTGATTATGATCTAATCACCTTTGATGGAGGTTGGATCAAGGAAACACATAAGCACATTCGCCCACTATCCTATGGCACTTATATCAATGATTCAACAACAGGTAATAGTAGCAATAGACATAATCCAGGTATCATTCTTGCTAAAAAAGGAACACATGAAGATTATGGTGTTTGCATCGGAATCAATCTTGTCTATAGTGGAAATCATTATGAAGCAGTACAAATATCAAATCATGGATTGATGAGAATCATGAGCGGTATCAACCCTCATTGTTTTGAGTGGCCATTAAAGAAAGATGAGTTTTTTGAAACCCCAGAATCGATTATGACATATTCAGATCAAGGGTTCAATCAGCTGAGTCAATCCTTTCATGAATTTATCAATACACACGTGACGCCTAGGCAATTCCAAAAATCAAGTCGACCAGTAGTTCTAAATAGTTGGGAGCCTTTCTTTTTTGATTTCAATCAAAGAAAATTGGAAGGTCTTGCCAAAAAAGCAAGTCAATTGGGGGTTGAGCTTTTTGTCCTAGATGATGGTTGGTTTGGTTCAAGAAATGACGATCATCAAGCCTTAGGAGATTATGATGTTAACTTAAAAAAGTTGCCAGGAGGCTTGAAAAGACTATCTGATAACATCCATCATATGGGTATGAAGTTTGGTTTATGGTTTGAACCGGAAATGGTGAACCCAATAAGCAAACTTTATGAAAAACATCCAGAGTATGCTGTTCAAATTGAAGGGAGAACACCAGCACTCGGTAGAAATCAATTAGTTTTAGATTTATGTAATCAAAATGTTAGAGACTATATTGTCCAAGAGATTGGAACTGTTCTTAATAGTGCTCAAATTGATTTTGTCAAGTGGGATATGAATAGACACATGACAGACATGTATTCAAGTTCAATATCAAATCAAGGTATGTTCTTCCACAGTTACATTCTTGGCCTATATGAAATTTTAAATAGAATCACAACACAATTTCCTGAATTACTAATTGAAACATGCTCCAGTGGAGGAAATAGATATGATTTAGGTATGCTCTACTACAGTCCTCAGATATGGGCTTCTGACAATACCGACCCGATAGAAAGATTAAGCATTCAAGAGGGGTTGAGTTATCTCTATCCACAATCTACAATTAGCGCACATGTTTCTTTGGCACCTCATGCTCAGACGCTTAGAAAAACACCTTTATCTACTAGATTTAACGTAGCAAGTTTTGGAGTTTTAGGCTATGAACTGGACCTCAAATATCTTAGCCCTGCTGAAAAAAAAGAAATTAAGAAACAAATCGAATTATATAAAGCTTATAGAGATGTTTTTCAGTATGGGAAGTTGTACCGATTCAATCAGAAAGACGAACATCACAAGGTTTGGCAAGTAAGCCTTAATGATATACATATCTTAGGAAACTTTCAAACTCTTTCATCAGCCAGTCCTGATTTAGAGACATTGCAACTTAAAAATCTTGAAGGAGATGAATCCTATCAAGTTCGATCCTTTCAACAAAGTTTACCAATCTCACAATTTGGACACCTAATTAAACATGCTCTGCCTATTAAACTTAACCCATATGGTTCGATTATGCGATTAATTTCCAAATACAAACAACTTGATAATGCAACTGAGGAGTTTGTTGCTAGTGGCAATGCATTAAATCATGGATTTAGATTGAAACAGCAATTCATGGGTACTTGGTATAATGATCAAACGAGAATATTAGGCGATTATGGCTCACAGTTATATGTCGTTGAAAAATACAAAGCGCGAGGTGAACTATGAGAGAGAATATTCCATTAAATTTTAAATGGTTTCTTGCATCATATGAAGAACAGCATTTAGAAAAAGTAAATTTAGATAACTTTGAAATGATTAACATTCCACATCATGGTATTGAAACACCTTATAATAATTTCAACGAATCGATGTTGGAAGTTGTTTTAAGTTATGTCAAGATGATTGATATCAAAAAAACTTGGGAGGGTAAGCTGCTTAAACTTCAATTTGAAGGTGTTGCTCATCAGGCGAAGGTTTATGTTAACCATAAATATATACTTGAACATCGCGGGGGATATACACCATTTGAAGTTGATATCACCGATGAAGTTATTTATGGACAAGAAAACGAGATATTAGTTGTTGTTGACAGCAAAGAAGATCCGTCGATTCCACCATTTGGCGGTGTAGTCGATTATTTGGGATACAGCGGTATCTATCGTGAGGTATCTTTACTTGTTGTTGAAAAACAATATATCAAGTCTATATTCATTCAAACAGATGGCACAGCAAAGATAAAATTAGAAATTGGTCTATCTCAAAATAACGGGGAACTTGATGTCATTATTCAAAATGGGAAAAGTAAAGTAGCAGAAATTAAAAACTTAAAAGTCATGGATTTGACCACACAATTATCCATTGATATCAAAGATCCCATTCTATGGGATATTGAAAATCCCTTTATGTATGATCTTTTTGTTGAATATAGCATGAATAGTCAAATTGTTGATGAAATTAGCGAAAGATTTGGGATAAGAAGTGCCATATTTAAAACAGATGGATTTTACTTGAATGACAAAAAACTTAAGCTTTTAGGATTAAATCGACACCAAAGTTATCCCTATGTTGGATATGCAATGCCTAAATCAGCACAAATTGAAGATGCAGATATTCTTAAATATGAATTGGGACTCAATATTGTCAGAACCTCACATTACCCTCAATCAAAACATTTCTTAAATAGATGTGATGAAATAGGTCTTTTAGTATTTGAAGAGATTCCAGGTTGGCAGCATATTGGCAATGAACAATGGCAGGATTTAAGTTGTCAGAATTTAAAAGAAATGATTTATAGAGACCGAAATCACCCCTCCATCATTCTTTGGGGTGTTCGTATCAATGAATCTCCTGATAATCACGATTTTTATTTCAAGACGAATGGTATCGCTAGATCTCTTGATCCCACGAGACAAACTGCTGGTGTAAGAAATATTGATCATAGCGAATTTTTAGAAGATGTATATACATATAATGATTTTTCACATCGCGGTAATAACAAAGGACTATTAGATAAAAAGAACATTATAAAAAATGTACCTTATTTGGTCACTGAATATAATGGGCACATGTTTCCTACAAAACGATATGATGATGAGTTGCATCGATTGGATCATGCATTAAGACATCTCAATGTGATAGACGCCATGTTGACTCCAGACAATCAAATTAGTGGTTGTATTGGTTGGGTCATGAACGATTACAATACGCATCAAGAATTTGGAAGTGGAGACCGTATATGCTATCACGGTGTTTTGGATATGTATAGAATTCCTAAATTGGCAAGTTATAGTTATGCGTCTCAATATAGCAAAATACCCGTCTTAGAAATTTCTTCAACAATGAATATGGGAGAGCATCCAGCTGGAGAGCTATCCAAGGTTTATGTTTTCACCAATTTAGATAGTGTTAAATTATATAAGAATGATGAGTACATAGGAACATTTAAAGCAAGTTCAGATTCCAATTTACCTCATCCGCCAATCATCATCGATGATTTCATAGGTGAAACACTTATGGAAAATGAAAGAATGAGTCACAAAGATGCTGAAATGACAAAAGATATTCTGAATGGGATAGGAAAATACGGGGCAAATCTTCCGTTGCGATATAAATTAAAAGTATTATACCTACTCAAAAAATATAAAATGTCATACGATGAAGGCGTTAAAATGTTTTATAAATATATGAGCGGTTGGGGAAGCGATAAAACGAGTTATCGCTTTGAGGGTTATAAGAAAGATGTACTCATCAAAACAGTATATAAAGAAAACCATGAAACATTTGATTACATCTTAGATATCAAGTCAAAAGAGCTCAAAATTGAACAGACATACGACGTTACTAGATGTGTGCTGTCAAAAGTGAATCAAAATGGCGAAACAGTGCTTTACAGTTTTGATCCAGTAAATATTAAGGTGACTGGCTCAATTGAACTGATTGGGCCTAGTCAAGTCAGTCTGCAAGGTGGAGTCATTGCTTTTTGGGTGAAGACAAAATCCAAAGGCAAAGGAAAGATAGAAGTAAATGTAAACGATAAATCTATGATTGAGGAAGTGATTGTTTCATGACACTCTCATTTGAAGAAAAAGTTGCTTTATTAGATGGAAAAGATGTTTGGCATACTAAAGTGTTTGAAGGTGTACCATCCATTATGATGACCGATGGTCCTCACGGTATTAGAAAGCAAATAAAATCAACCGATAATTTAGGAATATCAGGAAGTGTTAAAGCAACTGCATTTCCAACTGCAAGTCTCATGGCTTGCAGTTTTGATCGCAAACTTATTGCTAAAATGTCGAAATTGCTAGCAATTGAAGCTAAAAGTAATGAAGTAAATATGGTTCTAGGACCAGGCATCAATATGAAAAGAAGTCCACTTTGTGGTAGAAACTTTGAGTATTTTTCTGAAGATCCATTTTTAGCAGGAGAAATTGGTGCCGCCTATGTTCGTGCTATGGAAGACGAAGGTGTGGGAACATCCGTCAAGCATTTCTTTTGTAACAATCAAGAAAGAAGACGTTTTACTTTAGATAGTATTGTTGACGAAAGAGCATTAAGAGAAATTTATTTGAAAGCATTTGAAAGAGTAACTCAAGAAAATCCTGCATCAATCATGGCTAGTTATAATAAAATCAATGGACATTATGCAACTGAAAGTCCGGTCTTAAAATCAATTTTAAGAAACGAATGGAAATATGAAGGCGTCGTCATTAGCGATTGGGGAGCAATTAATAATAGACCTAAGAGCATTATGGAAACATGTGACCTTGAAATGCCATCCAGTTCAGAATATCAAACAAAGAAAGTCATAGAAAAAGCAAAAAATGATGAACAATTAAGACATGCAGTAGAAAACTCAGCTGATCGTATGTTGAAACTCATAGAAAAGTTCAATCAAAATTTTCATACAACATACGATATTGATGAACACCATCAAGCTGCAAGAGTAATCGCAAGAGAATCAATGGTTTTATTGAAAAATGAAGGTGTTTTACCTTTATCTAGAGATGAAAAAGTTGTGATGATTGGTGGATTTGTTGATCAGATGCGTTACCAAGGTGGGGGTAGTTCACATATTAATCCCAACAAGCTTGATCAGATGATAGATATTCATCTAAACTACTCTGAACAAATATCGTTTGCTAAGGGTTATGGCATAAAAGATAATCTAAACGATGCACAATACCTTGAAGAAGCACTTCTCTTGGCTAAAAATGCAGATAAAGTAGTTTTATTCGTTGGGTTACCCGATGAATTTGAAACCGAAGGATTTGATCGAAAATCATTAGATATTCCTAATAATCAAATTCATTTGATTAAAGAAGTCTCAAAAGTTAATCCGAATACAGTCATTGCTGTTATAGCAGGATCAGTTATCAATCTTGATTTTGAGAATCAAGTCAAGGGCATATTGATGGCATATCTTGGTGGACAAGCAGCAAGTTCAGCAATTATGGATTTATTATTCGGTGTGGAAAATCCATCAGGAAGACTTGCTGAAACATTTATAGATGATGTTGCATCATGCAACGTACAGCTCACAAATGATAATCATGCAACCTATTACGATGAATCTATTTTTATTGGTTACAGATATTATGACACATTTGGTATAAAGGTTCACTATCCATTTGGGTATGGATTGAGTTATACCAACTTTGAATATTCCAACTTTGATATTCAAGAATCGGAAAACGAATTTGTCTTATCAATGGAAATTAAGAATATTGGAGAAGTAACAGGTAAGGAAGTTATACAAATCTATATTGAAAACAACCAATCAACTGTTTACAAAGCAAGAAGAGAATTGAAACAATTTGACAAAGTCAGTATTAATCCAAATGAGATTGTTCATGTTTGCATCAATCTTTCTAAGTCGTCATTCGCGTACTATGATATTGAGCAACACAGATTTATCTCTGAAAAAGGTCAGTACAAAATTCTCGTTGCTAAACATGTCGAAGAAGTTATTCGTGCATTTGATGTTTCTATTGATGGAGAGGTCATTCACCAAAAGCAATTGAGCTATCATATGAAATCGTACGATACTTCAGATTTCAATCAAATCTACTTTAATGAATTGCCTAAAAAAAATATAAAAATCAAACGTCCATTCACAATTTCATCCACACTTGATGACATGAAAACGACCTGGTTAGGCCGTATTATAACGTCTGTAATCATTAAAGAAGGCATGAAAACAACTGAGAAGATGACTGAAGATTGGATGAAAGAAGTAGCTCGCCAAACCATTCTCGAGACACCTATTAGAATGCTTGCATTATTCAGTGGCGGCAAGTTCAGTTTGTTAATGGCAGAAGGTATTGTGGATATCATTAACTTTAAGTTTATTAAAGGATATAAAAAAATAAGAAGAAATGCTAAGGAGAAGCAGACGAATGAATGAGCAACCCAAAGTAAGTAATCGCACAAAATATTCTTATGCGATGAGCGGTATTGGCCGTGATATGATGTATGCACTTTATAGTACCTACCTCATTGTATTTTTTACAGATGCTTTAGGATTACCAAACTGGGAATTGATTATGGTTGGAACAATCATTGCAGTTGCTAGAATATGGGATGCAATCAATGATCCGATCATGGGTGTTATCATCGATAATACCAAAACAAGATTTGGCAAATTCAAACCTTGGATTTTGATTGGAGCACTGTCTAGTGCGGTCGTTTTCTTTCTACTATTCCAAGATTTAAACTTAATGGGCACAGCATTTGTCGTTGTATTTGCCTTCCTTTACATTTTATCTGGAATGACATTTACGATGAATGATATATCGTATTGGTCCATGTATCCTTCACTAACTTCAGATCCGAAAGAAAGAGAAAAAATAGGATCTCTAGCCCGCATCTTTGCAAGTCTTGGTATGTTTATAACTATAGCATTGGTACCTATTATTTATCAAAATTTTGGTGGAGGACCCAAAAAAGCATTTTCTGTCATCGCCTTAGTTATTGGTATCATCTTTGTTATTTCACAAATTGGTTTATTCTTTGGTGTTAAGGAACAAAAAAATATCATTAGCAATGTTAAACAGGAAAAGACCAGATTTAGAGATATGTTAAAAATTATCTTTAAAAATGATCAATTAGTTGTTATTATCATTGCAATATTCCTATTTAATACAGGTTATTTTATAACAACATCTTTAGGTATCTATTTTTTCAATTATGATTTCAATAAATATGGTGGTATCGAATTTACGTTATTTTCTGTAGTTCTTGCTGTTTCACAATTAAGTGCATTGATATTATTTCCAATGCTTGCTAAAAAAATGTCGAGAAGAAAAATCTTCACGATGGCTATTGGTATGATTACAGTTGGTTATGCGCTTTTCATGAGTGTTGGATATGTATTTCCAATGAACATGTTAACTATCGGTTTGGCTGGTTTAGTCTTGTTTAGTGGACAAGGGTTCATTCAGGTTTTAGTCTTAGTTATGCTTGCAGATACAATTGAATATGGTCAGTGGAAACTAGGAACAAGAAATGAAAGTGTTGTATTTGCCATCAATCCGTTTGTCACTAAATTAGCAACATCAGTGCAAACATTTGTGGTGACTGTCACGCTTGCTGTTTCTGGATTAAACAATAGAGTCATTCAACCAGTGACTCAAGCCAAAGATGCAAATCCAGGCATGAGTAACGATGATGTTAGAGCACTTATTGCATCTAATGTAACGGAACC
>CAZPLF010000014.1:0-43146 GCA_964587475.1 uncultured Mariniplasma sp.
TGACATCAAAAGATATGATTTATGCTGGTGGAGATGTCGTAACTGGTGCTGCAACAGTGATTTTAGCTATGGGTGCAGGCCGAAAGTCTGCAGAAGCAATTGATAAGAAAATACAAACAAATCGTTCTTAAATAATTCATTTTTATTGTTATATATCATAAGTTTGTTGAGCACCATGTAAAAAAGGTGCTTTTATTATATAAAATAATAGAAAGTGAAAATATAAATAAGACTTTTTTATTTATTAAGATATTCTTAAGTTAAGACAACTCACAAATAGTATTATGGTATTATTAATACATGGTGGTAAATTTCCAATAAAATAGCCATATCAACTATTTATAATACCTTTTATGTTTTATCAATTTAAAAAATATTTTCAAATGACAGAGGTGCATTAGCATGGATAAACTTCAAATCAAAATAGTTGCAATTGACCATAATAAAGATAATTTGACCTCTTTAAAAAACATTATTTTGGAATTTATGCCTTCTGCAGAAATTTATACTGCACAAAATAGTGTCAATGGTATAAAATTAGTGAAACAAATAGATCCTGATGTTGTTTTACTTGATATTTCCGAACCAAAAATAACTGGTTTTGAGATTTGTGAAACCTTAAAAAGAGAAACGTATTTCAAAATGATTCCGATCGTATTTTTGACTGCATCTAAACCTGATTTAGAAACAAGAATACATGCAGCGGAAGCTGGAGCTGAAGGTTTCATGCAGAAACCTATCGATGGAATTGATCTTTACGGTCAAATTTATTCCATGAAAAAGATAAAAGCAGCAAATTTGTATCAGTATTATGAGAAGGAACGATTAGAAGAACTTGTTAATGAAAGAACTGAAAATATACAAAAAGAATTGACTAGAAGAATTTCAGCTGAAGCGGAGATAACTGAAACAGTAGAATATTATCAAAAGCTCTTTAATAATGCTCCAATAGCATACCAATCTCTTGATGATTATGGTAATTTTATTGACGTCAATGAAAAATGGTGCGAAATATTTGGCACTAACAAACAAGAAGTCATTGGCAAAAACTTTGCAAGCTTTCTTGTTCCCAGCTATCAGGATAATTTTAAAAAAAGATTTGATCTATTAAAGAAGCTAGGATCAATTCATAGCGAGTTTCTTATGATAGATTCCAAAGGTAAAATTCTTGATATTGAGTTTGATGGAAAAATTGTTTATGAAAAGAATACTAGCAAGTTAAGAACCATGTGCGCACTAAACAATGTGACAGAAATTAAATCTATTCAAGAAGAAATCAAATTAAGTGAAGAAAAATATCGAGATTTGGTTAATCAGATGCCTCTTGGTCTTGCAGTACATGAAATTATATGTGATGCTACAGGAAAACCTGTCGATTATAAATTTTTAGATGTTAATGAAAGCTTTGAACAAATACTTGGTATGAAAGCTCAAGACATAATTGGAAAGACCGTTAAAGAAATTCTACCGGAGACTGAAGATTATTGGATTGAGAGATATGGACAGACAGCACTTACTGGTGAAAGTGATAGATTTGAAAATTATGCTTCTAACTTAAATAAGTATTTTAATGTATCTGTATACCGAAATGCTAAAAATCAATTTGTAGTCGTAGCAATGGATATAACCAATAGTATAAATTTAAACAAAGACTTAGCACTTGAAAAACAAAGATTATCTCGTGTTGTTGAATCAACAGCAGATATCATTTTTGAAATTGATAAATCTAAGCGATTCATCTCTGTTTACGGTAAAGGACTCATGAAAATAGGACATACTCCTGAAACTTATATGGGTAAAACAGTTATAGAAGTCTTTGGTAAAGATGGAGCTATTAAAGAAATAGCGTATTCTAAGGCATTAAAGGGTGAAAGTGTTTCATACCAGTGGACTCATAAGAACGGCAAAGAAACTTTATATTTTGAATCCAATATCTCACCTATTTATGACCAAGCAGAAATTATAGGAGCTGTGGGGATAGCACGAGATATTTCCACACAGAAGAAAAATCAAAACGAGCTTCAATACATGAGCAATCATGATTACCTTACGGGTTTATATAATAGAAGATATTTTGAATTGGAACTTATCGAAATGAGTCACGAAGAAAATTATCCAATGGGTATTATGATGCTCGATTTGAATGGATTGAAAATCTTTAATGATGCATATGGACATTTTGCTGGTGACAAGGCTTTGATTAATGCATCCAGGGTCTTATTGGATACATTCAGTGAGAAAAATGTTGTTGCACGTATAGGTGGAGACGAGTTTGCAGTCATCATTCCAAATACTGATGTTGATAAATTATATGAGTTCAAGCAAGAAATCAATCGAAAAATTGCAGAAATAACTGTTGTCAATATTCAAATGTCTTTAGCTATTGGTTACGAAATAATAACAGATGAACATATGGATGTCATTGAAGTACAAAAAAATGCAGAGAATCATATGTACAGACATAAAATCATTGAAGGAATGAGCATTAGAAATCATGCAATTAAAGCAATATTGCAGACGTTGACTGATAAGTATGAAGAAGAAAAAATACATTCAATAAGAGTTAGTCAATTTTGTGTGGAATTAGGTCGTGCACTTAATTTAAATCAAGATCAATTAAATGAATTAGAATTAGCCGGAATGTATCATGATATCGGGAAAATATCAATTCCTGATGCCATACTGGATAAACCAGCAAGGTTAACCGATGAAGAGTTTGAGATCATGAAAACTCATACAGATGTAGGGTATAGTATACTAAAAGCAGCAGATGAATACTCAGATCTTGCTGAACATGCTTTGTATCATCATGAGCGTTGGGATGGTAAAGGTTATCCCAAAGGATTAAAGGATGTTAAAATTCCATTATTTTCAAGGATCATTAATGTATGTGACTCTTTTGAGGCTATGACTGCTGAAAGACCATATAAGAAAAAAATGTCCGAAGAGGATGCAGCTAAGGAGATTATCAGATGTTCTGGTAGCCAATTTGACCCACAGTTAGCGCATTTGTTTGTTGAAGATGTCCTTAAAAGAGAATGGAAATAAATAATTGTCTATCACAATAAAAAAAAGATTATTCAATCGGCGATTGATAATCTTTTTATTTTTCACTTAATTCAAACAAAACTATTTTTACGCATAAATGCACTTGATCAGCAAATGGCCATATTAACCATGAATGATTTTTTATTTTAAAATGATTACTCATGGAATACAATCCATAATCTCCTAAACCATAACCATATGTATCAACGTAAATTTCATGCAATTTGTCCATTTGATCTATAGAATCAATAGATTCTAGAATCTTGTGATAGAAAGGATCATCTTCCTTACATTGAAATATATCCGATAAGACAAAGATTGAACCGTTTGGTTTTAATAATTTTGAACTATTTTTATTGAATAAATCAATAATTGGAATCATATCTTGAAGTGTTTGTGATTGTATGAAATCCAATAAGGATTGATCAACATTCATTTCTTTTAAAACTAACACAGCGTTTTGCACTTGATTATAAAAGAGTTGAGTATAAATGGGAGAAACAAAGATTGTATCAAAATGATGGTGATATGCTTCCATAAACTGATGTTTCATGATGGCTTTCATTTTTTCTTTTAGGTATGATTTAATTTCTGAAATTGAAGATAGCATCGCCAAGTCATCAATAAAATGCTCAAAATACGAAGTTTTTTCATGCCCTGTATAATCTGTTTGTATCAATTGATAATCATTAACTGATACGTGTTGTCTAAGAATTCCTTGTTTAATACCTTTAATATCAATATCGGAGAGCGTCACTGAGGAGAAGTGCGACTTATAAAATGGCAGATCTAGATCATCGCAATTTCCAGCACCTAAAATAAGTTTCTAAAAATAGATTGATTTGATTTCTATAATTAGACCATTTTTCATATCTAGAGAGATCTGAATTATTGATATCATGATTGAATTGTTCTACTAGATTCATAACCTCACCTCACCTTACTTTATCATTCTACCTTAACATCTCTATCCTTTCAAGATTGATGATGAAATTAGCAATAAAAAACACCCATTTGGTTGGGTGTTTTTTTAATTATTAATTTCCTTTTTGTTTATGTGTGAGTTGTGGTGTATTCAATTTAACTGCATTTCTAAGCTCATCCATATAAGCATTTACTTCTTTTTTCTTTGCTTTCTTGTACAAGAAATCATCGATACCTTGAGCAGCACGATGTCCATCAGCTACACCTGATATTAAATCAGGGCCACGCATGATGTCTCCACCAACAAATAGCCAATCTAAGCCTTTAACTTGTCCATATAAGTCAGATTGTATCTTGCCTCTTGCAAAAGTCATTCTTGATTTCAAATCTTCAGGAATATATTCATAATCAGGCATTTGACCAATTGACAAGAAGACTTGTTCAGCAGGAATATCAATCACACATTCTTTATCGAATTGAGGATTGAATCTGCCTTCTGCATCAGTTAAGCATAAGCACTTGAACATGCGAACACCTTTGATTTGATTGTTTTCAATGATAACTTCCTGAGGTCCATTTCCACAGAAGAATTGAATACCTTCATCAACACCTTCCATAACTTCGTCATCACTTGCAGGAAGTTCATCCCAATTTTCAAGAGAAGTCAATTTAACACTGGCTTTTCCATATTTTAAGATTTGCAATCTTGTTGCTGATCTTGCAACGTCAAAGGCAACGTCTCCACCACCGATAACTAAGATATGTTCTTTGATATTGATATCTTCAAGTTTTAAAACACCACGTTCATAATCTCTAACCTGTGGTAAGAAATCCATAGCTGCCATGACATCTTTGTGATCAGATCCAGGAATATTTAGTCCGCGTGCCTTAAAGAATCCAGTACCTAGGAAAACAGCATCATATTTCTTTTCAAGATCTTCTAATGAGATATTTTTACCAACACGTTTGTTTGTCAAGATATTGACACCGATCTTCTTAATAAAATCGATATCTTTATCAATTGCATAATCAGGTAAGCGATAAGCGGGTATACCATATCTCATGATACCACCAGCAAGTGGTTTTTCTTCATAAAGATCAACATGATAACCCAACGTTCTAAGATAATATGCAGCACCGAGTCCAGATGGACCAGAACCAACAACAGCAACTTTGGCATCAATGACTTCTGAAACTGGTTCTAATATGATTTTTTCATATAGATCAGTAGGTGCACTATCGATGATATAACGTTTCAACCAACGAATAGCAATTGCTTCACCACGCACTGCGATTGCACAAGATGTTTCACAATTGTGTGTACAGATACGTCCACATACACCAGGTAGTGGGTTTGTTTCATAAATTTGTCTAAGTCCACCTTCGATATCGTCTTCCCAAATGGATCTGATATATTGAGGAATATGCATTTGAACTGGACAACTAGAAGTACATACACCGCATTCAACACAACGTGCCGCTTCTAATTTGGCAGCTTCCTTTGAATAACCACGGACAACTTCAATAAAACTTTGTTTTCTTTCTTCTGGATGAATATGTTCCATAGCTATCCGGTTTAAGTCAAGTAGATCACTGACTTCATCCTTTAAATAACCATGCTCAACAACTTCACCTTGCCATGTTTTTTCTGGCATCAACAAGAAATCTTGAGGATCTGTACTAGCATAGATGTATTCTTTGCTCATTTCTAATGAACCCGTTGTACAAGTATCGACACAAAGGGCACAGAAACAGCATCGACCATAATCAATGATAGGTCGTTCCTGAAGCTTACCAGCTTCATCCTTGATATCTGTTCTTTCAGTCATAATAATAGCTTCAGTAGGGCAAATATCAGCGCAGGTGCCACAACCAATACAAAGTTCCCAATCGTTGGTATGAAAACCTCTTAAGTTATCAGGGGCTGTTCTTGGTGAAGCATTTAATCTGCTTTTTAGTTTGATAATTGAATTATTATTTAAATAATTTGAATTCTTTTTGGTGAAAATGTCATTCATCATATGACTGACAGGTTTCTTAAAGAGATACTTGAAGTGTCTCATTGGATTTAAAATACTTACTGTATGATATTTTTTCTTCATCATATCCTCCTATCGGTCAATTTCTGGGGAACAAACACCCATTGTATCAATCCATAATGCTGCATCATCTAATCTTGTACCTGGTAAATATTTTTCAACCCCGAGTAAACCTTGAGGGTAACTCGCTCCACGAACACCAACACGCCATGGATTAGTTCCACCATTGGAAACGATGTAATATCCAAATTCGCCTCGTGAGGATTCTACAGGACTGTAAACATATCCTTTTGGAACTGTCCATCTCATGGACTGTCCTCTACCCATTGGTACACGAACTGGACCTTCAGGCATCTTTGCTAAACATTGTCTAATGATGCCAATCGATTGAACAAGTTCCTTCAATTTGATATCAATACGTGATCTTGCATCGCTATAAGTAGAAGTAGGCACTTCAAATTCAACTTGATCATATCTTGCATAAGGCATGACTTTTCTGATGTCATATGCTTTTCCAACAGCTGAACGCATACCAATTCCAGTTACACCTAATTCCCAAACAACTGCTTCAGGTAACATGATTGTATCCGTAATACGTGCAACAATCGAAGGATTTTCAATACCTAAGTCTCTATATTCTTCATATCTAGCTTCTAGGCTATCAAGAAAGGCATGAATATCTTTTTCAATACCCTTAGGTAAATCTTTTCTTACACCACCAGCGACGATATATTGATGATAAACACGATGTCCAGTGATTTGTTCAAATATATCTAAGATTGAGTTTCTGTCTGCATGAGCATGATACATCAATGTATAGTTACCAGTTGGTCCACCAAGTCCGCCATAAGCCATCAAATGAATGCTTAAGCGAGCAAGTTCTAGAATAATCATGCGAATCCAATGTGCACGTTCAGGCACTTCTAAACCTAAAAGTTTTTCAACACCCATAGCAAATGCCATTTCATTGATATCTGGCTCAACAACACAAACGCGAGGGATCAAAGAAATATTATTAATCCATGAATGTCTTTCCATACCTTTTTCAAAACCACGGTGTAACATTCCAGGTAGTAAAAATGATTTTTTAATGATATCGCCATCTACATAAAGATGGACAGAAGCATTCCCATGCATCCCTGGATGCTGAGGTCCTAAGAATAGTTTCATCTGTTTCATACTTTTTGACCTCCTTTTAAGGATTCTGCACGTTCTTTGCGAACTTCACGTTTTTCTTTCTTGCTGTTTTGATCGCTTAAAACTAAATAATCTTCTTTGTATTCTCTTTTTGTAAATTTACGGTCACTATAAGCTTGTGGATCAAAGTCTTTTCTCAATGGTGGAATGTCATCCCACATTTCAAGAATTAATTGTTTTTCATAGTCAGGATTTCCAGGAAATTTCACACCAAAAAATTCATGACATTCTCTTTCGTAATATTTAGCACCAGGATAAATATTGATAATAGATGGCATAACAGGATCTTTACGATCTATTTTTGATCTGATTTGAACATGAACTGGACGTTCCCAATTCATGAAAATATAAATCATTTCAATTTTAGATTCATCTGGCCAGTCGATAGCACTTAAATATGACATTTGAATCCAACCAGCATTTCTCAAAGTGACTAATGCTTGAAGAATATCTGCCTGTTTTAAAACAAAGCTGACTTGGTATTTATCAATGACATCAGTTTCTATAACTTTGAAGTTACGGTTCATTAATTCTTTTAAAAATTCTACATTACTCATGGAATTCATCATGGATAATTACCTCCCCGAGTGCAGCTTTTTGATTCTTTTTATACCATTCATTGTTTTCTTGATACTTAATCCAGCCTTTGGCTGTCTTATTTCTGATTTGTTCCATTAAGTCAACAAAACCATTCATGACAGATTCAGTATTTGGCATGCAGCCAGCAACATATGTGTCAACAGGAATGTATTGATCTAATTGATTGATCACGGCATGTGAATCATGATAAATACCACCGTTGATTGGACAACTACCTAACCCTACAACATATTTAGGTTCACTCATCTGTTCATAAGTGTAAATAACTCTTCTTAAAGATTTAACGGACAAATAACCAGAGATAAGTAGAATATCAGCTTGTCTAGGTGTAGCCATTGGACCCATGCCCAAACGTTCCATATCATAAGCAGCAGTCATAGCGGGTGGTAATTCAATGGCACAGCACCCTGTACAATACATCAGCATCCACAAAGAGTTTCTTCTAAAGAAATCACCAATTTCCCACCACTTGCGATCGACTTCTTCTTTACTTAGTTTTCTTGGTTCTGTAAATTTTGTACTTTTCATTTAGATCACCCATCCAAAATAGATTGCGATTATCGCTTGTGTAACAGCCATAAGAAGCGGCCACTTGTAATAAAATTTAACAACTTGATCAATTTTCAAACGACCATTCACATTAGATATTAAATTTAATGTAGTATAGGTTAAGAAGTATTTGATCAAGAAGATGAAGATATTTTCTGCGCCACCTAAGAATAAGTGAACAAATAAACTAACTTCAATAAAGACGGTAATCTCATGCATAATAAAGAGCATACCTAATTGTTTTCCACCGTATTCAACCATAGGGCCAGATGCGATTTCTGCAGGAGCGATATAGGTTTCAAATGGTTTTTTGCCAAGCATTCCCATTAAACTAAGAATACCGACAATACCACCTAAAGGTAATGCAATCAAAAACCAATTGTTACCAGAAGCTTGTTGGAATAATCCAATTTCTGTCAAACTGCTAAATCCTGTTAGCTTAATAATCGTTAAGACAATAATCATAAAAGGTACTTCGTAAGCTAACATGGTCGTAAGTGCGCGCATAACACCAATACTTGCGAATGGGTTACCACTGCCACTTGCACTCATTGCCATACCTAACATACCAACAGCAATTAAATAGACAAAGATGAAGAAATTATCATAACCAGCAAATGCTACGATGTTATTTGTAATAGGCATGAACATTGCTGTTGCAATGATGCCACCTAAAGCCATAATGACGCCAAAATCAAAGATCCAACCATGACTTGTTGCTCTCTTACTCAAGAGCTTGAAGATATCAAGAAATTCTTGATACCATTTTGGACCATAACGTTTTTGTAGGCGACCAACGATTTTTCTATTGATACCACCAATACTTGTCTGAAGGACAAAGCCAAAGAATGCGACTCCCAATCCGATTAATATATTAAGTAGCATTATAGTTCACCCCACAATAGGAAGGCTAAGATTGCAACAATCCAGAAGATTGCCACCTCAACATACTTGGACATAAACAGATATTTGGCAAGTTTTCCTAATTCCTTTACTTTATTTGCAAGGCCATCATAGAAGTCAGTCATCTTAGTTGTGTATTTTTCATAAAGTCTTTCAAGTGGTGCATAGAAATCAACGCTGTAATGTAGTAATTCTTCAGTGTGTATGAAGTTTGCAGCAGTATAAGTATCCATCAAACCAACCTGACGGGATTTTTTTAACAAGATGAAGATAACAAATGCTACAACAACACCAAATCCAAAGACACCTGCAATCAATGCTGGAAAGAGTAAGCCATTATTGCCAGATATCGTTAATGCAGGAGAATTGATGATTAAAGGTGCAAAACCAAGTTCAATAATGATTTTATTAATGAAACCTAGAATACCATTTGGTAAGACGCCTGTATAAATATTGAGCAGTGTAATGATAATCATTGGAATCAACATAAGGATTGGAGCTTCTTTAATCTTTTTAAACTGTGGAAATTCTTGACCAAGGAATAATGCAGCAAGTGGTCTAAACACGTATAAGAATGATCCTATACTTCCAAAGAAAACTGCAATAGCAATGAAAATCAATCCTTTATCAATAACTGCTTGGAAGATTAACCATTTACTTATAAATCCACCCATAGGAGGAATACCTGCCATCGAGATGATAGCAACTAAGTATACGATATATGTGATTGGCATCTTGTGAATGATACCGCCCATTTCGCTCATCTTGGTTGTTCCTGTTTGACGAGCAACAGCAGCGATAGCCATGAAGGCGCCCGCACTTGCTAGAGCATGTGCTAGGATATGATAGAATCCACCAGCGAATGCTACTGAATCTAATAAACTAAAGGCAACAATGATATATCCGCCATGACTCATGGAAGAATAAGCAAGAAGTTTCTTTGCATCATCTTCACGAATTGCCATGAGTGTTCCAAAAACAATGGATACAGCACCTAACAAAGCGATGATGTAATGTGCATATGGAAGACTAATTGCTGTAATAACAGTAGAAGCAGGTGATATTCTAATCAATGCCAAGACTGCAACAAATGCACCCAGCTTAACTAAAGCACCTGATAAAACAGGTGAGAAAGGATGCGGTGCATTACCATGAGCAATTGGTAACCAGATGTGAAGTGGAAATACACCGAGTTTAGCAAAACCTGCAATCAAGAATGATACGAATACCAAGACTGCATTGGTTCCTGATAAACTAGCTAAACCAGCAGTAATATCAAATGAACCGACTTCTCTAAACATTACTAAGATACCAAATAACATCGCAAAACTACCAGCTGCTGAAAATCCAAAATAAGAAACAGCTGCTGATTTGCTCTTACCAAGTGGGATTAAGAACATCGTTGTCCAAACAATTAATTCAAAGAAGAAGAACAATTGTAAGAAACTGTCAGTAAAGAATGCACCTAACACACCTGCTAAACTTAATAAGAAGAGCATATTATAGGCATTCTTATATTTGTAATGATCGACAAAGTAAGGGTGGAAGAACGAAACCATTGAATAAACAAAAGCAACGATAATCGCAAAATAAGCACCCAAATAAGTAAATTCAAAGGTAAAACCAGGTAAGAGATTGACCGTTGTCACCAAAGCATCATTAAAACCATAGTAAGCGAGCGAGACGAAGACAAACATTGTAGAGAATATTGTCAAGACAGACCCAGCAAACGAGTTGAATTTGGTTAAGAAGTAAGAAACAATACTTGAGGCTACTAGAATTAAGATTAGAATTTCAATACTAGCCATGATAAATCACCCCAATCTGATCTTGAATAGAATCTATGTCATTATCTAATGAGTCAAGTGGTGAAGCGTATATGCCAAATAACAAAATCAAAAATGTAATCACAGCAAATACGGCTTTATAGGGTAAATCAAATTTGATATTAAGTTCTTTATCTTTGCTGTACCATAATTTGATGAGCAATTTAACAAAATAAATGCCTTCAACAAGACTTGCTACTAAAATTAACCCAACAATTGCTAGTTGACCTGCAACTGCGAGTTGTGTCAAATAATTTAATTTGACAACAAAGCCCACAAATAGTGGCAAACCCATGACAGATAAGGCTGCAACTGTAAAGGCAATGCCAATCAGAATATTGTTGGCAAACAAACCTTGTAGGTCATCAACGTCATCACTTTTTGTTTCTTTCGTTGCTCTATTGATAACTAAATAGAGGACAAGTTTGCTTAATGCGTTAGCAATAACCAAATACACTGCCCAAACGATAATACCGTTTACGAATAATAAAACAGTAATACAAGCTTGTGAAATACTTGAAAATAATAGAATTTCTCTTGCTTTCTTACTTTGAAAGGCCATTGCTTCACCTAAGATAACACCAGCAACAAGTAAGATTAATACGACTGTTAGAAGTTTTCCTTCAAATGCGAATAAATTATGAATGAGTCTTCCAAACATTAAGGAGATTGCAGCTGCATAAACACTGGCAATCATCGGACCACTTAGCGTGTTAGAGTGTTTTAAAATGCCTTTGACCCATGCATTGAAAGGTAACAATTTTGCTTCAATGCCAAGACCAATGAACATAAGGAAGAATGGAAGTATTAAACTACCATATGCAACACCAGCAGTTTGAATCTCATGAATCATATCCATCATATTCAATGTTCCAAACATACCATATAAAATTATTAAACCAAACAAATACAAACTGCTACCAACTGTACCAATGACCAAGTAGTTAAAAGTTGAAAGAGGTTTTTTATTGGTCGTCGTTATTAAATATGCAGCGATTCCAGCGATTTCTAAGAAAACAAACAAGTTGAATAAATCACCAGTTAATAATAATCCATTAAGTGCTGCTAGAGCAACAAGTAGAATGGAACTTAATTTTTTATATTCAACAACATTAAGTAATGTAACAATAAAGAATAAGCCATTGACTAAATACAATGCAATTCTTGCATATGAGTCTAGAAATAAGTTAATGCCAAAAGGTAATGCGAAACCACCAATATTAATGACTTCAGATGGCATAAACATCAATAAAATAATATTTGCTGCTCCAACGAGTAAAAGTAGAATAGGAGCAACTTTTTTAGAAAGTATTGAAAGGAATGCTGCAAGTAAAGGAATTGCGATTAATAGGATTGCGCTCATTATTGTTCCTCCACTTCATCTATTTCTAGTGTTTTGTATTTTGAATAGATACTTTTGACAATTGCCAGACCTAAAGCAGTTGTTCCAACACCAATAACGATAGCTGTAAGAACTAAGGCTTGAGGTAGAGGATCAACGAAAATCAAGGCGCTTGAATTGTTTGTGCTTGTCAGGATAGGAGCAATCCCATCATAAACAAAGCCGATACTGATAATAAAAATATTTAATCCGATTTCTAAAACATTTAATGAAACAATGATTTTAATAACGTTACGATTTGTTAGTAATCCGTAAAGTCCAATCATCATTAAGAGAATTGCGGCATATTGTATCATTGTGCTTCCTCCTCTGTTAAAAAGTTATCAATGACTCCTGAAATTTCACTACCAACCTTAAGACCAATCAAAATATAAACAATCGGAATGATACCGGAGCTGAATAAGTCACCAACTGTACCGTTAGGTAAGAAATTCTGCAAGAAATAGGTTCCGACAACTAATCCTAATAAACCAATGATGACAAACAGGCTTCCTGCAACGCCTTCTAAAATCTTGAATCCTTTGATTTTAGCTCTAAACTGATCATCTGCCAAGTAAAGCAATAACATCGCACTTGCGATCATTGTTCCACCAGGAAAACCACCACCAGGAGTTAAGTGACCATGTAATGTTACATAAACACCAGTCATAATAATGATGCCAAATAAGGCACGCGAGCCAACACGTAACATGAAATTAGGTTTGAAATCAAGACTCATTCTTTTCTGAGTTACAGCTGAGCCAAGAAGTAATGAAACACCCAATGCACTGATGAATAGTACAGTGACTTCGCCAAGTGTATCAAAACTACGATAATCAACAACAATAGATGTGACGATATTAGCGGGACCACTTTCGGGATTAACAGTTTCACCAAAGATGATATCAACGTTAGATCCTTTTGTAATGTAATGCGAAGAAACACGATTTGATAAGTTCGCAAATCCAAAGTCATCAAATGAACTATTGCTATCTAAAGCGAAGATGATGAGTAATCCTAATCCAATCGTGAGGATGAAACCTAGAATTTTTTTCATTTGGCTTCCTCCTTCTTAATTGAAAGTAGGGTAAAGACAAACAAAGCAGTTACTAGACCAGAACCAATAACGGCTTCTGTTAAAGCAACATCAGGTGCTTTTAACACGACAAATGCAACAACACTTAGCATGCTAAGTGCAGAAAGGAAAATAACACTTTTGATGAGTTTCTTTTCACTTACAGCCAAAAAAGCGATGATTAATAGTAATACAGAAAGGACAAGCATAATGGAATCAATTGTTGTCATTTTCTTCACCTCGATTTGCCATATCATCCTGAACTAGATTCGTAGGGATGTTTTTTGCTTTATAAGTTGCTCTAGCAATTACACTAGAACCAATAGGATTTGATATTGCAATGAATACAATGATTACAACAATTTTAAAAGTCCAAGAGGGGTGAGCAAAAGCAATACCAATCAATAGTGAAAATGCTCCTAATGTTGTCGCTTTTGTTCCAGCTTGAATTCTGTTGAATGTATCTGGCATTCTCAAAATTCCTAATCCACCAAGAAAAAAGAAGACTCCACCGATGATTAAGAAAATATAACTAATGATTTCCATCTTTTTTACCCTCCACATATCTAGCAAAAACAACAGTTTCTAAAAATGATAGAATTGCATAGATGATTACAATATCTAGATACAAGTTGTTTTCAAACAGTAGTGCTAATAGTGCAATCACACCAATAACAATCATATTAAATGTGTCTAAAGAAACAACTTTATCACTCAAACTAGGACCTTTCACAAAGCGAATCAATGTGAATAATAGCCCAACACCTAACAATGAAAAAACAATCACATTGATTATCATTTGAAGATACCTCCAAGAATTTTTTCAAAGGGTCCACTTATCAATTTTTGATTTTCCACTTCATTATGACCCTTGACATCAACGGTATGAACAAATAAATAGTCATCCTCAATGTCAATTGATAATGTTCCAGGTGTCAAAGTGATCGAATTGGCAAGTGTCAGTTTTCCAAAATCACCTTTAAGTGCTGTTGGAATTTTAACGATACCAGGGTTTAACGGAATTCTTGGACTTAAAACTCTACGTGCAATATCAAAATTTGCTAAAATTAACTTCCATATGAAAACTGGAAGGTAAATAACAACAAACTTGAATAATTTAATTGGTAGTAGTATATCAATTGTGAAATTGACAAACTTAACTAAAATTAAAGTTAAAACAGCACTAACAATTGCTCCTAGTGCCATTTCGTAGAGAGTAAATCCGGCTAATAAAAGATAAATCACGAATAAAACAATAAATGTAGCCAAATACTTCATCTGATTCCTCCTAAATGCAAATTTTCTATTTTATTAAACATTTACATCTCACATTGATGTACTACATCAAGCCGTAAAAAAAGAAGTAAATGCATATTGAAAACAAATTAACTGAAATAAAGATTTAAAAGTTCAAATTATAGCATTTTAAATTTGGAATATAAATTTGAACACACAAGATAATATTGAAGATAAATATAATTCATAGATACGTACATTATATCATTTGATATAGGGAATACAAAGTATTTCTATATTTAATTACGGACTTTCTAAATAATCTACATAAAACCGATTTTTATTTAAAAAACCTCTATTTTAGAATAAATTACATAGGAAAACAACGTTTTTTTTGTAAATTTCTTTAGAATAGAAAAGTTTGATATAATAGGTATATACAAAAGAAAAAATAGCAAACTTTTGAAAGGAATGGGTTATACTCATTAGGGTGTTTTACATGCTGGATGATCCCGCTTTATTTACAATAACGGCTATACTTTTAGTTGTGATCCCCATTGCAAGCAAACGTCTTGGAAAACATAAACCTAAAAGATATTTCTTACTTCCATTAAGTTCAATGGCAATTGCTTTTCCCTTATTCCTAGTGATGATGGTTTTTCCAGATATGCCTTCGGCTACTTATTATTTCTATGCATCTATGAGTTTATGGACGAGTGGCTTCATTGGGTTATTTTTCTCTATTTACTTTTATTCAAAAAGATGTTTGTGAATCGTGTATATAAAGAAAAAAGGACGATGTCCTTTTTTTTATCTAACCTTTTCCATAAATTCTTTCAATTCTATCGTTTTGGGATGATCAAGTATGGAGGGTGGTCCCTGTTCTATAATCTGTCCATCGTTCATAAAAATGACGTAATCAGCAAAATCTCTAGCAAAACTCATCACATGTGTAACCAAAACAAATTCTTTTCCTAATTCTCGGAGTTCTTCTATAGCTTTTAAAACTTCATGTGTCAAAATAGGATCAAGAGATGACGTTGGTTCATCGAGAAAGATGATATCAGGATCCATGCTCAAAGCTCTAGCAATTGATGCACGTTGAGCTTGACCACCAGAGACATTTTTAGGTAATTTGTTCACTTGATCCTCAAGATGCAGAAGCGACAAATTTTTTAGTGCAATAGCTTCAGCTTCTGATTTTTCAAAGCCTCTAGTCTTTTCTAAAACTAAAGTAATATTTTTCTTCAATGATAGATGTGGGAACAGGTTATGACTTTGAAAAACAAAGCCAATTTTCTTTTTATAGGCATCATCTCTAACATTGTAACCATTGATGAATATTTCACCTGAAGTTGGTTTTTCAAGTCCTGACATCATACGAATCAGCGTTGATTTTCCGGAACCAGAAACACCAATAATAGCTACACTTTGATACTTGGTCAAATTGAGATTGAGATTGTTTAAGACCTCAACATCGTAGGTATGTGATACATTGTTGATTTCAATTTTCATAATGACCACTTCTTTTCTATGTATTTTGTAGCTTGAGATAATGGAATGGTAATCATGAGATATAAAATCCACATGAGGATGTACCCTTCAACAAAAGCGAATGTCTGAGATTGAGTGATTCTGATGGCATAATATAGTTCATTATAAGATAAAACATTCAACAGAGCACTACCTTTGATAATCATTGAAAAATTATTCATTAACGGTGGCATTAAGATACGAATAACTTGAGGTATGATGATGTATCTATATCTTTGAAATGGTGTGAATCCAAATAGATCCATTGCCATATATTGTTCTTCAGAAATGCTTGAAAAAGCAGATTTATAGACATTTTTCATATAGGGCGTCATGTAGACAATTAATGCAGTAAATCCCATAACATTGCGATTAAATGTACCGAAAGCAGGTCCAATAACAAAAGCCATAACCACGACAAGGACTAAAAGTGGTGTACCGTAAATGATTTCAGTAAAAACATCAGTTAATGCATTGAAGTATTTGAGTTTAGAGATAGAAAGCAAATAGAAAAGAAACCCTAAAACAAGGCTTCCTAATAAAGACATGATAGAAACATAGATGGTATTCCATATGCCTTGTGTAATCAAAGATCTATAGGGTTCAAAGGATGCTAATGAAAAATCCGCTGATTGACGAAAAATAACAAAAGCGACAAAAGCCGCGATTGTTAGTATTGCCATAACATATGATAATATCTTATTCATTGATGTAAAAACTTAAGCCAAATCTACCAAGGCTATCTAGTAGTACTGAATCCCATGTTAGAGCAAGCATTTCATAAAGCCCTCCAGATTCTTCGAAAGTTGAAATAAACTCATTAGCATATGCAATGAGTTCAGCATTGCCTTTTTTAGTTGCCATACCGATTGGGCTTGAAACAAATGAATCCCAAACAACGATCGTATCATTTGGATTTGCTCTATTGCCATCAACAACAGGATTTGCACTCATTAATAAAATATCTGATGTTCCTTGAGCTATCGATTCTACTGCAGTTCCAAGATCAGTAGCTTGAATCACTTCTTTACCATAGGATGCGGGAATAGAAGATGATACTTGTGATGCAATACCTACATATCTTGCATTTTCGATTGCAAGAAGATCTTCAACGGTTGAATCTTCGGTCAAATTATTTGCGATTGCAAAATCTTTATTAACTAAAGAAATAATTTTAAAGTAGAAATAAGGATCAGAAAAGTCAACTTCAAGTTTTCTAGCATCAGTAATGCTCATCGATGCTATAGCAATATCGATTTCTCCGGATTGTAAAGCAGGGATAATAGAACCAAAGTCAGTATTTACAATTTCAACTGGACGGCCAAGAAATTCACCAAAGGCCATCGCAATATCTACTGAAATGCCTTCTGGAACATTTGATTCGTTGACAGTTTCAAATGGTGGGTAATTGAGGTCCATTCCCACCCTTAAAATGTTGTCAGTATTTCCTTGACAGGATGCCAAAGTCATTATTGTTAGAAAAATAGTAAATAATACGAGTATTTTTTTCATTTTTGTGCTCCTTTATATGTACTTAAGACAACTTAATTATATATTATTTTTACAGTTAAACCAAAGCATATGCAAAGCAAATTGTGTAAAATTCTATTCAGTTGTTAGATGATTTGGTGTTGGAGATTCAAATAATGGGCTCATCCAAGAGTTTTTTAAGAATTTTAAAAAAACAGAATCCAAGATGGACTCTGTTTGATGTTATATTTGTCCTCTTGTCCAATCATTAATAAAAGTAATGAGTTGTTTAAATGTAGGACTATCTGCATTTCTAACATAGTATCCACTGGTTGCCATTCCAGTCAGTAATGCTTGGTCTGGTGTAAGATCAAGCATTAATCCTAAAACAAATCCAGCGTTGAAATTATCACCAGCCCCAGTTGTCAATCTAGGTTTTTCTATGTATGGACCAAGTTCTTCATAGAATGTGTCATTCATATAAGTACAAGAACGGTCTACAGGATGAATAACTACGGATCCTATTTCTAAATTTTCATATAAAGCTTGATTCAAATCTTCTAGTGAAACCTGCATTTTTTCAAGGCTAGAATTATCAAATAGGTCTAATTCATTAGCGACATCATAAGCTTCTTTTTTATTTAAACCTAAGACAACAAAGAAATGACTGGAAAAGTGTTTGAGTAAGCCTAAAGCTTCTTGAATTTCATCTTTTTCGCGTTTTTCAGGGTCTGCCAAATCGATAAAAAAAATCGGTTTTTTAGCGCTTATTGGTAACAAGGGGAGAATTTCACTCAACATTTTTTTCCAAAGATTAGTCATATGAGGTAACATCGACCAGTTGACTGTTGCTAGCAAATTGGTTTCAGAGAGTAGTTTAATAAATTCATTTTTACCAATGTTTGAAATTATGTTTTCATAAGTTACATCATTCAATGATGTCATTTTCCCAAGAAGGATTTTTCCATCGTTGAATTCCAATGCGTCCGTATGTCCAGCTGTTGCTATTGAAAGGAGTTTAACATTATTTGCCATGCCACGAAAAACATCATCAATTGTAGGAGCGCCAAGTGCACCAATATAATTGATGGAAGCATCATGTTTAGCCATCGCATTACACATGATTGGACCATTTCCTCCTATTTTTTTCTGTACAGGAACAAGTTCGATATTGGTCGATAATCCACTCGCTTTTTCTATTCTTTTAGCAAGTAATTCAATGGTTTCAATTCTTGAGAACTGCTGACTGTCCATCCGTTTATCAACGACATGAATAATCTCATCGATAAATCCATCAAATCCAATAATCATCTTTAAGTTCTCTGGATGTTTAGTTTTTAACGTTTCTATTAATTCTATTTTTTTTTGATCCATAACGACACCTCTTCATAAAACTTTTATCATACAAGTAGTATATCAAATATTTATTGATTTTTGCATATATAAATCTATTAAATAATCTAAAATATCACTAAATACATTAACTTATCATAAATTAAGTTATTGATTTGTTTTGTATCAAAAGACACTTATGTTACAATTGAAGACAGTCAAATGAATTATCAATAATTATGACGACTTATAAAGAAGATTGCTGGAGGAAACATATGATTCATAAGCAAAAACCATTGATTAATCTGATACTTTCAAGCGTATTTCTAGCATTAGGTATTGTTTTACCCTTTGTTACTGGCAATGTTTCATTTTTAGGTAGCCGATTTTTGCCTATGCATATCCCTGTCATTTTATGTGGATTTGTTTGTGGATGGCGATATGGTGCTATCGTTGGTTTCCTGACACCTCTTTTACGTGCTTTGTTAGTTGGTATGCCACCGTTATTTCCTGTCGCATTTATTATGTCTTTTGAGCTTGCTTTCTATGGCTTGTCTATTGGATTACTTTATCGCTATTTACCAAAGAAACCAATCAATGTTTATATAAGTCTGATTTTAGCAATGATCATAGGAAGAATTATCTGGGGAGTGGTCAGCATGATTGTCTTCTCAGCACTTGGTACTGAGTTTACATTTACAATCTTTCTTTATGGAGCATTTATAACTGCTTTACCGGGTATTGTTTTTCAATTGGTCTTTATTCCTGCACTTATTATTTTGATGCAAAAAAATGAAGTTTTATCAGCTTATCTAAAATGACAATCAATCAGAAAATAGAGCGGATGCTCGAAGAATCACCAAATAGAAAAAAATTAGAAAAAATGGTTAGATTATATCAGCCTTTATTATTAAATATAGAAGAAATAATGACAGAAAAATCTCAGCTCATAATTGGTATTGATGGGCATTGCACATCAGGTAAAACAACACTTGCTGAACTGATTCATGGCTTTTTTGAATCCAATATCTTTCATATGGATGACTTTTATAAAAGTCACACTCAATCAAATTCATCATTTGAACATGCGAGTAACATTGATTTTGAACGCTTACAAAGTGTTGTTATCGTGCCTTTAGTCAATAATCAAGAAATTGATTATCAAGCATTTGATTGCAAAACGCAGTCACTTCAACCCATCATCCATAAATCTAATAAATCAATTAATATCATCGAGGGTTCATATGCGATGCATCCACAAATTTCATATATTTACGATCTCAAGATATTCTTGAAATCCTCATATCTTCAACAAATAAGAAGAGTTTATCAGCGCAATGGATTTCAAGAACTAAAAATGTTCATCCGAAAATGGATTCCGAATGAACGAAAATACTTTAAACATTTTCATATTGAAAAGCTATCTCGCTATGTTTTTAACAGCCTACATTAATTCACCAAATCTGTAGGTTTTTTAATTCTTAAAGGATTGTTTTGATAATCATGAATAGATACACGTGATTTTATTGACACAACGTCATATCATATGATATAATTATATTTGTAAACGGCGTCTATATATACGGACATTAAAATAATCATTAAATCATATAGTTTAGACAAATTAAATCATGATAGGTAGGAAGTAAAAATGAAAAAACTTGAAGGTTTTATTGAATCACTACCCAACATCTCAAATCCTGAAGCATATGGAGTTTATCCATTATCCATCAATAAGGTAGAACAGATGTGGGTTTTTATGATTAATCAAGGCTCAAAAGATGTGTTGATTGCAGTTGGAAAAGATTCCAACTTGTTTAATGGTCAAAAATTTACAACAAATAATATAACATATGTTAATGCAGATTTGACACATGAAAATGGAGAAGTGTTGAGGAGATTATTTCCTTTCACTAAACCTATTCCTGTGTTAAATAAAATGCGTAGTTTTGGGTTGGGCGATCGTTTAGGAATAGCAGGTCCTGGTCACATTAAAGTTTTTAAATCCTATGATGCATATCCAGTTTTTGTTCAACAATCAATACGTGAGTTACACTTGACGAATCGTACATTCGAAGAAGTATTAGATTCTGCAACATTTTATGTTTATAGAGACGGTTATAAGGATGGATTTGGTGCAGATGGCGATCATTTAAAGAAACCAGAAGAGATTGAATATGCTTTAAGGTTAGGGTTTACGATGATCACATTAGATTGCAGTGATTATATTAGAAATGATGTTAGCAAAATGACTGATAATGCAATTAATCAGTCATGCATTCTTGATGAGAAGATGAAATCTAAATACTTGAACTGTGTATTTAGTGTTGGAACATCAATGATTGAGTTTAATGAAATGGACTTGAAAAAAAGTGTTTTGATATATGGTAAAGCAATTGATTATGCGGTTCAGATCTATCAAACATACTTTAGTGATCCAACTCATTCTGTCAATTTTGAAATTTCTATTGATGAGACTGCAACACCTACTTCACCAGCACAACATTATTTTGTTGCTAATGAATTAAAATCCAGAGGTGTTCACCTAGATACAATGGCACCAAGATTCATTGGAGAATTCCAAAAAGGTGTTGATTATGTGGGTGATATTAATGAGTTTGAAAAAGAACTTATCATTCATGCGAATATTGCTAGACATTTCGGATATAAGTTAAGCATCCATTCTGGATCTGATAAATTCTCGATTTTTCAATTAATTGGAAAGCACACACAAGGTCATTTCCATGTAAAAACTGCTGGCACAAACTGGCTTGAAGCTATGCGTTTAGTGGCTATCTACGATCCAAGTCTATATCGAGATATACATAAATATGCACTTTCTATGTTTTCTGAAGCAAAGAAGTTTTATCATGTCACAACAGATTTAACCAAGATACCAAATATTGATACTTTAAAAGACGGAGCATTGGAAGATCTTTTCAATCAAAATGATGCTAGACAATTGATTCATATAACTTATGGATATATACTAAATGTGAAAAACCCAGATGGTACCTATCTATTTAAAGATAAATTATATCATTTATGGAGAGAAAAAGCGGATGCTTATTCCAATATGCTAGCCAAACATATTGGCAAGCATTTAGAGCTTCTTTATTCTGGATTCAAGAATTAACATAAAGGAGAATCATATGAAATTCAAAAGCGATTATCAGTATTCAATCGTTGTTCCAACGAGTATGGGTGTAAGAATAACGCCTTATGATCGACAACCTGTTCATATCAGCGATTCATTTTTTCTTCAAGCAACAAGTGCAGAAAGCAATGTGGTTAGTATTTCTGCTGCTTTGGGAAAACCAACATTGGTTCTTACAACATTTGTTAAAAATAGTCCTATAGCACAAATCATTAAAAATGATTTAATGAAAAGACATATTAGTTATCGTGGGGTAGAAGTTGATCAAGGCGGCCCATGGGGTTACCGTCATCAATTCAATATTGCTGACAGTGGTTATGGTCTTCGAGGACCTCGAGTGCATAATGATCGTGCAGGCGAAGTTGGACGAACATTAAACATTAAAGATTTTGATATCAACCAACTTTTTTCAATTGAAGGGGTTCAACTCCTTCATCTTTCAGGCTTGATTGCAGCACTATCTGAAGAAACGAGTCAATTTTGTCTTGAACTTGCCAGAGAAGCACATAAAAATGGCACTAAAATTTCATTTGATTTAAATTATAGAGCATCTTTCTGGAAAAATAGAGAAGTTGAATTAGCAAAAACATTTCATGAAATTGCATCGGTTTCTGATATCTTGATTGGCAATGAAGAAGATTTTCAACTTGCTCTAGGCATCAAAGGTCCCGAAGCAGGTGGAAAAGGAATTGCTGATAAAATAGAAAGTTTCAAAGAAATGATCATAAATGTCAAAAAAGCGTTTCCTAATGCACATACTTTTGCTACTACACTTCGTGAAGTCATAAGCGCTAATGAACATCATTGGGGTGCTATTCTACTTGATGAAAATACATGGACGATTATTGAACCTAGACCAATTCCAATCTTAGATCGAATTGGTGGTGGAGATGGATTCGTTGGTGGTTTATTATATGGTCTTTTAGAGGGCTGGGATTCAGAAAAATGTGCTCAATTTGGTTGGGCCTCTGGTGCCTTAGTTTCTACAGTATTAGATGATTTTGGTCAACCTGCTGATGAAGAACAAGTGTGGAGCATTTGGGAAGGTAATGCAAGAGTTAAGCGATAAAACGATTGATTGAGGAGATAATAATGAAAAAGTCAGATATTGGGTTAATTGGTTTAGCTGTCATGGGTGAAAATCTTGTCATGAATATGGCATCAAAAGGTTTTCAAGTTTCAGTTTATGCTCGACGAGCAACAGTTGTTAATGGTTTTATTGATGGTCGTGCAAAAGGAATGAGTGTCGTAGGTACTTATTCTCTTGAGGAACTTGCAGATAGTTTAAAAAAACCAAGAAAAATCATGCTTATGATTAAAGCAGGAGACCCTGTTGATAGCGTTATAGAGCAATTGATTCCTATCTTGGAAAAAGGTGATGTCATCATAGATGGTGGCAATTCGCATTATCCAGATACAATTAGACGTACCAAATACATTGAAGAAAAAGGTTTGTTATATATAGGAACAGGAGTTTCTGGTGGAGAAGAAGGCGCATTATTAGGACCATCTATCATGCCAGGAGGTTCAGCAAAAGCATGGCCTCTTGTCAAACCAATATTCAAAGCGATTGCTGCCAAAGTTGAAAATGGTGATGTTTGTTGCGATTGGGTTGGAAACGATGGTGCTGGTCATTTTGTGAAAATGGTTCATAATGGTATTGAATATGGCGATATTCAATTAATTACAGAAGCCTATCATTTAATGAAGAATATCCTAACGATGTCAGCTGATGAGATGCATGAAGTATTCAAAGCTTGGAATAAGACCGAACTTGATAGTTATCTCATTGAGATTACTACTGATATCTTAGCAGTGAAAGATGAAGATGGACAACCATTGGTTGATAAAATATTAGATACAGCTGGACAAAAAGGTACAGGTAAATGGACTGCTATTTCATCTCTTGATGAGGGAGTTCCTTTAACTTTGATCGGTGAATCAGTCTATGCTCGATGTTTATCTGCTTTGAAAGAAGAAAGAGTCATTGCATCCAAAATCTTTGCAAAGACACCTATACTGTTTAATGGGGATAAAAAGGAATTTATCGAACACATTAGAAAAGCATTGTATGCATCCAAAATCATTTCTTATGCACAAGGCTACGCATTGATGAGAGCTGCTGCAAAAACCAATAACTGGGACTTGAATTATGGTGGTATCGCACTCATGTGGCGTGGTGGATGCATCATTCGTTCTGTATTTCTAGGAAAAATCAAAGAAGCATTTGATGTGAATCCAGAATTGACAAATTTATTGCTTGATCCATATTTTAAAGATACGATTGAAAAACTGATTAATAGTTGGAGAATCGTTGTTTCAACTGCGGTCATGAATGGTGTTCCTACACCATCTATGTCAGCTGGATTAACTTATTTTGATGGTTATAAGAGTGAAAGATTACCTGCAAATCTGCTTCAAGCACAAAGAGATTACTTTGGAGCTCATACCTATGAAAGAATTGATAAACCACGTGGAGAATTTTTCCATACGAATTGGACTGGGCGTGGTGGAGATACTTCATCTACGACCTATAATGTTTAAAGGAAGGTAGAATATATGAAATTGTCAATACAACCCGATTTAAAAGGCAAGGTTGCTGTAATTACCGGTGGTGGTGGCGTATTGTGCAGTATGTTTGCAAAGGCAATTGCTCAATGTGGTGCTAAAGTAGCTATTTTGGATTTAACAGAAGACAAAGCAAGAAAAGTAGCTAATGAAATTGTTGATCAAGGTTATGATGCGATTGGAATCAGTTGCAATGTTTTAGATAAAGAAAGCATGGAAGTTGCACATCAGAAAGTGATGGCTTATTATGGTGGTTGTGATATCTTAATCAATGGTGCTGGTGGTAATAGTCCCAAAGCAACCACAGATGATGAATTTTTCAATCGAGAAAAATTTGGTACAGAAGGTAACAAAAGTTTCTTTGATCTCGATATTGAAGGCTTTGGTTTCGTTTTCGGACTCAATTTTACAGGCACACTCATACCGACACAAATATTTGCCAAAGATATGATTGATAAACCCGGTTCAACAATTCTAAATATCAGTTCAATGAATGCATTTACACCACTTACAAAAATACCAGCATATAGTGCTGCAAAGGCAGCAGTATCCAATTTCACACAATGGCTAGCAGTTCATTTTGCAAAAAGTGGCATTCGTGTGAATGCAATGGCACCTGGTTTTTTCTCAACGAAACAAAATAAGGCATTGCTTTGGAATGAAGATGGCACACCAACTCAAAGAAGTCATAAAATTCTAAATAATACACCGATGGGACGTTATGGTGAACCAGAAGAATTGATTGGCACATTGTTATGGTTGGTTGATCAGGAAAGTTCTGGATTCGTCACAGGTATTGTTGTTCCTGTTGATGGTGGATTTTCAGCATATTCAGGTGTTTAGGAGACTGATATGGATATTTTCTTAGAAGCAATCAAGCCTACTGGATTAACTGATATTGAAATTAAAAATGCACTACTCAAATCAATAGAAGGCAAAGAACTCGATAAAGTTCTATTGGTTCCACCTGATTTCACACGCTTTCATTCTAATGCTGGATTGATTACAAACTATTATTATCACTATTTTGTCGATCATCAAATCGAAGTTGACATTTTACCAGCATTAGGCACACATATAGCCATGACAAAAGATGAATGCAAAGAAATGTATGGCGATATTCCTTTTGAAAAGTTTCTTTATCATAACTGGAGAACTGATGTTATCAATATCGGTGATGTCCCTTCTGACTACATTTCAGAAATAACAGAAGGCATATGGAATAAGCCAGTGAGTTGCGAAGTCAATCAATTGATTATGGACAAAAGTTATGATTTGATACTATCTATTGGCCAAGTTGTTCCTCATGAAGTGATTGGTATGGCAAATCATTCAAAGAACATTTTAGTGGGTTGTGGTGGTAAGAAAACCATCAATCAATCGCATATGATTGGTGCGGTTTATGGTATGGAACGCATGATGGGAAAAGATCATACACCAGTAAGAAAAGTGTTAGACTATGCGATGAAACACTTTCTAAACGAAAGACCAATCGTATTTGTTTTAACTGTAACAACCGCTCCACAAGGCTCTATTCAGACTCACGGACTATTCATTGGTAATGAAAGAAATGTACTTGAAAAAGCAATTGTTCTTGCTCAAAAAAAGAACATTGACTTTATCGAAAAAGGCATAAAAAAATGCATTGTCAATTTAGATCCTAAAGAATTCAAGAGCACTTGGTTAGGAAATAAATCAATCTATCGAACACGTATGGCTATTGAAACTGGTGGGGAATTAATCGTTTTGGCCGCTGGTATAACAAAGTTTGGTGAAGATCCGATAATCGATCAATTAATCCGTAAATACGGATACTGTGGAAGATTGAAAGTCCTTGATTTATTTCATGAAAACGAAGATCTTCAGTTAAATATGAGTGCAGCTGCACATTTGATTCACAGTTCATCAGATGATCGATTCAAGATTACTTATGCAGTGAAGAACATTACTAAAACAGAAGTTGAAGGCGTCCATTTTGCTGCTGTTGATTATGATGAAACAATCAAAAAATATAACCCTGAAAAATTAATTCCAGGGTGGAATATCATGCCAGATGGTGAAGAAGTATTCTATGTTCCTAATCCAGCACTTGGGTTATGGATCGATAAAAACAGATTTTAATTTTATAGATTTTAACAGATGCATGCATTTCTAAAGCGATGATCGTGATAGAATGCATGTTTTCATCTGGAAAGGAGAATGATTTTTATGAATTCGTGTATAGACATTTTATTGATTCATTATCAAATGTATCCGTTGATGCAAATTGAGGATTTCATTAAGCTCATTTATCAAATGATATTTGGACCGAAACATTTTTCTAGCAATCCAACTATTGAACAAATTAAGAGCTACTTGAAACTTGAAATTGAACAAATGAGTACAACAGACGATAAACAAATTATTGAAGATATAGGCAATTATTACGTTAGGTTGCATTTGGCTAAATCATACCTTGATTCAGAGATTATTGAGCAAATTACAAATGTCTTTTTTCAATCAATGAATGAAGATATTGATGATCAAACAAAACTTGAAAATGATTTTATCAATTGTTTGTATATTTGCATGAATCTCATTAAATCGCAAAAAATTGAGATAAACTATACAACCGCTAAATTATGGGTTGAAACCTATATTGCCAAAGGCATTAGACCCATAAGTCATAGTTTGACCTACAAAAAGATGTATCACCCTCATTATCGGGTCATTCATCGATCGAAAATAGAAAATACCCCTTTTTTTAAAGAATTTTAAGACATATTTAGTTTCATAATAATTATTTATGGTATAATTTTTTGGTTGGTGAAAACATGAGCAAAGATGAGAAAAAGCGCAATTTAATCTTACATGATAAAAACATCTACAAAGGATTGCTAATCTTAGCAATCCCTTTAATGCTTAATAATTTCATTAAAACAATCCATGATGTCATTGACATGTATTTCGTTAGTGAAATTCCTAATTTCAGTACTGAAGCTATTAGTTCTATTTCTTTAACATTTCCTGTTGTATTCACATTTATAAGTTTAGGGATTGGTTTAAGTGCTGCTGGTACAGCGCTGATCAGTCAACAAATTGGATCTGGTCAATTTGATCAAGCAAGGAAATATGCAAGTAATCTCGTTGTTATTGCCTTAGCTACAGGTCTGGTATTGAATGTGATTTCATATTTTGGAGCGCCAATGATTATGAGATTCATGATCACAGAATCAGATACATATATCTATACAAATAGTGTTAAGTATTTGCAAATCAGGTCATTTGAATTACCTATTGTCTTTTTGTTCTTCGCATTTACAGCCATTAGACAATCAAGTGGTGATACAGTTACTCCAGTCATCTATGGTGTCATTACTGTTGTCGTTAACATTATCCTTACACCTTTACTAGTTTCATACTATAATCTAGGTGTACCAGGAGCTGCTTACGCAACCTTAATTGCAAATGTCATTATTATGCCGATGGGATTGTTACAATTGTTTAAAGCTAAAACAGGAATTACAATTGACTTCAAGTATTTAAGATTAGATTCATTGATTAGTTCCAAATTGATTAAAACTGCTATTCCAGCATCACTTGGTCAAGCCTTTACTGCCATCGGTTTTGGAATTATGAATGGCATTCTATTTACTTATGGTAAAGAAACAGTAGCAGCATTTTCAGTAGGGAACAGGTTAAGTAGTATTATTTTGCATCCTGTGATGGCTATCGGTGGTGTTTTAGCAGCTTATATTGGCCAAAATATTGGAAATCAAAATATTCCAAGAGCAAAGGAAACATTTAGAAAAGCAATGATTCTATCCGTTTCAATTATGATGGTTGGATCTGCAGCAGTGATGGGATTTAGAGGTTACTTTGCTGGTTTCTTTATTAAAGATGATCCAGTTGCATTAGCTTTAACTGTAGAATATATGTTTTATTTGTTGATTGGTTTACCATTAATGGCAATTTTTCAAACATTTCTTGGAACATTTACTGGTACTGGAAACACAAAATTTACCTTTATTATTTCGACAACGAGGTTATGGATTCTTAGAATCCCAATTGTTTTATTCCTTAAAACATTTACAAATTTAGGAAGCTCGGGCATTTGGTATGGCATGCTAGCTAGTAATGTCGTCATTTGCATCGTTGGTATTTACTTATATAGAAGGATTGACTATAAACCTAAAATAATGATTGATAAAGACAAAAAAAAATCATTTAAGGTTGCTGTTTAAAAATTTATTAGTGCTAAATCAATACATCCATTTAGCTTTTAACGATGATTATAAATCATCTTGGTAGATTGACATATCCAAAAGACAGCAAACATATCATCAAAAATGAATTGCCAGATTTTAGAGATTAAAAATCTTGATGACGTGGGATGATGAGGCAAAATAAAAAAAACGGAGCAATAAAATGAAATTTAATGAATTAGAAATTATAGAACCTATCCTTAAATCACTTGAAAGTGAAGGATACTTAGAGCCTTCACCCATACAAGAATTGGCGATCCCAATATTGTTACAAGGTAAGGATATTTTAGGAAGCGCACAGACAGGCACAGGAAAAACCGCAGCTTTTGCTATTCCAATATTGCAAGGGCTTCATCAATCACAGATCAAGCATGAAACAAGATATATCAAAGCTTTGGTTTTAGCCCCAACAAGAGAACTTGCATCTCAAATCAAAGATAGTTTTCGCACCTATGGTAAGCATTTGGGATTAAGAGTAGCAGTTATTTTTGGTGGTGTGAGTCAAAAAGCACAAACGGATGCACTTTTCAAGGGCATCGATATTTTAGTGGCTACTCCTGGTAGATTACTAGATTTAATCAATCAAGGATTTATTGATTTTTCTAAACTCGAATATTTTGTTCTTGATGAAGCGGATCGTATGCTTGATATGGGATTTGTTAAAGATGTAGAAAAAATTATTAGATTAATTCCAAAACAAAGACAGACAATGCTCTTTTCTGCAACTATGCCAAAAGAGATTATTGCACTTTCACAAAGTATTTTAAAAGATCCAGAAAGAGTTTCAGTCAAACCTGTTGAAACTACACTTGAAGTCATTGATCAATCAATCTATAAGGTACCTAAGAAGGATAAAGTTGAATTATTGATTCATCTTCTTAAAAAGGGAAACATAGATTCAGCACTCGTATTTACTAGAACCAAACAATGGGCAAACAAAGTGACTAAAGCATTGGTTGCTGTGGGCATACAAGCAGAAGCAATTCATGGCAATAAATCACAAAATGCTAGAGAAAAAGCCTTAAGCAATTTTAAAACAAAGCAAATTCAGGTTTTAGTGGCTACTGATATTGCAGCTCGTGGCATTGATATAGAAGAATTATCTCACGTCATTAATTATGATTTGCCTGAAGTACCAGAAACGTATATTCACCGGATTGGAAGAACAGGTAGAGCTGGATTTTCTGGTATTGCAATTAGTTTTTGCAGTCCCGAAGAAGCAGGATTACTTAAAGATATTGAAAAACATATCCATCTGAATCTAAAGGTGGAAAAGGATGTCTACTTATCTGGAGCCTATAAAACACAGACTAAAACAGCACATGCAAATACACATAAGACAGCTTCAACCAATCATTCAAATAAAGCGAAACCTTTTTCAAAAACCTCTACATCGACAACCATTGAAACAAAACACCAAAATCCTTATCATGCAAAAAAGAAAAAATACTGGGATAAGCAATTAAAAGATCGATATAAGTCTAAACAAAAATAAAAGCACACCGTGCTTTTTTTTATTCCTTTTAGTTTTAAGTGCTCTGATCTTTTCTAAATAGACATAAATATATTTTGTATGTATAAAAATTGAATATTCTATTGAGTTTTAATAATTTTTAAAGCATAATAAGTATAGAGTGATGTAAATACATCTTACGAGACATAAATCATCCAACCTATCTATTCAGACAAACATTCTTTTTTGTTTTGTGATTTAAAAATATGAATAATATTTCAATGATGAAGGGAGGTCCTTATATTGATAGCAAAATCGAAATTTAAAGAGAAAATTAAAAAAAGAACAAGATTAGAGATTCTGAAATCTTGGATGACTTCCTTTGTCATAACAGCGACTGCTATTATTGTTGCTGTAGTAGTGATACCATCAAGCCCTAAAGCAGAAATCAATCAAGTTCAAGTGTTTAAGAACCAAATCGTCTATCAAGTAGAAATTACAGATGCTGATAATGCAATAGATCTAAGCACTCTTGAAATAGTCTTGGAAAATCAATTTGAGTATTATGCTATTCCACTTCAATTAGGTGTCAATGTCGGTGAATTTTCCAATCTTAATGATGGTACTGCCTATAAGATGTCAGTCATGGGTAGCAAAGGATTTGGTCAGGAAAATTTGGCTACCAGAGAACTCGTTACTCAGCCAAACAGTGGTGGGGCAATTCTTAGTTATACATTATTGGACACTCAAAATCAATTTGATACTCAATATGAGCTAGAAACTATTTTATATGATGACCTAGATGAATATATGAATGTGGAACTCTATTATGGCGTTATTGGTATGGATGAGACTGAACCATTTGAATATTACAGTTTTGTAGTCGCTGATGGATCATCAACACATATTCTAGACAACATCTATCAAATGAATGGTCGAATATATGTTTATTTGGAAGCAACACTTTATAATAACGATACTTTGATTCTTGATGAACTCTATATTAATACACCCATTTCATTTGAGGCTTATTATTACATAGAGCAGGTAACAGATACATCCATTGTCTTATCGATATACCCGGATTTCTCATTTTTAAGTGATGTGACCTATGAGTTCAAGTTAACTAAAGATGGGTATCCAATTTCAACAAAAACTGTCAATAAAGACAATATAGATGAAGCCTCGATGCATTATGGAATTGAAGTCAGTTTTGATGGATTGAAAAAAAATACAATTTATCAGGTTGATTTGAAAGTGATTTATACTAATCCATATACTTTGGCGAAAGAGACCAAGACATATGACTCACAAGAAATAAAAACATTAAGTGCTTATTCATACCTAATAGATGTCGTTGATTTTGATTTCTATTATGAAGTGACAATCTCAGTTACTGACCCCAACCACAACTTTCAAATTCCCTATTATTATGTTTATGAAATTCAAGATGAATATGATTGGTATGTTGCAAGTGGTGAATTTGGGTTTACCCCCATGGATGGTTATAAAACAGTAACTTTCATTATTGATAAAACAGCTAGCATACCGTACAGAATTGATATTGGATTAAGAAATGAAGATATATCATATTATTATGAAATCATATACGTCATTACGACTGTAGAATAAAGGAGAAAAAACATGAAATTTAAAGAAAAGTCCAAAAAGGACAAAGCACGCATCATTATAGTTTCAATTGTCATTCTAATCTTTTTAGTATTAGGTATGTTTGCTGGATTACTATTCCCTGGTACTACTTTTGCTACGATTATCAATAATAGCATTGGAAAATTTTTCAATCTTATCGATTTCTTTTCCAATAATTATGTCATAATCTTGGAAAGTGTAACAATTGTCATTTTTGTTTGGATCATTAATATGATCCTTCAGGTTTTGGTTCCTTTATTAACCAAAAAAGGGCAAAGAAGCGAAACCATCGGAAAATTAATGAGTAGCATTATCAAGTATTTGATTGTTATTGTCGCTTTATTTCTAATCTTAAGTGCTTGGGGTGTTCAAACACCTACGCTTCTTGCTGGTGCTGGGATTTTAGGTTTGGCTATTAGCTTTGGTGCTCAAAGCTTGATTGAAGATATCTTTTGTGGTTTGTTTATCATATTTGAAAAACAATTTTCAGTCGGTGATGTGATTGAAGTTATTGGTATGAGAGGAACTGTACAAGAAATCGGTCTAAGAATAACTAAGATAGAAGATAAAAATGGTGATGTGCTTATTGTTAATAACTCAGATATTCGAGGTGCAATTAATACAACGAGCTCATTATCTGTTGCAATTTGTTTAATTTCCATTAGATATGGTGAAGATTTGGAAAAAATCGAAAAATTGATTGAAGCTAACTTGAGCGAAGTTGCAAAGAATATACCCTCAATTAAGCAAGGACCATTTTACACAGGTGTTGAGGAGCTTGGCAATTCATCTGTAGTTTTACGTATGCTCGCAAGATGTGAGGAATTGGAAAAGTATAAAGTCACACGTTTAATGAATAGAGAGTTCAAGTTATTGTTTGATAGAAATAACATTGAGATCCCATTCCCACAACTGGATGTACATCAAAAAAAAGAAGAATAGAACAATGAAGATAAAAAAAAGCACTTATCAAATGATCAAGTGCTTTTTCTTTGACATAATCTAACTTAAGTAACTCAAAGCGATTGTGTTCACATCAATCAGTGCATCCTTGAGATAAACCATGTGATTCTGTCTCATTGTCAAAACATCAAGTATCGATTCAAAGTGGTCGATAATCAGGTCTAAATGATCTAAATCATAAAGTCCTTTCAATTCTTCTAAAGAAGTTTTGATACTGCCAATTGAAGCTTGTACTTCTAGACGTCTGAGTGCAAATTCCATTTTATAGTCAGCAAGTGTTGTTTTGTCATCATCGTTTAGGGTAAGCTTTGCATCTTTAAACGCTGTAACATTTATCTTTAATTCTGCCCAAACATCTTTAATTTCATATTTAAGTAGAATATTTTGAGCATGAGTCATCTGAATATCTTGATATAATGCACGAATATATGCTATTTTTCCCGTATTCGTCAAATCATCAGTCTCTAAAGTCGTGCTCAATGCTTGCACATTTTCAAATGACAATTGATTTAGGCTTTGATCATTTAAATCTGTTGTTTGAATTGTTTCATATTGATCCACAAGAATAGTTTCAGTTGTTATAACTTTCTCAAAGACTGAGAATGCATCTTGAGCTGTACAAGCCACCAAGCTTGATACCATAACAAGCATCGTAACCATCATCACTATTTTTTTCATTTTTTAGTCCTCCTAAAGTTTATTTTTTACACTTTAACTCTAACAAATAGCTTCACATATATCAATAAAATAGCATGTTAGTTGCTAAAAAACACCGATAGGTTACAAAAAGAACCCAATGAAGGGCTCTTATTGTTTATGAGAATTTGTCATAAAAAATATTTTCAGGTTGAATTTCATGTTTCTTAAGTACATTAATGCATGCATTGATCATACCTGGGGAACCACAAAGATAAGCTTCAGCTTGAGTTAAATCCTCTGTGAACCGATCCACAACGTCTGTAATGAGTCCTACTTCACCTTTCCACTGATCTTCTGGAAGTGGAGCAGATAATGCAGGTATATATTGAAAATTGGGAAATTCTTTTGCCAAGTCCATGAATTCCTCGGTATAATACAAATCTGCTTTAGACTTTGCTCCAAAAAAGTATTTTACTTTTCTTTGCATGCCACGATCTTTTAAATAATAAAGAATAGAACGAATGGGTGCTTTCCCAGAACCACCGGCGATACAAATCATCTCTTTATTTGAGTCTTCTTGAAGATAGAAATGGCCAAACGGACCAGTAACGGTGATTTTATCTCCAACTTCTAGAGCTTTGTGCACGAATCCAGTTGCTTGACCTTTAGGAACCATACGGATGATAAATTCAATATGATCAGCTTCTTTGGGATTAGATGCAATCGAATAAGCACGTATGACCTCTATACCAGGAACCTTGAGTTGAGCATATTGACCTGGTTTGAAGTGCATGGTTTCTGGGTCAATCAATTTGAGACGCACTAACTTTGTATCATAGGTCAAATCTTTCATTTGCTCAACAATCGTTTTAAATTCTTGAGCGTTAAGAAGTTCATTGGGTATTTCAATTTTCATGTTGTCCCTAACTTTTACCTGACAGGATAATCGGGTGCCATTTTTCTTTTCTTCATCTGAAAGAAAAGGTTCTTCGGTAGGTTTGATTTCTCCACCACCTTCAATCAATCTAAACTTGCAAAATCCACAAGTTGCTTTTCCACCACAAGCTGATGGAATAAATATTTTGTGTTGAGCAAGTGTATTGAGTAAAGTGTCATCACCTTTAACAGGTATTTTTGTTTCTTCATTGATAGTGATTACTTTTTCTCCACCACCACCTAGTGCTTTTTCAGCAAGAATAAGTAGTATAGCAATGACAAGTAAAACACCAATTAAGATGATTGGTACGAATATATTCATATATTACCTCCTGTTAAATGTTTGCAATGCCAGTAAATCCGATAAAAGCTAATGCTAAAATTCCTAAAATAATGAACACAATACCTTTTCCAGCTAGTCCACGAGGAACATCACTGTTTTTAGCCATTTTTTCACGAATACCAGCAACTAATACAATGGCTAATAACCAACCAACTGATGAGCCAAATGAGAATGCTGCAGTTTCCAAGAAACTGTATTCTCTATTCACGAAGAATAATGAAACGGCTAAGACAACACAGTTCACTGTGATTAATGGAAGGAAGATACCAAAAGCATTATAAAGTTTAGGAATGAACTTTTCTAAAAACATTTCCAAAAATTGAACAGTTGCTGCAATTGTGATGATGAAAACGAGTAGAGCAAGATTTGTTGTACCCGTGCTTTTTAGCAAACTGTAGATTGGCCAATTGATAATACCAGTGATTGTAACGACAAAGACAACTGCAATACCCATGCCTTTAGCATTTTTTACATTTGTCGAAATTGCAATCAAGGGGCACATACCTAAAATGTAGACCAGAGCTATATTGTTATTTAATATTGTTCCATAAATAATTTCTATTAAATGAGCCATTTTTCTACCCCCTATGCTTCTTCATAATACTTAGATAATTCACGAATACCCCAAATGAGGAGTCCTAAGACAAAGAAACCACCTGGAGCCATAGCCATGACTGTCCAGTTTACCCATGTGCCAGGCATAATCCGATAATTCAAGATTGTACCAAATGCTAGAATTTCACGAATAACTGCAACAATAATTAAAATGAAAGTATATCCCATACCACTAGCAAAACCGTCAACAAGTGTATATCTAACGGGATTCTTAGAAGCGAAAGCTTCCGCACGTCCCATGACGATACAATTGGTTATAATCAGTCCAACGTAAGCCCCAAGTGCTTTGGCAATACTAGGAAAGTATGCTTGTAAGAATAATTGTACAAGGATTACAAATGATGAAATGATGACCATATAGGTAACCATACGAACTTTTGGTGGAATGAAGTTTCTAATCAGTGAAACAGTAGCAGAACTTGCCATGACCACAAAAGTAACACCAATCCCCATGGCAATCGCATTATCAACACGATTGGTTACTGCAAGTGCAGAACATATTCCAAGAACTGCGATAACGATTGGATTATTTTTTGATAATCCATCTTTCATAATGTTATACCATCTGGTATATTTGATTTTTATCAGTTTCATGTTTGCACCTCCCTAATCCCGATTGTCCCAAGCAGCTTTGTGCTCGGTATATGATTGATTTAAAATAAGTTCAACAGCTTTTGATGTTTTGGTTGCACCAGTAATAGCATCAATTTCATTAACGTCATTGGTGCTTGTATCTTTATTGATTTCAATTTGTGGGACCATCTTGATACCAACAAATGTAGATAGATAATTAGATTCAGCGATAACACCACCAAGACCAGGTGTTTCTTCCTGCTGTAAAATCTTAATACTTTGGATGGTTTCAAAATCTGATTCCAATGTGATAATTCCGATAATCGGACCCCAGACACCACCACCATCAAATAGATAGCTGACAGAACCAGTTTCTTTATCTACGTAGAAGGTTAAACCATCGATTTCAAGCACATCAATCTTTTCTGCAAAAATATCGTGAATATTTGAAAAAGTATAGGAAATATCATTTGCATCAAGAATGGCTGATTTGAGATCAGCAGCTTTGTTGGCTTCAATTAAATCTCTTGTTAAGTAGTCACCACCTAGAAGTAATAAGGAGGTAATTGTTCCTAAAATAACGACAAATAGCAGCATCTTTACATATTGATTCATACTGTCACCACCTCTTTTTCAATTGGAGCGGTTTCTTTATTGTTCCAATTATCTATTAATGGTGATACAGCATTCATGATGATGATACTAAAAGTAACTCCTTCAGGAAATGCTGCGAAGTTTCTGATTAAAACTGTTATAAACCCAATTCCAAATCCATAAAGCATCTTACCAATAGATTTAGAAGGAGCGGTTACAGGATCAGTGGCTACAAAAAATGCTCCAAACATTATCCCTCCAGTAAATACTGAAAGTATAGGATCCTTAAATGTTACTGGATTAATGAGATGGCCAATCCAAGTCAGAAGAAAAACTGAACCAATAAAAAATAATGGAATTCTCCAGTCAGCAATCTTCAAGACAATTAGACCAAAACCTAAGATTATGATTCCTAACCTGAATGTTTCACCCAAAGTTCCAGGAACTAATCCAAAAAGCAAATTTGGTAAAGTATAATTGAAAGGAAGCCCTTTGCTCAATGTTATTAAAGGTGTGACTGCAGAAACTAAATCACTGACAGGATCAAGCCACATGGTTGCCATAAATGCTGGAAAAGATATTTGCACAAACAAAACACCTACGAGCGCTGGGTTAAAAACTGTTTTACCGAGGCCTCCAAAAATACTTTTTCCAAAAAATATACCAAAACCAGAACCAATAGCTACCATCCATAATGGCGCTGTTGGAGGCATGAGCAATGCAAAAACTAGTGGTGTTACCATCCAGCTCATATCCAATTTCTTTTTTCTGATCTTAGCAAAAATCAGTTCAATGGTGACAGATACTGCATAGGATACTGCTGCAATAGCTAAGACATACCAACCAAATATATAGGTCGCAGAAATCAGCAATATACCTAAAAAACCAGTAAAAATCAGCAAGTTTTTACGTGTCAATACATCAGCATGCAAATTTGAATCGCTTTGAGTCATATTTTCACCGCTTTCTATAGTTAAAAATAAAAAGGTACTATAAAATTATAAAAAACAATAAGTCATTAATTTGATTTGATTATAGCACGATTACACTTACTATTTCCAATATTCGGCTTAGGAAAGATTGGGTTTCTTGCAATTTTTGGTTTTGCTAAAAACTCTATATCAAAGATATTGGCATTTTTTTACACAAGAAAACTATAAGTTTGATTTATTTTTTAAAAAATTATTATTAAAGTATTGACAATAGTGTATGACATACAGTATAATTGATTTGAGGTGATCAATATGAGTGATGTATCATTACTAACGAACTTGATTGTTGAATTAAGAAGAGGCACTCAAATCATTGCTGTCTTGAATCAACTTCAAGAAAATCAATATGGGTATTCACTGTTACAAAGATTAGAACAAAATAAAATCAATATAGAAGCGGGAACCTTATATCCATTGATGAGAAGGCTCGAGTCGCAAGGCATACTCAAGAGCGAATGGGATGTCAGTGATTCAAGACCGAGAAAGTATTATATATTGAGTGATTTAGGGAAAGAAATTTTAGTTGAACTTGAAAATGAATGGTACAAATTAGCTTTAGAAATGGATGAACTATTTAAGGAGAACAAAAGATGAAAAATATAATTGAAAGATATGTGTACGATGTAAAAAGAAGACTTCCTGAAGAAAGCAGAGCAGAAGTTGAAAAAGAATTAGTAGCAAATATTGATGATATGCTTGGAGACAATCGCAGCGAAGAAAACATCGAAAAGGTTTTATTAGAATTGGGTGAACCAAGATTACTTGCAAATAGGTATCGAACAAAAGAGCGTTATCTGATTTCACCGGCTTATTTTGATGACTATGTTAGGGTGTTGAAAATAGTCATGATTATATTTATTTCAATATCACTTGTTTTTGGATCCATAGATCTTGCTCTCAATCTAAATGTTGAAACTCCTTGGCAAATGATTGGTGAAGTGTTTAGCAAATTGTTTAGTGTTTCAACTAATTCTTTACTGATGGCATTTGCCTGGGTAACCTTTATATTTTTCATGATTGAAAAAGCAGAAGAAAAAACAAAATTTAGAAAATGGAAAATATCAAATCTTCCTGAATTACCAATGAAAAACAGTCCAAAGATTAATAGAACTGGCGCAGTTATTGGGTTAGTTATTGAAACAATATTTGCGATGATTTTTATCTTGCTACTAGTTAATTATTTAGATGCACTTGGTATATACGAAGGTTCCACAATGGTAGCTCCAATGTTTACAGTAGAAATTGTAAAAGCATTTATACCTATCTTAATTATCTCTGTTGCACTATCAATTGTTGTGAGTAGCTTAAAAGCATTGTACGGCATCTGGAATGTTAAACTGACAGTAATTTATACAGTAAGCAAAATATTTTCTACTGTTGTTACCATTATTTTCATCAGTTATCCTAATTTATTCAATATCTTGATGTTTGAAAAAATAGCTGAATATCTTGCAACAACAACCAATGAAGTTGCAGATGGGTTTGCAATTGGCATTAAAGCTTTCAGCATATTTATTGGTATAGTTGTAACAATCGATTTGATAACCACATGGCTTAAGACTTATAGGGGCAAAAGAAACAAAGAATTATAATCAATGAGGCAATTTCAAAAGAATTGCCTTTTTTTTTTAGTATTTATCAATAAACCAATAAAAAAGGTTGTATGACACGTTAACATAGTGTAGGAAGAAGAGGAGAAATAACATATGAAAAGAATAGTACTCGGAATAACAATGCTTTTAATTGCAATCAGTGTATCTGCATGCACAGGATTAACTGCTTTATCACAAGCTTTTGAATTTGCAACAGATGAAGAAATATTTTCATTCTCAGCAATATCGACATCAACACTAATTAGTGATACGGTTGTTGAACCTTTAGCTGCAGTTTCACAAGTAACACAGCTAAGTACAACAACACCAGATTTGACAATTGATCAAATTGAACCTTATTTGGAAATGTTTGAGTCATTACTAGCACAAAATAATGGGTTAACCGTGACAACGACAGTTTCAGATAATGTATTATATGAAACAATGAGCGTGTTTACGGTATATGATTTGTTAAACAATCAAATGGTTTATACAATGTATTATAATACAGTATTGCTAGATCCTGAATTACCTGTGACAGAAACAACTGATGATTCACAAGTCGACGAAGCACAAACACAATATGAGATCAATGGTATTTTAGTGATTGGGGCAACTGAATATCAGATCACTGGTCGCAAAGAACTAGAAGATGGTGAAGAAAAGATTTCATTCAAGTCTGCAATCGATGAAAATAACTATGTTTATTCACAATACAAAGTTGAAGATGATGAAAAGAAATTCTTAATCAAAGTTGTAGAAAATGGCGTTATTGTTACCGAAAGTAAAATCAAAGTTGAAATTGAAGATGGTGAAACAGTTATTAAACTTGAATCTACTCAAGGTGCAAATCATAGTGAGTATTCTTTTAAGTATGAAAATGAAAATGGTGTGAATGTACTGAAAATCAAGTACCAAACACTCCTTGACGGTATAGAAGACTCAGGCAAGATCAAAGTAGAAGTCATTATTGATGAATTAACGAATACGACGAGCTATCAAATCTATGTGGAGCCAGATCATGATGAAGCTTATGAACATGAATCTGATAGAGAATTTAACCATAAAGATCAACATGATGATATGGACGACCAAGACGATCAGGATGATTTAAATGAGGATCAAGACGAAACAGATAGCACCACAGATGATGTACCTGCAGGAGCAACAACAAATTATTGATCATCAATAGTGAGTAAATCTCACTTAGTGCAGACAATCTAATGGTAATATGTGAATGAGTAGTGTTCTACTCAAACACGAATCAACTTGAGGAGTTTCGCATGATAATCGATCACACTTACATTGAAAAAATCAAAAATAAAGATGAAGCTGCATTCGAATATATATACATGAATACAAAAAGAGCTGTATATTCTGTCGTTTTTGCTATTGCAAAGAATCATTCGACTGCTGAGGATATCATGCAAGAAGTCTACATGAAAATGCTGTCTTCAATCCATCAATATAAAGAAAACACCAATTTTTTCAACTGGTTATTACAAATCGCTCATCATCATGCTATAGATCAATATCGGAAGAATAAACATCATTTCAATGTGGATGTTAATGATTTCAGTGAGATCATGGTGAGTCGTGAAATCGGACCTGATGAAGAATACCTATTTATGCACATGATTGATCGATTGGATGAGGACGAACGTATCGTTGTCATTTTAAAGGTTGTTGAGGAGCTTAAACATCGAGAGATTGCAAAGATACTTGAGAAACCCTTAGGTACAATTATTTGGATTTATCAAAAAGCAATGAATAAATTGAAGGCAGAAGGAGGGTACGATGATGAAGAAGAATGAAATCAAAAAATTATTTATAACAAATATTGAATCACATATTCCAACATCGATACCCAAAGTTGATTGGAGTATATTAGCATCGAATCAGGTAAATATTCTAGATACAGTCATCATAAGCAAGCCTTCAAGATCTGTTTTTAAGTTTAAACTGATATTTACAACTGCTTTTATAACTGTGCTAGTTTTATTTAGCATTGGATTATTCAATAATCAACCAATTGCAACTGTTCAGAACCCATATACTAATGTTGCATATCAAAACACACTTTCTGTATCTGCTGTGTCAACAGCAACATTAATGAGCAATTATACGGCAACAACCGTTTCATATAATCAAGCACTCAGTTTGATAAGCAAGCTGACAACAACTGACACTGTAACAACAATAGAACCATATTTAGGTATGATTGAAACTGTAACTGGACAAAATTTAGGCATATCAACTTCAAATTTAATATCAGATAATCCTATGTATGAATCCAAAGTTATCTTAACAACAATTGATTTGTTAGGTAACCAGATTCATTATACTTTGTATTTTAATACAACATCATATGTCAAAGACAATGAGCAGATTCAATTTGAAATTGAAGGTATCTTTTTATATAAAAATTTTCAATATGACTTTATTGGTAAGAAAGAAATAGAAGACGATGGGGAAATCATAACCTTCAAGACAACGAATGGCTTATCAAATTATGTAGAATCAACCTACAAGATTGAAGGCAATGAAAGCAAATACAACATCAAAATTGTTGAAAATGGTCTGATAGTGTCTGAAAGTAAGATTAAGATCAATGAAGAAGATGGTAATAGAGAAATAGATTTTGAATATAGTGATGGTTCGAATTATGGATCATATCAATTCAAGTATGAACAAGAAGATGGTATTGATTTATTGAAAATTAAGTATCAGACAATGATTAATAATGTCGAAGAATCCGGTCAAATGAAAATTGAGATTAAAATAGATCAATTAACTGGCATGACCTCATATCAAATATTTGTTCAACCTGATGATGAAGATGAATACGAATATGAATCAAAACGCAATGTAAATGATAATGAGGATGATGATTCAGATCACAATCGTGATGAAGAAGATAAAGATAATGATAGTAAAGATTGATGAAGAGTAAGACATACAAATATATATCATCAAAGCATAGTGATTTGGTCACCATGCTTTTTCTTTTATTTTTATAAAAATAGTTTTTTTATCGTATAATAAAATTAAGCGAGAGGTGAACTATGCGTAATATAAGAGAAAGACTTGCTCGAGCAAAGAGCCTAATCAGTATAAAAACCTATAAGAGACCTTTGATTTATATTATCATGTTGATGATATTTATCAATTTGTTCATCTTAACTGCAGCTGCAATCATCGCTTTGTTTATTGATGATGAGTTTAATAATTTTATTGATGCATTTGCAAATGGTAGTCTCAAATGGATGTTAGCACCAAATGCAATTTTGAGTATACAAAATCCAGATATGTTAGTACTTGCAGTTATTGTCTTGGTTACAGGGCTAATTCTATTTTCTGGAACAATTATCGCTTTAACAACAAATGCTATTAAAGATTATATTCAAAAGAAAAACAGTGGTGATGGAAAAATACATTTAGATAACCAGATTGCAATTTTAAATTGGAATAGTAAAGTGCCTGAATTGGTTTCAGATTTATTATTTGTTGAAGATAAGGAAGTTACCATCATTATATTGGCAAATATAGATAAAGAATATGCTGAAAAACAAATTATTAATGCGATTAAAAAAACTAAATCAGATCAAAGTATGGTTAAGATGAATGTTCTAGTCAAACACGGCGATCCATTACTAAGAAGTGATCTCGATGATATCTCTATTGAACGTGCTAAAGCCATTTTAATCATGAATC
>CAZPLF010000015.1:0-30268 GCA_964587475.1 uncultured Mariniplasma sp.
CATCATCTATGGTAATCAAATAAAAGAAAAAAAAGGAGCAAAATTTGCTCCTTTTTGCTATATTTTGATAAGTTATCTCTTACCTTGATCATAAATCTGACCTAAAGCTTTTGGTGCTCTAGAATTCTTAGAGAAGAATGCAAGAATAACTAGTGTTGCAATGTAAGGAATCATATTATAGAATTCTCTAGGTAGACCTAGACTGTTCAAGAATGGAATAATCGAATACGATGATGCGATTGTTCTCATGAAACCAAAGAATAATGCAGCAAGTATGATTCTAGATGGTCTCCAGTTACCAAAGATTAATACTGCAATGGCAAGGAATCCAAACCCAGCAACAGTTACATTAAATTCAGTTGAAGTTGTCACAACAAAGATGACACCACCCATACCTGCAAACACACCTGATAGGGTTACAGCTATGAATCTTAATCTGTAAATGTTAATACCTAGTGAATCAGCAGCATTTGGATTTTCACCACATGCTCTTAAGCGAATACCAAACTTAGTTTTAAATATGATAATTGAAATGATGACTAACAAAGCTAGTCCAATAAAGAAACTCAAGTAAACACGCGTGAAAAGCAATTGTCCAATAATTGGAATTTGTGATAAAAGCGGTACTTCTTGAATCAAAAATGATGAGCTGAATGGAATTTGCTGACCTCTTTGAATGAAACGTGCTGTAAAGATGGCAAATGCAGGAGCAAATAAATTGAGTGCAGTAGCACTAATAATCTGATTTGCTTTCATATAGATTGATGCATGTGCGTGGATCATTGCATAAAGACCACCAACAAGACCACCAATCATCATACCCATAACGAGAATGAACTGAACGTGAATTTGCGTATTGACCAACCAAATAAAGAATAAGATTGTAAGTGTCAAAGCAACCAATGCGCTGATGACCAATAATATTCTTTTTGTTGTGATATTTTTCTTGAATAATGAGTAAATGTCTTTCTTAAATAATCGTTTGATAAATAATGAAAGACCCCAACTCATAACTGCTGAAAATGCTAATGAAACAAGAAAGATGACAACTTTGGTCAGTGGAGAATATGGATAAATTTCAAGACCTTGAATTGCCCATACACCAATAAATGCACCTAAGATCATAATACCTTCTAGCGCAATATTTGTAACACCACTTCTTTCAGCGAGCAAGCCACCAAGAGCAACAATCAGCAAAACAGTCATACTGACATAGGTATTTTGTACAAGTTGATAGAGTATATCCATTTTACACTTCCTCCTTCAACTTACGTCGTTTAAACCAGGCTCTTATACGATCACCATAAATCTTAAGTGCAGCCTGCAAAGCGATTGAGATTGCAGTGACATAAATGATCACTGCAATTATCATATCGATGATTTGTGGAACAAAACCATAGGATTGCATATAGAATCCACCCATGCGAAGATTGCTTAGGAATATACCAGCAAATAACGCACCTAGTGGCTCACCTAAACCAAGAAGTGCAACTGATATGCCATCGAATCCTTGAGGGAATATTTCAAATGCTGTTCCAATAGTTTTCCCAACAACAAGATATGCTAGTGCTCCAGCAAGACCTGCAAACAGACCAGAAATTGTCATAGCAGTAATGATGTTTGATTTTGTATTCATCCCTGCATATTTACTACCATCCATTGAAAAACCTGAGGCTCTGAGTTGAAAGCCAAGTGTTGTTTTATGAACAATGATATGTGCTATAATCGCAACTGCAATCGCGATTAATATCCCGATATTTGCACTTGATCCTGGAAATATTGAAGTTAACATGGGTAGTTGAGCTGAAGGAAGAATATTCATTGATCTTGAGTAACTACCATTAAAGATGTTTGTTCTGATTAAATAGATGAGCCAATGTCCTGCAATGTAATTCATCATAATTGATGAGATAACCTCATTCACATTGCTGATTGCTTTGAGCAAGCCAGGAATAAGTCCCCATAAACCACCAGCCAAAGTACCAATTAGCATTGCAACAATCCAGTGAATTCCAAAAGGAAGTTCCCATCTGACACCAACGTATATAGCAACATAAGCACCCATCATCATTTGACCTGAAGCACCTATGTTAAATAAACCTGTTTTAAAAGCAAATGCAACAGCAAGACCAGTCAAAATGATTGGTGCTGCTTGATAAAGCATATTTCCGATACCTTTCAACCCACCATTAAATCCACCAATAAGAAGGGTGAACAAAGCTTGAAAAGCATCTCCAGGATTAAAAATCAGCATGATTATCAATCCGATTAATAATCCAAATCCGATAGCAATTAAACTCGGTTTAAGCGCTGTAAAGAACTTTCTCAGAAGCTTTTTTGTTTTAGACATGACTTGCACCTCGCTTTGCTCCAGACATATAAAGACCTAATTCATTGATTGTAATTTCTTTAGGATCTAGTTCTCCGACGATTTCACCTTCATACATGACGAGGATACGATCGGAAAGATTCATAATTTCTTCAATTTCCAAAGAAACGAGTAGAATAGCTTTTCCTCTTCTTCTTTCTGCAAGTAATTGATTGTGTATATATTCTATAGCGCCAACATCTAAACCGCGCGTAGGTTGTACAGCAATCAATAAATCATGAGCACGTGCCATTTCTCTGCCCAAGATGGCTTTTTGTTGATTACCACCGCTCATCGATCGAAGAATCGTTCGTGGACCACCCTCACTTCTTATATCAAACTGTTCAATTAATGTTTTAGCATTTTCCAAAATAGCATCAAATCGAAGAAATTTGTGCTTTTGGTATTGAGGTTGATAGAAATTTTGGAGGATTAGATTGCTTTGCAAATCAAAATCCATAATTACACCATGTTTTTGACGATCTTCAGGTATATGAGACATCCCTGTTTCATATTTAGTACGAATGTTTGTTTTAGAAATATCTTTGCCATTTAATGTAACAGTCCCATGATGAAAAGGAATTAATCCAGTCAAAGCATGAATCAGTTCGGTTTGACCATTGCCATCAATACCGGCAATACCAACAATTTCACTTTGGTGAACATCAAAATTGATATTCTTAACAATTTTCTTTCCTTTACCTTCAATACTTAAATTCTCAACTTTAAAAATATTTTCACCAGGAGTGATATCTTCTTTCTCAACAGTAAACAATACTTCCCTACCTACCATCATTTCAGCCATTTTTTCAACTGAAACATCTGAAACCTTGACAGTTCCAATTGCTTTACCACGTCTTAAGACGGTGCAAGTATCAGCAACTGCTTTAATTTCATTGAGCTTATGTGTAATAAGGATGATGGTTTTTCCTTCTTTGGAAAATCCTTTCATGATATTAATCAGTTCATGAATTTCCTGAGGTGTAAGTACTGCTGTTGGTTCATCGAAAATAAGTATATCGCTATCACGATACAACATTTTTAAAATTTCAACACGCTGTTGTTGGCCTACTGTAATATCTTTTATATAGGCATTTATGTCAACATTGAGTTGATAGGTTTCAATTAATTTTGTTATTTTTTTGATCGCATCATCATATTGAAGTATGCCTTTTTTTACATCTTCAATACCTAATATGATATTTTCTAAGACTGTGAAAGTTTCGACTAATTTGAAATGCTGATGGACCATACCAATACCCATTTTGTTTGCATCATTTGGATTATTGATCTCGACAGGTATTCCATCAATTACAATCTCGCCTTTTTCTGGTTTATATAAACCAAAAAGAATAGACATGAGTGTACTTTTTCCAGCACCATTTTCTCCCAGTAAAGCATAAATTTCTCCAGTTTTTATGGCAATTGAAACATCATCATTTGCTACGAGTGTACCGAAGACTTTTGTAATATGCTTCATTTCTACTTTGTATTTCAAGTCATTCACCTCTTTTGATTAGAAATAAGGGGAAAGCGAACTTTCCCCTTATGCTCAATCATTATTGTTTTAAAATATTAAGCAGTAGGACTGACAGCTTCAGTTAAAGCAGCATTCCATGTGAAACCTAATGCAGTTACAAATGCTTGTAATCCAGCAGCATCAGTAGGAACAACGATAGTTCCAGCAGCTAAACTAGCAAATATTGTATTGTATGAAGCAACAGTGAATGTTCCAAGTCTCCATGACTCAGCAGCAGTTGGAAGACCAATAGCATCGTCAGCAGCGCCTAGAGTTACTGATACGCCACCTTGGAATTCATCAGCATAGAAATCAGCTAAAGCGCCTTTAACAGCAGTTCCTAATCCCTTCATAGCAGATGTAATGACACGTGCAGATAGGTTAGATTGGTCAACGTCAACACCAATAGCCCATTTACCTGTTGTATCTTGTGCAGCAGCCATAACTGAGTTACCAGCACCACCAGCAGCAGCAAAGATTGCTTGAACGCCAGCAGAGAACCAAGCACCAGCCATTGTCTTTGTTTCATCGCTTGGAGCAAATGAATTTAGGTAAACATAATGTTCAGGAGCAAATACAAAAGTAGAATTTGTATTTAATTCATCAGCAGCTTTGTAAGCACCAGCAACGAAGCCAATACCAAAACGTACTACTGCAGGAACAGCCATACCACCCATGAATCCAAGATTGACAAAACCATCTTTAACAGCAGCATAACCAGCTAAGAATCCTGATTGTTCTTCTTGGAAGAAGATTGATCTTGTGTTAGCAGCAATTGTGAAATCTGGAGCTGAACCATCATAAGTAGCCATAGTACCCCAGTCAATAACATTGTGTGGTGAACCATCGATTAAAACAAATTTAACATCAGGATGGTTAGTTTGTGATTTGTGAACGCTGTTTTCAAATAAGAAACCAGGAGTTACAACAACTTTAGCACCATTTTCAACTGCTAAATCAATTGCAGCAACATAAGCATCAAAACTAACTTCTGTAGGTTTGTAATACTTAACAGAAATGTCGTTGTCTGCTGCATATTCATTAATGCCTTCCCAAGTACCTTGGTTAAATGAACGGTCATCGATATCACCTGAATCGGTAATCATTGCAATTTCAAATTTTTCTTGAGTACAACCGAATAGAACAGCGACTGTAACAAGTAAGACTAATGCGAGTAAAACTTTCTTCATAAATTTTCTCCTCTTTTTTTGTATTGATAGGGTTATTCCCCCAACACTTCTATTTTACTTAAAAACGTCCATTTTAGCAACCATAAAATAATTATTTGCACTAATTTCTTTAGAAAGAAAAGGTGCAGTTATGCACCTTGCTCATTTAAATCATTTGCTTTTGCTTTTTGTTCTGATTTTTTGAATAGTGATGCTATTCTTTTTGGTAGCATCATGAAAGCATCAGCCATCACTAAAGGCATCATGCCTGCAGCCTCTAATAAGGCGGTTCTTCTAATTTCTTCTTTGGTTATTTCTTTTGCATCGCTAAATAAGAATTTTCTTGCAACGATGCCAATTCTAAGTGTCAATAGTGCATTGCCCATCCCTTGGGCAACAGATGAGACAACCGGTTTGATGAATGGTATATCACCAATGGCATTTACCGTAGATGTTGGTAGTATATCACCAATATCCATGTTTTCTAAACCTTCAGCAATTAGTGCTGTTGTAAATACATTGGTTGTTAATTTTGCGAGATTTTTAAATGATGGTCTAAAACCACACATGACAACTAGTTCTTTGATCATCTTAATGTTAACAACAACAACTGTGAAAAAATCGAGTCTTCCATTTTGTGATATAGCTGTTGATATCATCACAGTTTTAGCATTTCTTCTGATGACCTGATTCATTTCTTTTTTGATATAAGTATTAAATGTTTGATTTAGTGCTTCTCTTAAGAGAATAGAACTTCCCATTGCCGCAAGCAATTTCTTTTCTTCTTCTGGAGGGAATGTATCAAGTGCTATTAGTCTTTTAGCAACGCGCTTATAGACCAAATAATTTTTTCTTGTTGCTTCATCCAAAGTTGTTTCAACTGAAAATGAAGGGGAAAACATGATGATATTAATTGGTCTGATGATGAGAAACCATACCAAAAGAACCGATAATCCATAGAATCCATACGCCAGATATGGACTGATTGTACTTAAGCGATCTCCAACATCTAAGACACTGCTTAATAGCATTAAGATAAACAACAATATAAATCCAATGGCAATAAGATACCAGAATAATTTTGTAGAATCTTTTTTCTTCATCATTTATCACTTCCTTAATAAAATTATAGCATAAAACGATTATATCTTGGTTTTCTTTTGTTCTTTTAAACTATAATACTCATGATGTCCAATCACGATATGATCGATTAAATCAATCCCCATAATAGCACTTGTTTCCATGAGTGCTTTGGTTGCCTGAAAATCTGCTTTACTCGGGGTTGAATCACCTGAAGGATGGTTATGAACAAAGATGATGGCTGCAGCTGATAGTTTGATGGCATTTTTATAGATTTCTCTTGGATGGATGAGTGTCTGATTGATGGTTCCGATAAAAATGGTTTCTTTTTTGATCAGTTCACTTTTTGTATTGAGAAAAAGACAAATAAAATGTTCTTGTTCTAAATGTGATAAGTCAGTATGCATGAGATAAAAAACATCTTGGGGTGATTTAATTTTCACTTTATTTTCTTTTTGAATAAAGGACAATCTTTTGCCAAGTTCTATGGCAGCAACAATTGTTGTTGCTTTGGCTATTTTTATGCCTTTTACCTGTAGAAGTTCATGAACAGAGATTCTTTTCAAATCCTCTAATTCTTTGAGATGATATAAAACATTTTTAGCTAATTCAAGCACGGATAAATCTTTTCTTCCTGTTCTTAACAAAATGGCTAACAATTCTTCATTGGATAAAGCAGTTACTCCATATGCTAACAATCTTTCTCTTGGTCTTTCTTCTTTTGGCATTTCTTTAACAAGATACATAAAAAAAACCTCCTCTAGATGATAATAGAGAAGGTTTGTTATAATTACTTGATTATGCTATTTTTAGAATTGGATGTTTTTTATTGTAAAAATATAACGGTATATAGATTATTTGAAATAACAAGAAAATAGAAAACATAAACCCAGCAACCCAATAAGATCCAAACATACTGTACAATGGTACGACTTCTTCAGGAAGTTGACGTAAAAATAGATGATTGGTATCTAACAGATTATTGATTGGAATCATAACAAGCGTGTATAAAAAGATGATTAATGATGAAAACATTAAATTCTTATAGGTAAATCTGGCTTTTAACACGATTAGAAAATAGAGATTACCCAGTAGAAAGAATCCATGATTACCAAAATAATGGATATATCTAAAATGAGGAAAGGCATAAGACAAATCTGCTACAATCAAACTTAATAGTGAACCCGTAATAGCCCAAGGAAAGATAAATTTAAATACTTTTTCGTTTTTTGTCCATAATGCGTAACTTGTAAAATACATTGATGTTGCACATATTCCAAGTGGCAATAAACTCAAATCAAATCCACCTTTTGCAATGGTCCATATATAGAAGATTAACTCAAATGAAACCATCATCACAGCTACTGATCTTCTTAACCAAACATCTAATTTATCATTAATTTTATTTCTGAAAATAACCATTAACACAATTAAAGTAATGAAAAACAAGATAGCAGCAAAGTGCTGCAAAGAAAACATTTCAAAATTAGCATAACGCTCATCGAATAGAAACATATAAACCCTCACTCTCAATTGTCATTACTTCAATTATACATAAAAAACAAAAGGCTCACCCAAAAAAATGAGTGAACCTTTATTTTAATCGACAAGTTTGAGCCCACGAAATCTTGCGACACTCTTAACATCTTTGTCACCACGACCAGAAATATTGATGACAACAATTTGATCCTTTCTTAATTTAGGAACAAGTTTAATTGCTTGAGCGACAGCATGTGCACTTTCTATTGCTGGAATAATACCTTCTACTTTTGAGAGATATTCGAATGCAGAAACTGCTTCTAAATCTGTAATAGCTTCATATTCTACGCGATTAATCTCCTTTAAGTAAGCATGTTCAGGTCCGATACCTGGATAATCGAGTCCTGCTGATAATGAGTACACAGGGGCAATCTCGCCATTTTCATCGAGTAAAACAAGTGTATTCATGCCATGAATAACACCTTCTACACCCAGTGTCATGGTTGCTGCATGACCCCCGATTTCATTTAAGCCTCTACCTGCTGCTTCAGCACCTATCAAACGAACTTCAGAATCATTGATGAATTCATAAAATGCACCTATCGCATTTGATCCACCACCAACGCATGCGATGACTGCATCTGGAAGTTTTCCTTCTTTTTGTATGATTTGTGCCTTGATTTCTTTTCCAATGACTTTTTGAAAATCTCTAACCATCGTTGGATAAGGATGAGGACCAACAACTGACCCTATTAAGTAGTAAGTATCTTCAAGTTCAGTGCTCCATTTCATCAAAGCACTATCTACAGCTTCCTTTAGGGTTTTTAATCCTGCTTCAACGGAGACAACCTTACAACCTAATAATTCCATTCTATAAACATTCAAACTTTGTTTTTCCACATCAACAGCACCCATATGGACTTCGCACTCCATACCAAAAAGTGCAGCTGCTGTAGCAGTTGCTACACCATGCTGCCCAGCACCAGTTTCAGCAATCAATTTCTTCTTACCCATTTTCTTTGCTAAAAGTGCTTGACCTAATACATTGTTAATCTTATGTGCTCCTGTATGATTCAGATCTTCTCTTTTTAAATACACTTTCGCCCCACCAAGGTCTTCTGTCATATTTTTGGCAAAATATAACATCGAGGGTCTATTGGCATATTCATTCAAATAGAACTCAAATTCCTTTAAAAATGTCTCATCATGCTTATACTTATCATAAGCCTCCTCAACTTCTTTGACCGCTTTCAGAATAGGTCCTGGGACAAATTGTCCGCCAAATTTTCCAAATTCCATACTTTTTCCCTTTCCGTCTTGGGATGTAAATTGTTAGTCTTTAACTTAAGTAACAAAAAAGAGCTATCCGTCATATATGGGACGAATAGCTCGTGGTGCCACCCAAGTTCAAGAAATTTATAATTTCTCCTTTAACAAAATACTCCATCATTTAAGACTTTTATATTTTTGTTCGCTAACGGGAACTCCCGGCACGGGCTACTTGTTTCACCCTGCTTCTCATGAGGCCATTCACTTATAAGATGTTGTATGCTCGTCTTTCACCGACACGAGCTCGCTTGATACTTTTCTTGCAAGTTACTTTTCTCAATCCTCGAATTTAACTTTGATTATACACACATCTTTATCTAATTGCAACCCCTAAGAGTTCGTTTTTACATTATTGACCATCAATGTGAGTGAACTAACAACCTCTTGTTCAAGGTTTGCCAAAGGTATACCTCTAAAATCTGGTGTATCTGCATAGTATTCCATGTAAGCTCTTGCCCAGTCAGTCAACCACTGATCATCGCCTTCATAATCGACAATCATATCATAAGTTGTTTGAAGAGGAGTCGCATAACCGATTGCTGATGCATTTAAATAAGCCATTTCGGGATCTAAAAACCAGTTAATGAATTCATGTGCAAGATCAACGTGTCTAGCATTATAGGGAATGACGAGTGCATCCATGAAAGCTAAGGTTGTATCAGGGATGAAAATGTTATATGAAACACTATCATAGGCTTCACCTTCTGAAAGTGCAACATAGAACATATCAAGAAAATCACCTGTCCAGACAAATGCTAGATCTAGATTATCAGCAGAAATCGACTTTTTAAGTTGATCGTCTGCCCATGTAATAAATCCTGCATCGATTAAGGTATCATACGCTAAATCCAAATTATCTTCTGAGAACTCATTTGGATCAATTCCGTTATAAATCATCGCTGTTGCATAAGCAAACTGTGCAACATCATACATACCGGTTCTTGTGCCTGCAGGTCTATATGCAGGATCAAAATAGGCTTGCCATTGATAAGTTTCTAGTGCTTCTTCTAATCCTGGTTTAAGCTTGTTATACATTAAGCCAAATGTTCCCCAGAAATAAGGGACATAATAGTTTTCAGTGCCTTCAAGCATCGTTGCTTGAATGCCTTTTAAACCTTGTAGGAATGGATTACCTACTGGATCATAATTTGATAATTTCGTAAAATCAATCTCCTGAAGTAAACCTTTAACCATCATTTTTTCAATCATATAATCAGATGGAACAATCAAATCATAAGCTGTTGTCCCACTTTTTAATTTAGAATAGAATAATTCATTTGAATCGGCAATTTGAATCGATACTTCAACATTATAGGCTTCTTCAAATAGAGCAACAACATCTTCATTGATGTATTCACCCCAGTTTAGAACAAGCAATTTGTTTTGTGCACCACATCCAGATAGTAGAAATGGTGTAGTTATCAAAATGAATAGTAAGAGGATACGTTTAAAGTTATGCATGCTTCTTACCTCTTTTCATCAAGAATTGATAAACCATCATAATCGCTAGAGTCATGAGGGTAAGCAATGTCGAAAATGCATAGACAGAAGGTGTTAGACTACGTCTACCAATGGAACCGTATACCCAAATCGATAAATTATCAAAACCATTTCCAGTTGTAAAGTAGCTGATAACAAAGTCATCAACACTCATAGTAAATGCCAAAAGCATACCGGAGAAGATACCAGCCATGATCGCAGGTACAATAATCTTGATTAAAGCTTTATAAGGTTTAACACCTAGATCAAGCGCTGCATCCATTAAGTTTGGATCGGTTTCTTTAAGTTTTGGCAAAACACTTAAGATGACATAAGGAAGCGTAAAGAATAAATGTGCCATGATTAAGGTTGCAGGTCCGAAAATATAAGGGAAAATTGGTAATAACAATGAGAACACGAGCATTAATGAAACACCAGTAACAATATCAGCATTTAGTAATGGGATATTGTTCAAAAGCATAATCTTCTGTCTGGTCTTCTTCGCATATGAGTAGATCCCTACAGCAATCAATGTTCCCAGAACAGTTGCTAATGCTGTAGCAACTAAAGATACGATGATTGTATTTTTAATCGCATTTGCTAAAGATCTAACATTAAACATTTCGGCATACCACTTCAAAGTAAATGTACCAAAGCTTGTTACACTCACCGATGAATTCACACTCTGTATGGCAAGGACAATGATGGAGATATAAAGCATTAAAACGATTAACATAACAGCAAAGACACTAAAGATTTTATAAAGTTTACGAAAGAAACGATAATCTTTGTAGCCATATTCTGCTAGTGTTGCAATTGGATAGTCGGTCATAGTAATGTTTCTCCTTCCTTGTCAACCTTGGAGACGATATATAACGCACCCATGATGAAGAGTAAAATGAAAATAGAAAGTAATGCACCAAAATTATAGTCCATATTTCTAAACGATTGCTCGATGACGTTTCCGATTAAGAGAATGTTGCCAGCACCAAGAATTTCAGGAATGGCGAACCCACTCATCGATGGTAAGAATACCATGATTGAACCAGTTGCTACCCCTTTTAGTGATAAAGGAAATATAACTTTCCAAAACTTTTGCATATTGGTCAAACCTAAATCAAGCGCTGCTTCTTCTAAAGAATAATCAATCTTTTCTAAAGCTGTATAAATAGGTAGTATCATGAAAGGCAAATACGTGAATACCAACCCAATAATGACTGCAAGTGGTGTTCCTTTAATACCTATAGAAATACCAATGCCCATCTGTAATAACAAGTCTGTGATGATATTGTTATGTTCCATCAAATTGCCAAGGGCTTCTGTGCGAAGCAACAAATTGGACCACATAGGAAGAATAAAGATGGTTAAGACGATGAATTTATTCTTAAATTTCGACTTATAAACGTTGTAAGCAACAAAATAACCAAGTACCAATGAGATGATTGCAGTCAGTGAAGCATAAAGAATACTGTTGCTAAAAGCAGTTAATGTCGAATCTTCTCCAAGTAGTGCAAATTGATCAAAGGTAAAATAGGATTCTCCAAATGACAATCCTTCAGAAAACATAAATGACAAAAGAAGCATGACAAAAATAGGAAGGATTGCTAGTACGAACAGCCAAGCTATATATGGCTTCGCTAAAAGTTTAAACTCCTTATTCATCTGTTTGCACCTTCATAAGATGAATTTCGTAAGGGTCAACTTTTAAGCCAATAGGTTCTCCAACTTCATAATTTTCATAAGTATTAACAAACAGTTCAACACCTTCAGCATCCAAAGTGAGTTCATTATGTACACCTTTGAAGATGCTAGATGTAACTTTTCCAATCAATTTAGCTTCAGATAGTTCAACGACATCAAAATCCTCTGGACGAATGACAACATCTACAGGTTCATTATTACCAAACGTATAACCAGTGCAATCAAAATTGACACCCATGAAGCTTACTAAATCTTTTCTTAAATAGACACCAGGAATGATATTGGATTCGCCAATAAAATTGGCAACATATCTATTGACTGGTTCATTATATATATGTTTAGGAGTTCCCATCTGTTGAATGATGCCATCTTTCATGACTACAATACGGTCACTCATGGTCATAGCTTCTTCTTGATCATGTGTGACAAAAATGAAAGTAATTCCCAATTTTTTCTGCATTTCTTTTAATTCATATTGCATGTTTTGGCGAAGTTTCAAGTCAAGAGCAGCAAGTGGTTCATCTAACAATAAAATCTGTGGGCGATTGACAATTGCACGAGCAAGAGCCACACGTTGTGCTTGTCCTCCACTGATTTGTGTGATTTTTCTTTGTTCAAAACCAGTCAATTTGACAAGCTTTAAAGCTTCGACAACGGCTTCATCGATTTTTCTCTTGATGATATCTACATAGATTTTCTTCTCAAATGTAGGATCGATTTGAAAGAAATTCTTTAGATAAATATCATTTCTGTTTTTTAATCCAAATGCAACATTTTCATAGACATTGAGATGAGGAAACAGCGCATAACGTTGGAAAACAGTATTGATAGGTCTAGCATAAGGTGGTAAATCATTGATGATTTTTCCATTAATAATAATTTTTCCAGAATTAGCTTTTTCAAAACCACCAATCATCCTTAAAGTTGTTGTTTTACCACAACCAGAAGGTCCTAAAAGAGTTATAAACTCATTCTCATAAATCTTCAAATTTAAATCATTAACTACGATTTCGTCGTCAAATTGTTTTGTGATGTGAGATAATTCTATAATCACTTTTTTTTCCACTATTTGCATCCTCCACTTTTTTATAATTTACAAAAAAAATTATATACTTATTTTTGAAAAATGCAATACTATTTTTTAATTATTTTTTACATTTTTCAAAATATAGAATTTAGGGCTTTATTACGCGATAATTTCACAGTAATAATCCATTAAAAATTTGATAGAAATCAGCATAGAAAATCTTATGTTATTTCATTAGGAAATTGACCTTACTAAAGAGACGCTCTATTTACATGAGTTTTTGATAATTATTTTTGATAAATCCAACAAAATGTAGCGAACCTGTAATGATCAGAATTGTTTCCTTATCCATTTCTTTTTTTAGTTTTTCAATGGCTAATAAAGCATCGTCCATATCAATGGTTTTCTCACTAAAATAAGGTGTTAATTCTTGAAATCTTGGGTCAGGAAATTTGGTTAAGACAACTTTTTCTGCAAAAGTACTGATAATCTTAAGCATACCTGGGACATCCTTATCTCCAAGTGCACTGAATAAGATCCAAATCTTCTTATTTTTAAATGTTTCTAAGGCACTTGCTTTAAGTGCTTCAATAGCATGCGTATTGTGTCCTCCATCAATATAGATATTGAAATCGATGAGTTCTAACCGACCTGCCCATTTTGTTTTTAGCAAACCGTCTTGGATACAACGCGTTGATATAGTTGGAAATAAATAATGAACAGCTTTAATAGCAATCAAACTGTTTAAAAGTTGATATTGTCCAATTAAAGGCAATTCATATTGATGTTGATCAACTTTTACGACTAAAGGAATGTCACTTATTTTTATAATATCTTTTGGTGTGTAGAACTCAGAGGTAACCTTCAATTTCGTCATATAAGCCTTGAAATAGTGATGAAGTGACTCATCAACTGATGTAATCAAGTGGTTGTTTGGTTTTAAGATGCCTAATTTATTATAAGCTATTGATTCTAAGGAGTTTCCAAGTTGTTTCATATGATCAAATCCAATCGATGTGATGATTGATAAGTCATAGTTTAGGATATTTGTAGCATCTAATAATCCACCTAATCCAACTTCCATGACAATAACATTAACTTTCTTCTTAGAAAAATAGCTCAAGCTCATCAGGGTTAAGAGTTCAAAAAATGACAAAGTCTCGCCATAACTATCCTGAAATGACAAATTGAATGTATAGATTTGTTCTATCAATTCAAATAATTCATCGTCAGTTATATCAACAAACTGATATTTGATACGCTCGTGAAACTTGAGAAGGTATGGAGACGTATAGGTTCCAACCTTATAACCTGCCTCAATCAAGATATTTGAAATAAAGGCACATACAGAACCTTTGCCGTTTGTTCCAGCAACATGGATTTTTATGACATGAGAAAAATCAATGCCTAATTGTTGATAAGCACTTCTCATTCGATCCAAGTCGGTTTTAGGTTTAAATTTAACTTGTGTTTCTATCCAATGAATGGCTTCATCTAAGTTATTAAACATAAGTCTTTAATTTTTCAACCACGATTTCATATTGTTTTTGATAAGTTTCATATTTTTCTTTTTCTAGATTTAACTTTTGTTCTGGTGCTTTTGATGTGAAGTTAGGATTGCTTAGCAATGCTTTACTGCGCATAATTTCGGCTTCTAGTTGTTCTTTTTGCTTAAACAAGGCTTCTTTTTCTTTTTCTGGATCAATTAGTCCAGTCTTGATGACATAGGTTTGTACCTTCGCCCCAATCAGTAAAATCGCTTCTTCATGAGAAGAAAAGGATTGTTCAATCTTTAAATGTTTTGCGTTTAAAAACTTCGTAAAGAAATGTTTCTGTTGAGTTAAAATATCAAACCAAACCTGATCTTCAATGACCAAATGGAAAGACAATGATTTTGATGGAATGACATTGTTTTCACTTCTTAAGTTTCTTACCTTAGTAATCACATCAATCAATTCTTTGAAATACTCAATAGATTCTAAATCAATGTCACCAGCAATTGGCCAATCGCTAATCATTATGGATGGTTCTTTGCTGATTTCTAAGAATAGCTTTTCAGTGACAAAGGGAATGAAAGGATGCATCAATTTTAAAACAGCTTTTAAAACATGAAGCAAAACTGCTTGAGTGTTCTTCTTCGTCTTTTCGTTTTGAAGCGCTAATTTAGCAAATTCAACGTACCAACTCGCAAATTCATCCCAGATGAAATTATATAGTGCTCTTGAGGCTTCCCCAAATTCAAATTTATCATAATACATATCAGCTTCGATGATCACTTGATTTAATCTTGAGATCAACCACTTGTCAGGTAAAGTAAGCCCAACACTCATTTTAACGTTTAGATCATCGATATTCATCGTAATGAAACGTGTAATATTCCATAATTTATTGATGAAGTTCCAACTTGATTCAACCTTTTCTTCTTCATATCTCAAATCGGCACCTGGAGCAGAATTGGTTGTTAGAAAATATCTTAAGGCATCAACGCCATATTCTTTAATCACATCCATGGGATCAACACCATTACCCAACGATTTACTCATTTTTCTGCCTTCTTTATCACGAATTAATCCGTGGATTAATACCGTTTCAAAAGGGTCTTTACCGGTGAATTCCAAACCTTGGAAAATCATCCGAGCGACCCAGAAGAATATGATGTCATAACCTGTGACTAAAACACTGTTTGGATAATATCTTAAATAGTCTGGTGTGATATCTGGCCAACCTAATGTACTAAATGGCCATAAAGCAGATGAAAACCATGTGTCAAGAACATCTTCGTCTTGTTTCCAGTCATCACCAGGAGATTCAACTTGTACTTTGATTTGATCGTCTTTATACCATGCGGGTATTCTGTGTCCCCACCATAACTGACGGCTGATACACCAATCTTGAATATCAGTCATCCAGTTGGTAAAGATTTTTCTAAATCTTGCAGGTACAAATTCAGTTTTTGTATCTAAAGCTTGTTGAGCAAGTACATCCATCTCTACAAACCATTGAAGAGATAGTCTTGGTTCAACAACAACACCTGTACGCTCACTAAAGCCCAAATTGTTTGTATAATCTTCAATTTTATCGATAAATCCAAGTTTTTCAAGATCTTTAACTAATAATTCTCGACATGCAAATCTCTCCATGCCTTCATATTGAAAGGCCATTTCGTTCATCTTGCCATCTTCAGTCATGCATAGTGGCATCTCAAGATGATGTCTTTTTCCTACTTCAAAGTCGTTTGCATCATGAGCTGGAGTCACTTTAACAACACCACTACCAAATGTCATATCTACATATGAATCTTCAATGATTGGTATTTCTACTTTCGTTCCTGGTATTAAAACCTTTTTACCAAGGATGTCATGGTAACGTTCATCGTCTGGATGAACCATGAGTGCTTGGTCAGCAAACATCGTTTCAGGTCTTGTGGTAGCAATCACCATATAACCTTTTTCCTTAACGAATGGATATCTAAAATAATAGAGTTTGCCTTGTGTCTCAAAATGTTCAACTTCAATATTTGATAAAGCTGTCTTAGCTTCAACATCCCAGTTAATAATTCTGTTTCCACGATAGATATAACCCTTTTCATATAATGCGATAAAAACCTTGTTAACGGCTTTATTTAAGGCATCATCTAAAGTAAATCTTTCTTTGGAATAATCAAGACTATTACCAAGTGCAGCCCATTGTTTATTGATGTGTGATGCGTATTCATCCTTCCAAGCCCATGCTTGTTCTAAAAAGGCATCTCTACCCAAGTCGTATCTAGAAATGCCTTGGAACTTGAGTCTTTCATCAACCTTGGCTTGAGTTGCGATACCCGCATGATCCATACCTGGCAAAAATAGAGCATCAAACCCCTGCATTCTCTTTCTTCTAATGATGATATCTTGAATCGTGTTATCCCACGCATGTCCCAAATGCAACTTACCGGTGACGTTAGGAGGTGGTATAACGATGCAAAATGGATTTTTTTCCAAGTTACCTGATTTAAAATACCCTTTTTTTAACCATGTTTGATAACGATTTTCTTCAACTTCCTTAAAATCGTATTTAGTTTTTAAATTTGTCATGATTTCATCCCCTTTAAAAATTCTTTTTTAGTGATTTCATACATTTGAATATCAATCATCGTCTGATCAAAGTGGTCTCTTTTTTCTTGATGTGTCGGATGAAATCCTGTTTTTTCTATCACGCGCTGAGATTGTTTATTATTTATGGCATGACCACATAACACTTTATCGAGTTCAAGGTCCTTAAAAGCATATTTGAGTACGCCTTCAACGGCTTCTACCATCAAGCCCTTTCCCCAATGGATATCATCAAGGACATAGCCAATTTCTTTTTGGTTTGCTAATGCATTTTCAAAATTTCTAACATGCAAACCAATAGTGCCAATCAGTTCATCTTTTTCCTTGAGTGTGATAGCCCACACTTCATTCTCATTCATGAGCATTCTTAGGATTCTTGCTGTCTCCTCAATGGTCTCATGAGGTTTCCAACCTGCATTTGGTCCAATATTGGGTTTCCTAGCATAAGTAAACAAGGATACCAAATCCTCAAATTTCAATGTTCTTAAAATTAATCGTTTTGTGACAATTGTTTTCATATCTACCTCTTGATAAAAATAAAAGTCCTTAGAAAAATCTAAGGACGAAATATTCGCGGTACCACCTTAGTTCTAGATAAAAAAACTCTAGCACTTCATTATCTTTAACGCAGATCTACGGAAGAAATTAATGTATTTTCATATCTTCAGCTCCAAGGTGACTTTCATGAAGACTTGTCAGATTTTTCACCAACCAATCTGTCTCTATAAAACAAGTTTTTCATTACTCTTCCTTATCATTGCTACTGTTTTGATTTTATCATAGTCTGATCTGATTGTAAAGATGATCTGACGACCAAGTATATTTTATTCAACAAATGAGGAATAGATGGTTTGAATTGTCTTTTCAAAATCAGAATTCTTAACCCCGATGACGATATTTATTTCTTGTGAGGATTGAGCAATCAAGATGATGTTGATATGATTTTCACCTAAACAAGAAAATAGTTTTCCAGCAATACCAGGTTTAGTTGACATGTTACGTCCGACAACACTGATCAATGCTATCTCATTAACGACTTCGATATTGATGATTCCATCCGTCTTATGCAGTTGATTCATCACATTATAGAACTTATTTTCAAGTTGTTTTGTTTCAACAATTACACTGAAAGAATCCATACTCGAAGGAATGTGTTCAATGACAATATTGAACATTTCAAAGATATTAAGAACTTCTTGAATCACTTTAAGCTTGCCTGCTTGATTGCTCTTCGTGATCGTAAATGCTGTAAAATCCTGTTTACCTGCAACACCCGTGATGATTGAAGATTTCTCATCACATTGCTTTTTGATTAAAGTGCCACCTTCATGAGGAGCATTGGTATTAAGAATACAGATGGGAACACCTATTTCTTCTAAAGGAATAATTGAATCTTCGTGAATCACATTAGCTCCCATATAAGATAATTCTCTAAGTTCTCTATAGGTAATCTCATTGATTCTTTTTGGATGTTTTACAATTCTTGGATCTGCCATCAAGATACCCGAAACATCAGTCCAATTCTCATAGAGATCAGCATTCAAAACTCTAGCTGCAATGCTTCCTGTCAAGTCTGAACCACCTCTTGGCAATAGATGAATGCTTTCGTTTGGATAACTTCCATAAAATCCAGGTACAACCACACGAGTATTAAGCTCCAAAGCATCATTAAACAGTGATTTTGAGGCTTCATAGTCAATTTGACTGTCGTATTTGAACTTAAGGACATCTTTGGCATCAACAAATTGATAGCCTATATATTCAGCTAGAAGTTGAGCCGAAAAAAATTCTCCTTTACTCACAAGAACATCAACTGAAGTTTGTTTATTTAAGGTAGCCTTTAATTCATTAAATGCAGCATTGACATCATATTTCAATTTCAATTCAGCTTTAATGAGTAAATATCTTTTTCTAATGAGTTCAAAGATTGATTCATATTGAACGCCATATTTTAAATGAGCATGTAACAAATAAAGTAAATCAGTCACTTTATTGTCTTCGTTTTCCGATTTTCCTAAAGCGGAGACAATAACAACTCTACGATCAGAATTCTCTAAAACAATCGATTTTACTTTTTTAAACTGTTCTGATGTGGCAAGTGATGATCCACCAAATTTAGCAACGATTAGCATATTTATATCCTTTCGATTGCCAGTTTGGCAATTGAAACTGCATTACTTGCAGCACCTTTCCTAATGTTATCAGACACACAATAGAAAATAATCTTTTGTGGGTCAATCAAATCTCTTCTAATTCTACCTACATAGACGAAATCATTTCCATTGGCTACTGTTGATACAGGATAAACACTATTTTTTGGATCGTCAAGGACGATAATGCCAGGGAATTGACTTAATACATTTCGTACGTCCTTAATTTCAAATTCTTTTTGGAGTTTAAGTACAACATTAACACCATGACTGTTTGCTACAGGAACTCGAATACAAGTTGCACTGACCAGCAGCTTGTCGTGATGTAAAATCTTTCTGGTTTCTTCTACCATCTTCATTTCTTCTTTCGTATAGTCATTTTCAAGAAAAACGTCGATTTGAGGAATACATGTTTTTGAGATGTTGTAAGGATAAAATTCAGGATCCTTTCCATCAAGCGTGAGGATTAAATCATCTTTACCCTTTTGACCAGAACCCGATACAGCTTGATAGGTGGTGTAGTTGACTTCATCAATGCCGTAGGCAAGGTCTAACGCCTTAAGTGGAAGGACAACCTGAATGGTGGAACAATTTGGGTTAGCGATAATACCTTCAAATTTCAAATCATTAGGATTGACTTCAGGTACAATCAGAGGTACATCTTTTACCATTCTCCACGCACTTGAATTATCAATGACAAGTGCACCTGATTTTACTGCAAAAGGCGCATAGGTTAAACTCACTGATCCACCAGCACTAAAAAGTGCCAAATCCATATCTTTAAAGGAATGCTCATTTAGAGTTTGGACTACAAATTCTTGCTCAAATGCCGTTATTTTCTTGCCTTCAGAATTTTTAGATGCTAAAAGTCTCAACTCTCCAATTGGAAATTGATATTCTTCTAGTATTTGGATGAAGGTTCTGCCAACAAGACCGGTTGCACCGACAATGGCAATATTGTATTTCTTCTTTTTCTTTAGCATTTTTTAAACTACCTTTGCATAAAATTTGATGTCTTCAAGAAAGGGATATAGCATTTCAGTTTTAATTTTTTTTGTTTGACATAATAGTCCATCTTGATGATTGATGATAGATTTGGGTATACTATTTTTTTTCATCTCAACAAAATAAACAGCGGGTGTTTGATTAAGTGACTGAAATAAATCAGATGATGGTGTGTTTTGTAGATGATAGGATTGTTGATTCATAATCAGAGCTAAATCGGACAAAATGCCTTCTGCTGTTGGAATTTGACCTGCACCTTTTCCTGTCCATGTCATTTTACCATTTAATTTGGATTCGATTTCGATGATATTCATTTCGTTGTCAATTATAGAGTATGGATGATCCGCTTTGAGCAAGACAGGCTCAACACCTATGATTAATTCATGATTTTTAAGTGTAGAAGATGAGACCAGTTTGATGATATAGCCAAAAGACTCTACATATGAGATCAATTCATCAGAAAGTGTTTCAATGCCTCTTCTTGAACAAAGAGACTCCAAGATGGGTATTTGATAGGCAATTTTAGCTAAAATCATAACTTTTCTTAAAGCATCAAATCCTTCAAGATCATCTTTTGGATCTGCTTCTAAAAATCCTAATTTTTTGGCTTCATTGAGCGCATCTGAAAAAGCATAACCATCTTTAAAGATACGTGTTAAGCAATAGTTTGTCGATCCATTAAAGATACCAGAAATGCTTATGACCTCATCGGTAAGAACGAGATGATGAAGTGATTTTATAATCGGTATGCCTGCAAGTACGCTTGCTTCATACAAATAAGAGCATTGATGTGCATTTGCTAAATCTAGGAGTTCATAAAAATAGGTATTGACAAGCTCTTTATTGGAAGTGATAACATGAATTCCAGAAGATAATGCTTTCTTTGTCAATTCATAGGCAGGGGTTAACCCCCCCATGGTTTCAATCATCACATCAATCGGTTCTATAAAAAGTTCATCGATTTTAGAAGTAATTAAGGATAAGTCATCGATATTTCTTTTCTTTTCGATGTTTTTCACTAAGATTTTAGTTATTTCAACTTGAGAATTCAAAAAGGGATTGTTTCTAATCAATTCATAAACTCCAAACCCTACGGTCCCCAAACCCAATAGAACGATTTTAAGTTTCTTCTTCATCATTGATTTCCTACTTTATAGATGGAATCAATTGAACACCTTGATGTGACACATCAACAGCTATTAGATTCCAATCTGAATATTTTTTAGTATTAAAATGCATGTCAGATAATGATAACTTACTAATCAATAAGAGTGAAGGACCAGCACCACTGATGGCAATTGCTACATCAAGATCTTTATAATCTCCCTTGATTTTATCTGCATTCTTTATTAAAGGTAAGCGATAGGGTTCATGGATTTTATCATCTAATAAATCTCTTAATAAACCAATATCTCCACGAGAAAAAGCATAAGGTAACTGAATAGCTCTTGATAATGAGTGTACATAATCACTGATCAAAAGCTTTTTTGGTAATGCATTTCTTGCTATTTCAGTCGATAGGACAAAATTTGGAATGGCAAGGTAGAAGAAAATATCGTCACTTACGGGATAAGATACAGTTTTGACGATTCCATCTTTTACAAAACATGAAACTAAACCACCTAATGCACAAGCAGAGATGTTATCTGGATGGCCTTCTATTTTTGTTGCAATAGATAAACATGCCTCTTCTGACAAAATGAAATCTAAGAAATAATTGGCAGCATAAACACCTGCAACGATACAACTTGCACTACTACCTAGTCCTCTAGAAATAGGGATTTGTGCTTCTTCTAAGGTGATGATGACTGGAATAACATCTTTTTTGAGATATTCAAAAACATAATGATAGGATTGATACACCAAATTGTCTTCTAATTTACTTGAATCAAAGCCTTGTAGAGCAAAAGATGCTGATTTCTCAAAGATGAAAGTATTATTTAGTTTGAGAGCAAGTCCGAGGGAATCAAATCCACATCCGAGATTCGCTGATGATGCTGGTACTTTAATTTTCAACATCTAATTCACCTACCAAACTTTTCAATTTTGATAATGCTTCATTCTTTGACCAATATGCGTCATTGACCTTAGTCTTTAGGTATTTTTTATATCTTGGATCCTTAAGTTCATCATTCATTTGCATTAAGCGCTCAATATTCATAGCATCATCATCTGAAACTGGTAAAGATAAAGCAGATAATACGGATTGACTGAACTTAATTGGACTGGCAGTCGATATCACAATTGTCTTCGTTTGATCTGCAGTTTTTTTGCTATACATTTGATAGGCATAAATACCAACAGCTGTATGTGGATCGACGATGAATCCAAATTGATTAAAAATGGATTTAATCGTCTCTTTGGTTTGTTGTTCAGTCACGGTAAAAGCATGAAAATCGCTTAATCTATGCTTCATCTCTTCACATACTTCATAGCGTCCTTTTATCTTTAAATCTTGCATCATTTCTTTCGTCTTTTGTGCATTCATATCACTTAAGACAAAAAGCAATCTTTCAAGATTCGATGAAATCAAAATGTCCATCGATGGCGATATGGAATTGAGCAAAAGACGATTGCTGTCATAGATACCTTGATCAAAAAAGTCAGTTAATACATCATTTTGATTCGATGCTACGATTAACTTATGAATGGGCAATCCCATTTTTTTTGCAAAATAACCAGCTAGGATATTGCCAAAATTGCCTGTAGGTACGCTAAAATTAATTAATTCACCATATGTGATTTCATTATTTTTTACAAGTTGGAAATAACTATAAAAATAATAGACGACCTGTGGAATGATTCTTGCTATATTAATTGAGTTTGCTGATGAAAAGGTTAGATGTTCTAAACTCATTTCAGCAAATGCTTGTTTGACTAATTTCTGACAGTCATCAAAATTACCATCTATGGCAATCACATGATTTTTTTTACTTGAAAAACAATGCATTTGTGATTCCTGAAAATGACTAATCATCTGATATGGATATAAAACAATGACTTCTGTTTGTGAGTCATTATTAAATCCTGAGAGTGTTGCACTACCAGTATCTCCCGACGTTGCAGTTAAAATCAAAGATTTTTTTAAATTGTTTTGCTTAATCTTTGCCATGTTAATAAGTGATGGCATCACAGAGAGTGCCATATCTTTAAAGGCAAATGTCGGTCCATGATATAGTGTTAACAAATGAAAGTTATCTACTTTTTTAAGTCCTACGATATTTCTATTAAAATCAGTTAAGCTATATTTATCTTTAAGAACAACATCAATTTCTTCAGCAGTAAAATCATCTAAAAAATAGGCAAAGATTTTTTTAGCTAGTTCAGGATAAGATAGACTTATATCGGCTTTACTATAGGAAAATACACCCCATTTTATTGGTGTGTATAAGCCACCATCCTCGGCAATTCCCTTTAGGATAGCAGCTGATGAAGTGATCTGTTTGTGTCCTCTAGTACTTGTATACATAGCCACCTCGTAAGACAAAAAATTTGATAATTACAAATATTATATCAAAATAAATCAACCTGAGGTGATTATATTGTAATATAAGTTAATCCAACTGCTCCAGGTCCACAATGCATGGACATGACACACCCTGCATTGCTTTCGACAATTTGAACATTCGGTAAATGCTTTTTAATTTGACTGATCATGAAAAGTACTTCTCTATTGGCAAGACTATGCGTAACTAGAACATATTCGGTATCCAAATAGATGATGGATTCAAATAATTCCTGTAGCATAACTCGAATTGCTTTTTTTAAACTCCCAAAAGATTTTTTATAAAGCTTGAGTTCACCATTTTCAACGTGAATCAATGGTTTCACTTTAAATATTCTACCGATTAGACCCATCAATGGACTAATCATCTTGTCTTTGATCATGTATTCATTGGTCTTTAAAACAAATTGCGTCTTAATTCGTGGAACCAATTGGGTCAATCTTTGCTGAATGACACCTATAGAAACTCTTTGATCTCGCATTTTTATAGCTTTTAATACCAAAATACCAATACCAGATGAAAGATTTTGAGAATCAACAATATAGATTCGAGATGGATTGACCTGCTCTTTTGTCATCAATGCATTTTGATAGGCAAGAGAAAATTTAGATCCAACCCCAATATATAAAATGTCATAACCAAAATTCAAGTAACTTTCAAAAAGAAAAATGAAATCTTCATGAGTAGCTGCTGTTGTTTTTGGGAAATTCTTCTTTTCTTTAACCAATTTATAAAGATCTTCAGCAATAAAATTGACCCCATCTTGATAAATTTCGGTATCGAAATTAATATAATGAGGTATGGAGATGATGTGATGTGCTGCCTTAACATCTTCGCTTAAATCGGCTATTGAATCGGTGAAAATAGCAATTTTATTCATACTATACCTCTGCTATATTGGAGGTGAAGAAATCACTGACCAAATTGATGTTTTCCTTAGTGACATTAGAGATTGCATAAAAGTTTTTTGGTTGCCCCAAAAGCTCTTTAATTTTTTGTTCATGTCTTTTCTGTAATGTTTTATTGATCTTATCCTTTTTGGTTGCTACGATAACAATATCCTTATCTAAGGATTTGACAAATTCATAGGTTTCTAGATCATCTTTGGTTGGTCCTATCTTAAAATCGATTAAGATACAAACCAATTTCAAATGTGGAGCATGTAGCAAATAGTTTTCGATCATGACAATAAAAGAAGATTGAATCGATTTCGAACGTTTTGCATATCCATAACCTGGGGCATCAACTAAGTAAAAGTTCTGGTTGAGTAAATAAAAATTCAGGGTTAAAGTCTTCCCTGGTGTGTTTGATATTCTTGCTAAATTTTTTCTGTTTGTTAAGCTGTTAATGAAAGAACTCTTACCGACGTTCGATCGACCGATCAATAGAATTTGAGGCATAGCCTCTGGTTCATCCCTGATATCGGTCAAGCTTTTAATATATTCTGCGGTTTTTATCAATGGTCTCATCCTTTGCATGAAAAAAGTAGTCCGAAGACTACTCTTATTATAAACTATTTGAGTGCATATTGGAAGACATCCAAAACATTTTCCACAGGGATGATTGTTAGAGCATCTCTGACTTCTTTTGGAATATCCTCAATATCTTTTTCATTATCTTTTGGAATCAATATGGCCTTTAGGCCACTGCGATGTGCAGCAATTGATTTTTCCTTTAGACCACCAATCGGAAGTACATAACCTCGAAGGGTGATTTCACCAGTCATACCAATGTTCTTTTTCACGTATTTTTGTGAAACAGCTGAATAGATAGCAGTTGCAATGGCAATACCAGCAGATGGACCATCTTTTGGTACAGCACCTTCAGGCACGTGAATATGAAAGTCATTTACGTTAAACATATCAGGATCAACTTCTAATGATTTCGCTTTTGATTTGATAAAGCTTAGTGCAGTCATGGCACTTTCTTTCATCACATCACCAAGTTTGCCGGTTAAGACCAACTTGCCAGTACCAGCATAATAGGTCACTTCAACAGGTAATGTATCCCCGCCAAATGCCGTATAGGCTAGTCCCGTAGCAACGCCAATTTGTTCTTTTTCATCAGCAAGATTATGAACGAATCTTGGCTTACCAATATAGGTTTCAATGTTATCAACAGTGATGTCTATCTTACCCTTTTTCGTCATCAATATTTCTTTAATACTCTTTCTAATCAAGGATCCAATAAAGCGACTGACTTCACGAACACCAGCTTCTCTTGTATAGTGCTGAATGATGTAATAAATCGCATCATCAGTAATTGAGAACTGATCTTCGGTGATGCCATGGTTCTTCAGTTGTTTTTTGAGTAAATGACGACGTGCAATTTGGAATTTTTCTTGCTCAGTATATGAGCTGAGTTCTACAATTTCCATACGATCGCGCAGAGGTGCAGGCACGTTTTCTAAAAAGTTAGCCGTTGTAATAAACAAAACCTGAGATAAATCATAAGGTTCTTCAAGATAATGATCGGAAAATTTAGCATTTTGTTCGGGATCCAAAACTTCAAGCATTGCTGATGCTGGATCACCTTTATAGTCTGATGACATCTTATCGATTTCATCGATTAGAAAGACTGGATTGACAGTTTTTGCGTCCTTCATGCCTTTAATGATTCTACCAGGCATTGCTCCGATATAAGTTCTTCTGTGTCCTCTAATCTCTGATTCGTCTCTAACACCACCAAGTGATTGTTTAACGAACTTTCTATTAAGAGCTTCAGCAATTGAAATGGCTAATGAAGTTTTTCCGACTCCAGGAGGCCCTGCAAGACACAAAATGGTTTGTGGGTTCTTTTTAGTCATAATCTTGACAGCAAGATATTCAATGATACGTTCCTTAACATTTTCTAAGCCATAATGATTTTCATCAAGTTTGATCTTCACTTTTGCCAAATCGTAATTATCCTTTGATGCTTTCTTCCAAGGAAGATCAATCAATAGGTCTAAATAAGTCTTAATGATCGAAGATTCAGCCATAGCAGCTGGTGTCGATGAATATCTGGATAATTCTTGAAGTGCTTTTTCTTCAATGGCTTTTGGCATTTTAGCTTTAAGAATCTTAGTTCTCATTTCATCAATTTCATCTTCTCTTTTAGCCTTATCGCCGAGCTCATTTTGAATCGCTCTCATCTTTTCGCGTAAATAGTATTCTTTTTGGTTTTCATCAATTGAGCGTTTGATTTCATCATTGATCTTTTGTTCAAGGTCAACGATCATCTTTTGCTTATTGATATCTTCAAGGAGCATTCTTAAACGAATATTTAGATGGTTTTCTTCTAAATACTTATATTTGGTCTGCTCAGTAGATTTCAAGTTGAAAATAATCAAATCGCAGACGCGATCTGAAGTTAATCCCTGTTGAATTTTTTCCATCACTTGATTGTTGGGTTGTAAGATGGTTTGCGCATTTGATGCAACCTCAGTAACAATCATCTTAACCAAAGTCACTTCTTCTTCAATATTTCCAGAAATGGTTTCTTGTTCTTCATATTCAACAACAAAATAAGGATCAGTGATGAAATACTCTTTCACCTTGATTCTTGATAAGATTGAAAATTTAACTTTATAAGCGTCATTTGGTAGTTTGATTTTCATTTGTACTTTAACTAAAGTACCATAACTTTCCAAATCTTCAGCCGTTGGTTCTTCAATCAGAGGATTTTTTTGGATGAGGATAATTGCATATCCACCAAAATTCTTCTCAGCTTCCTCAACAGCCTTGAGTGACACTTTTCTTCCGACTTCAATGCGAAAATCGTTGTTTGGAATTGGTGTTGTTCCACGCACGATGATAGCTGGTAAATTCTTTTGTAGTTCCATGATTTCACATCCTTTTATATTTCATGAATATTATAGCATATTTTCTGATATTTGCAATCGATATACTCGAGTGCCAATTGCTTTTTTAAATAGAAGGGAACCATGTCCCCTTCAATTAAAGTTTAACTGCAGAATCAACAACCAATTTGTAGGCTTTATTGATGGCGACATCATTTGAAAGAATGTCTGCTGGTAAATATTTCTTAATTTCATCAACTGGCATATTGTATCTTGTAGCTAGTTCTTCATATTTAGAAGCTAATTCTTCTTCAGTAGCCGTTAAGTTTTCAGCTTTTGCTACAGCTTCTAAAACAAGTGTCGTTGTTACACGTCTTGTTGAATCAGAGAGTGCTTGAGCTTCAAATTGTTCAGGTGTTGCACCTGATAATGATAGAAACATATCGAATTCAAGTCCGTATTGTTTAGCTTGTTGTTCAACACTTTCTTTATATTGCTTGATTTCTTCATCGATCATTTCTTTTGGAATGTCAACAGTTGCTCCATCAAGTACTTTAGTGATCACTTGTTCAGTGATGACATTTTCAGCTTCTTTTTGTTTCTTTTCTTCTAATTCTTTTCTCGTTGCTGCATTTAGTTCTTCAACTGTAGAAACATTTTCTTTGCTTAAAGATAATACCCATTCGTCATTGAGTTCAGTTGTGACCTTAGTTTTAACTTCATGAAGTAAAACCTTAAAGACAACTGGCTTGCCAGCTAGGTTTTCTGCTTGATATTCAGCTGGGAATGTGACGTGAAGTTCTTTGTTTTCACCAACAACCATACCAACCATTTGTTCTTCAAATCCAGGAATAAATTGGTTCGAACCAATTTCTAGTTGATAGTTTTCAGATTTTCCACCTTCAAAGGGAACACCATCTAAATATCCATCAAAATCAAAGATTGCAGTATCGCCTAATTCAACGGGTCCTTCTTTAGGTTCTAATGAACCATTTTGAGATAGTAAGGCTTTAACTTCAGCAAGAACTTCTGCATCAGAAACTTCAGTTTTGATGTCTTTAACTTCAATACCTTTGTATTGTCCTAAAGTAACTTCAGGTTTAACTGGTGCATTAAATGAGACTTCAAATACTTCGCCTCTTTTGATATTTGCGATATCGACTTCAATTTCTGGTTGACCGACAATTTCGTAATCAGGGTGGTTTTGCGCTTCATGATACTTATGATGAAGGACGTGATTTAGTGCTTCTTCATATAATGATTCAACACCAAATTTTGTTTCATACATATTTCTTGGGACATGACCTTTTCTAAAACCTTTGAGCTCTACATCTTTTTGGACATGCTCAAATGCATGATCCAAACCGTGTTCAAATTCATGAACTGAGACTTCGAAGGTATAACGTACACGATTGTTTGCTAATTTTTCTACTTTCATTTGTTTTTATTCTCCTTAATTGAGTCATTTCTTATAGTGGATAGACCTTTTTTATTATAACATAATTTTTTTATAGATAAAGACATTTAGCAAAACATTGAACTTTTTGTAAAATTAAGTTAAAATGTTATTATCGAAATGAGGTGTCAGCATGATTACAATCAAAGAAGTTAAGACAAATCTAGACAGTTGGCGTTTTACAGAGTTTCCTAATAAGCTATATAAGAAGGTTGAACCATTTGTTCCTGCTTTATCTTTAGATGAAAGAACAGTCTTTAATCCAAAGAAAAATCCGATGCTAGAATATTGCGATGCCATTCGCTATCTTGCATATAAAGATGGAAAAATTGTAGGACGCATCGCTGGTATCATTAATCGCGATTGGAATAAATTTTATAAAATCAAGACTGCAAGATTTACAAGAATTGATATGATTGACGATATTGAAGTTACCAAAGCACTCATTGAAGCAATTACAAAATGGTCAAAAAGTTTTGGTATGGACACTTTGATAGGACCTATTGGATTTACCGATATGGATAGAATGGGACTTCTTGTTGAAGGTTTCGATCAGTTGAACATGTTCATTACCATCTATACACATCCCTATTATAAAGATCATTTAGAAAAATTAGGATTTATTAAAGATGTTGACTGGACTGAAAAACAGATCATCTGGCCAACTGAAGTCAGCGATAAGATTAGACGTGGTGCTGAAATAGCAAGAAAACGTTATGGCTATGAATTAATTAAGGTCAATAAGAAAAAGGATATATTCAAATATATTTATGAAGCCTTAGATATGTATAATGTCGCATTCAATGAACTTTATGGATTTTATCCACTTCCTGCTCCAGTTCAGAATTACTACATCAAGCAAATGATTGCTTTAGTCGATCTAGAATATTTATGGTTTGTCTTAGATAAAGAAAAACATGTGGTTGGTTTGACGCTCATCATGCCAAGTTTAGCCAAAGCGAATAAAAAGAGCAATGGCAAACTTTTCCCATTTGGGATTTTCAGATTTTTAAGAAGTATCAAGAAACATGATGTCATCGATTTATATTTTATAGCAGTTGATCCTAAGCATCATGGTCATGGCATTATTGCTTTAATGTTTGAAGATGGCATTAAGACTGGTATGTC
>CAZPLF010000015.1:30368-40671 GCA_964587475.1 uncultured Mariniplasma sp.
TTACGAAAGGGATGAAAAAATGAAGAAATTTCACTTAACAAAAACCTATGCAATCATCAATTTTGATGCGACCTTATGCGACTCTGAAGTCAACATCATCTCATCTAAAAGTTTTGAGGCTGTCCTAGTTCAATTTGTTAGAAAGCTAAGATTGGAAAAAAGTCCAATCATGGATGATCTTAAAGGTGTTCGTGTTCAATGTATTCACGATGCCTATAAACTGCTTTTGATGTGGGATTATCAGGATGTTATCAATAAGAATCCATATTTAAATAAACTACTTTCACAACAGGATGCTTTCTATCATTTTACTGAAACCTTTTATGATTACTGGCGCAAGCTCGAACGTTTTGGTGTCATAGCGAGCCAAAAATTATATGCTCAAAATGCTAGAATTGCAGATTTGATTCATGTCTCTGAAAAATTCAATCAAAGTATCCTTTATTTATATAGAACAATCACTCAACATATCATTGAACGTGACTTTTTGGTCTTCAGACAGCTTCCAGCTGGTGTGAACGCCAATATCATGATGGTTTCTCATCGGTTTACAAGTAATCCGAATTATGCAAACTTGCAAAATGTCGGATTCATTACGAACATCCTTACGAGACCTCCATTTATTGTTTATACCGATTCAAATACCAGAAAAGGTCTATTTGAATTTATGGATGAAAATCCAATGAGTAAATTATCAATCAATAAGATGCACTACTTTGTTTATCCCATCAAAATTGGGAACTTGTTAGCATTCGTCTATGTTCATAGAGACTTCTTACATCATGGGGTTGCTTTAAGTAATTTATTTGAACCTGCTTCTTTTCAAGAGTTTTCAAATAGAAAACCAGATATTCTATATGTCTATGGTATTAAAGAAAATGAGTATGACGGTAAATACACTTATGATTCAAAAGAAGATTTATATATCGGTTTAGTTTCTAGAGAAACGAAAAACGATTATTTTGGCTATATGAAAAAAATGCTTCTTACACTTCATAACATCTATATGATCGATCATCAAAATTTACCTATCCATGGCGCAATGGTTCAGATTATCTTGAACAATGATACAAAAAAACATATCGTGATTATTGGTGATAGCGGTGCAGGTAAATCTGAAACACTTGAAGCTTTAAGAAAGATTGGCGGAAAGTATATCAAAGATATGAAGGTTGTTTTTGACGATATGGGTGTCTTTTTCAAGAAGGATGAACAGATTTTCGCTCATGGTACTGAAACAGGTGCATTCGTCAGATTAGATGACTTAGATACAGGCTATGCTTATCAGAAGATTGATAGAGCCATCTTCATGAATCCAAATCAGATCAATGGAAGAATCATCCTTCCGGTTTCATATTATGACTTCATTACATTGGATCATCAGGTTGACATGGTATTTTATGCCAACAATTATAAAGAAACGAATGAAGGCCTATATTTCTTCGATCAAGTTGAAGATGCCTTAAAGGTTTTCAGATCAGGAAAGAGATTTGCTAAGGGCACGACTGCTGAGGTAGGTTTGGTAGAAAGTTATTTTGCCAATCCATTTGGACCAGTCCAAAGAAAAGCAGATACTGAAATCATCTTAAAAGAACAATTTGAAATGTTATTCAAGCAGAAAGTCATGGTTGGAGAAATCTATACGCAGCTTGCTGTTGTTGGTAAACATATGAATGGACCACAGCTTGCAGCTAAAAAGCTATTGGAATACATTACTAAATAATGTTTACTTATTGTTAGTTGAAGTGTAAAATAAAAGTATAAATTATCTAGGAGGGTATGATGGGGATAATAAAAAAGATTTCTAAAAAGATTGTTGATATAGCTGAAGAAACTTCTAAATACTTAAGTGGTGACAGCAAAACTGAATTTGAAGCACAAGAAGCTGAAGTTGTTGAAGTCAAAAAAGAAAAGGTTGTTGAAGGATATACATTTAAAAAAGACCAAGCTAAAGATTTAGATAAACTTCTTGGTCAAGCTAATTTTGTTGATGGACGTCATTTATGGATTGCTGGATTTGACAATTTTAAGGCCAATCAAAATGCTGCAGCAGCAAATCTATTCTCAGGAAAAAAGAATTTAAAATTTTTATCATTCAAAGATGGCGACTTATATCTGATTAAGTTTGATAAAGACGTTTTATTGCCATATCGTGTATTTAGTCTTAATGATGTTTTATTGGTAGACACAGTGACCAAAATGGCAAAGTCTTCAATCAAGATCAAGTTTAAAGACGATACGCAATTTAGTATTGATATTACCGAAAATAAAGGATCTATTAAAGACATCAAAGATTTATTTAAATGATACGAGTCAAACAAATAAAAAAATCGTGATCTAGTTGACGAACTAGTCACGATTTTTTAATCAAATATCTCATCATGTTTTAAGACTTTATCAATAATAGTTGGATCGAATTGCGTTCCAGCTTTTTCTTTTAACTCAATGAGTGCATCTTCTCGACTCATTTTGGCCTTATAGGTTCGTTCTCTTGTCATAGCATCATAGGCATCAGCAATCGCAATAATTCTTGCTGGCAATAAGATGTCTAAAGTTTTAAGATTTTGTGGATATCCAGTTCCATCCCATTTTTCTTGATGCTGCAAAACATAAAGTGCTACCTGTGAAAATTCTGGTACTGAACTTAGGATACGATAACCAATTTCTGAATGTTTCTTAATTTCAGCAAATTCATCTATTGTTAGTCTTCCTGGTTTATTCAGGATTTCTTCACTGATACCAATCTTGCCAATATCATGCATCAATCCAGCAATTCTTAGTTGTCCTAATTCTTCACTATCTAAACCTAAAATCTTACCAATACTCACGCAAATAGTTGACACTCGATGTGAGTGATGCATTTCTCTTGGATTCTTTTCATAAAGTGTTTGCATAATTAAATCGATTGTTTGACTTCTGATGCTTGCTCCAGATGTGATTTTCTTTCGATAGATTTGTTCATTGTTATTTCTTAAGATATCTTCGATTTGATCAAATTCATTATTGAGTGAACTGCATGCAAATTCCATCGATAGTTGAATGGTATCAATTCTAATATCTTTTGTTTCATCTTTAAGATCTTTCATTATCAATAGAGCGTTTTGTAAAGACATGCGAGGTAATATCACAGAAAAGAACCCGCCTTCCATTCTGGCTATCATCGTATTGGGAGGACATAAATCTTTAATACATTTTGCTGCACTTTCGATTACTTTTTCTCCAACAGAATAACCAAATGAATCATTGATAAGTTTTAATCCATTGATGTCTGCCATAATAACAGAAATTGGGAACTCCTTGGCTTTATAAAGTTTAGAAATCTCATTTGTATAGTATTTTCTATTAAATAGACCAGTTAGTTGATCATGATCTTCTAGATATATGACTTTCTTTGCTTGCTCTATTTTTTCTGTGATATCAAGAAAATAAAGGATATAACCCTTTTTTTCTCCTAGTTCATCAAATAGTGTTCCTTTTTTAAAATTGATATAGATGAATCCTAGATGATTTTCACTATATAGACAATATTGTCCTTCTCCTAATTGATCATCCAAATAGGGTATATTTTCATGATTCTCGCCTTGAGGGATAGGGTGTCGATTAAGCATACTTATCAAATCACTATAGTTCATACCGATGACAGATTCATCGATATTAAATAGTACTTGGATTTTTTTACCTAAGATGGTTATGGTAAGATCCATATCTAAAGTCATAAAACATTCATCAATGCTATTTAAAACATTATCAAGATAATGTGTTTGACTTAGTGATACTAAAAATTCTGTCTGTATTGTATTGATGATAAAGTTCATTAGGCTAATGATTGCGTAAGCAGCTATATTCACAACAGCCATTTGTATAATCCATGATGATCGATAATCATTGATTTCAAAACGATCAAATAAGCCTAAATACAGTAAACCTGTTAAAATAATAAAAACGATGAGATTGTGAAGAAATAATAACATAATATCTTTATAATCATAGATAATAGCTGCAAAAATCATCGTAGCAAAAATACAGATAAATCCTGCCCCAGCTTTACCTGTTGTTATCAGTAAAAAGATAGAAAACATATATAGTGTATAAATGATAATCTTTTTCTTAGATTTAATGGATAATTTTTTATTGAGCACACTAAATAACAAAATCAGTCCTGCAGCATCTTCGATCAGTCCATAGATGATATCACCACTGAGATAGTAAAAGATACTACCAAACCATAATAAAGGAATGAATCCATATAATGTGATATAGACCAATATTTTGTAAATTTTCTGTTGGAAATAGGTAATAGAATGCTTGTCAATATTCATAATGATCACTAACTTTCCATCTAGGCTAAAAATAGTCAGGTTCTTTTAATATGAACAGGGTAAATATCATCAGTGTATAAAAACATCTCCTTAATTTGAATATACCATAGAAATAGACTTGGAAAAGAAAAAGGGCTACATTTTGTATAGCCCTCATGATTGATTTCTAACTATTATAATATTTTTTATATTCTGCAGGATGAGGCATTTGATTAATCTCTTTGGCCTCAGCTCTCTTTTTAACGATCCATGCCTTAAGCAATGCTTCAGGGAATACACCACCTTTGGTCAAGTAGTCATGATCATTTTCTAAAGCGGTTAATGCTTCAGAAAGTGAAGCAGGTACAGATTCAATTTTCATTTGCTCTTCAGGAGTTAAATTGTATAGGTTGAAATCATAGGGCCCCCAATGATAATCTTTGGGATCTATTTCGTTTTCTATGCCATCTAATCCTGCCATTAAAACGGCAGAATAGGCGAGATATGGATTACAAGTCGCATCAGGATTTCTAAGCTCAAAACGTTTGGTATCAGGTGACTTGGCATAAGATGGTATACGGATGATTGCACTTCGATTTGCTGTAGCATAACCAATCGTCACTGGTGCTTCAAATCCAGGAACTAATCGCTTATATGAATTGGTTGATGGGTTTGTTAAAGCGCACAATGAAGCGATATGTTTTAAGATTCCACCCATAAAATAATGTGCCAATTGACTTAGGTGAGCATAGCCTGTTTCATCGTAAAACAACGACTTATTGTTTTTCTTTAAAAGCATATGAATATGCATACCATTGCCGGCTTCCTTATAAATAGGCTTCGGCATAAAGGTTGCTGTTTTACCAGCTTCTGATGCACAATTTTTAATGATATATTTGGCAATCATTGTGGCATCTGCCATGTGACTCATTTGACCTAATTTAACTTCAATTTCTTGCTGACCAGAACCGCCAACTTCATGATGATGATATTTGACAGGTACTCCCCACTCTTCGAGTAACAAAGACATACGATTTCTAAGTTCATAGGCTGAATCTGATGGTTGATCGATATGATATGCACTCTTGGCATCGACTTGATATCCATTATTTGAGGTATCATCTTTTCCGGTATTCCATTCAGCATCAGCAACATCAAAACTAAATCCTATATGATTGGGTTTAACTTCAAATGAGACATGATCAAAGATATGAAATTCAAATTCAGGACCAATAATCATTTCATCAGCATAACCACGTTCTTTCATATAAAGTTCAGCATTTTTGGCGATATTTCTTGGGTATTGATCAAAAGGTTTGTTTTCCTTGCCTATAACAAAGACATCACCGAGCATATTGACTGTCTTAATTTTAGAAAATGGGTCAATGACAAGTGAAGATAAATCAGGAATGAATATCATATCGCTTTTTTCTACTACAGCAAACCCATAGCTTGATGCGTCAAAACCAACGCCATAAATCATGATGTCTTCAGTAAAATTCTGTGCTGGGATGGTTAGATGTCTCCATTTACCATCCAAGTCGACCATTTTGAAGTCGACCATCTCAATCTGGTTTTCTTTGAGTAAGACTTGTACTTCTTTAAATGTTCTAATCATTTCTTCCTCCGAAATGTGATAATTTATTTTTTAAGTTTTAAATACTCTAAAATTTCTTCTTCACCTTTAGGTCTCATATAAAAATAACCTTGAGCAGAGTTACATCCCATACGCATGAGCATATCAGCTGTCTCAGTATCTTCAACACCTTCGGTTAAGACTTCATAACCCAATTGTTTGGCTAGATCAATGGTTGCTTTAACGATAGCTTGTGTTGCTGGATTAATTAAAATCTGGGAAGTAAATATGCGATCAATTTTAATGACACTTATAGGAAATTGAGCAAGATAGGCTAAAGATGAATACCCTTTGCCAAAATCATCAATTGCAATTCTAAAGCCAAATGCAGCAAATTTTTCTAATACGTTCTTACTAATTTCAGGATTATCCATCAAAACTGTTTCGGTTATTTCTAATTCAACATTTTGGGGTTTAATTTTATAGTTGTTAAACACTTTAATCATTTTTGCATAAAAATGCGTATCATAAAGATTTTTAGTTGAAATATTGATTGAAACTTGCAAAGAAATCTTTTCATCTTGTAGTTTTGTGGCATATTGTAAAACCCAATTGAACACATGCATGGTCATGTCATGAATCATACTCGTTTTTTCAACAGCAGGAATAAACTGATCAGGACGAATCATCCCTTTGGTTGGATGTTCCCAACGAATGAGAGCTTCAAGAGCTTTGGTCTTTGTCGTTTTTAAATCAATGATTGGTTGGTAAACCATATAAATCTGACCATTGTTCAAAGCTTTCATAAACTCAGATAAAAGCTCATATTCAAACTGTTTATTGGTCTTGACATCAGCATAGGTCATAAATGTTACGTGATTGGTGAGTGCTTCTCGTGCTGCCAAATCTGATTGAATAAAATATTTAACGACATCTTGGTCTTTAAGGTGTTTATGAATTGAGATACCAAAGGCATAATCAACATATAATTCATGACCTGGAATGATATTTGCCGTAAACAATACTTGAAGGATATCAGCGATGAATTGATCTTTATTTTCCTGTTGATCAATAATCCAGATGTGATTGATGCTCGCTGCAACAACAATGCATTTAGGATAAATCAATTGAAGCCCTTGCTCTACATTTCTTAAGTAAGCATAATAAGCTTCATATCCATTCACATCCGTTATGGTCTCATGATTATCAATCAAGAGTGTGCACGTCAAATACGATTGATTAGAGTTTAAGTTAATCGTTCTTAAATAGTTCAAGTTATAAAGCCCAGAATTCGGTTCATGCATTAACAAGTCACTCATATTTTTTTTGACATTTTTAGCATTCCTGCTGAGAAGTCCACTGATTAAACCAACAATCGCCATCATCGACATTCTAAATATCCAGTCCATGTAAAACTGCGGTTCACCCGTGACTAGATTATAAGGCATAAAATAACCCACAAGCAAGCCTGCAACAAATCCTCCAATAAAGCCGTAGATACTACCGATGACAGTGCCTAATAAAACGATAGGTATGTACATCATATGAGAAAACGACAAATGATTATGCTTTAAATTAATCATGATCAAGTAATCCAGAGCCATCAAAAAAACTGCAAGTAGGATTGTCCATAACTTGTAATTTCTTTTAAAGTATTTAATTAAAGTCTGCAGTTTATTATTTTTCATGACGCTCCTACTGTTAGTAAAATTAAAGTATCGTTACCCAATGATTAGGATCGTCAATATCTCCAAATTGAATGCCAGTCAATAAATCGTATAATTTCTTAATGTGAACACCCATTTGATCGGATGCTGGAAAGATATGCTTCTTATTACCAAAGGTAATAGAACCAATGGGTGTGATTACTGCAGCAGTGCCGCATGCACCTGCTTCTGCAAGATGATCAAGATGGTCGATGAAAATATCTTCTTCTAAAACATCCATCTTGAGCATATTTTCAGCCAACCATTTGAGTGAACGATTCGTAATACTATTTAAAATTGAAGGAGATTTTGGCGTAATATATTTACCATCTTTTGTAATAGCAATAAAATTAGCAGCTCCTACTTCTTCAATCTTTGTATGTGTTTTTGGATCTAAGAAGATACAATCTGCATATCCACTTTTCTTTGCTAAAAACTGAGGATAAAGACTTGCAGCGTAATTGCCTCCAACTTTAATATCACCTGTACCATTGGGAGCTGCTCTATCATAATCAGAGACGAGCATGTCTACGGGTTTGGCAGGTCCATTGAAATAACATCCGACCGGTGTTACAACAATACTAAAAATATATTCAGGAGCCGCTTTTAAGCCTAAATTATTACCGACACCAATCATAAAAGGTCTGATGTAGAGTGTTTCTTTGTTTCCATAAGGAGGAACAAAGATGTTGTTTACCATAACAACCTTATGAACAGCTTCCATAAAAACGTCAATTGGAATTGGTGGCATGACCATGCGTTCACATGACATTTGAAATCTTTTGGCATTATCTAAAACTCTAAAAAGTTGGATCTTCCCATCTTTTCTTCTGTATGCCTTAAGACCTTCAAAACACTCTTGAGCATAGTGCAGTGAGGTAGATAGCGATGAAATTGTTATTTTGTCATCTTCTCTAAGAATTCCTTCATCCCATTTGCCATCCTTGTAATATGAAATGTAATTATAGGTTGCTTTGACATAAGAAAAACCTTTTGGTTTTGTATTCATTACTTTTTTCTCCATTCCTATGTTAATTTTACTGATTTTTTAGATAGAAAAAACGATGGATATCATGATTATTGGACATCAAACAATGAAAAATATTATTTAGGAATTTTGACTTCAGTATCTTCTTGTTGTCTAACACCTAGAATTTTACTGAAGAATAATTTTGTTTCTTGTGTATCATAAATAAACACGAAGATCAATGAGATCAATCCACCATAAACGATAGCAGGTATGATTAACCAAATGACTGGCCAGTAAAAGGAAGCTCCCGTCAAAGGATGAATTCTCATGAAAAAAGGTACAAAGATTCCAAGAAATAAGCCAAGACCCGTTAGGTCTCCACGAACACCAAATATAAATGAGGGATTTCGTTTACTGGGATCATATAAACTTTCTTTAGGTACCCAATGCAACATTGTCATGACTAGTTCATTGACAAAGATTAAGACCAAGACAAGAATTAAAACAAGTGGTGCACGATAAGCACGATGAATCGATAACTCATGCATTTGATATCTCATCATCAAAAATGGCACTAAAAATAATAAAAAGTGCGCCAAATAGAATCTCATGACTTCCAAATTGAAGGCACTACGATATCCTATGATCGTACCATTAAAGTACTCGCTCATCGCATCTACAGGAAAAATGAAGGTAATCATCCCACTTGCCATACCAACCATGACCATATAATCTTTTAAAGTTTTATTTTTAGTGAAATATAAGAATGGAAAAACTAGTGTGCTAACAGCACAGATATTTTCAAAAGAAACCTTAGTAAAGATTGCTTCTACTGTTGTATATGGCCATAGGAATATTTTTAGAAAATGAATGGAAAAGGCAACCATAATTAAAGCAAAAATGAACCAATATCTAAATCTTTGGCTCTTATTCTTTAAAAAAGCAACTACCAATACAGTTAATATGATTGCAATCATGATGTACATAAAATAGTAGATGTTACCCATTCTAACCATTGGCATATTAGATCTCCTATGAATCATCTTTGATGAATTCATTATATCATATAAAAGAATTAGGTGCTATAGATAAAACCATAACTCAATTTATTTTAGAAAGAAAACAAAAAGGTGTCAGTCGTGTACTGACACCTTTGATCTAACTTAGAAATGAAAATGGATGGTTAAGATTTAATTGGATTGGAAGTTGTATTTTGATCTTTCATTTTATTTTCTTTCTTATAATGCATAATGAAAACTGTGACAACACCAATACCACCACCAAGAATAAGACCAATTGCAGCAGTGATTAATGAACTGATCTCTGCTTCGTATTGTGGGGCCATTAAAGGTTTAACCAATGAACGTGTAACATAGATGTTATATTCAGTAAACAAAATATCTAAATCTTCAACAATTTGAGCAAGAGTTTCAGAACTTCTACTAATAGATTCTTGAACTTTGACAATTTCTTCTGCTTCCTTTTGAGGTGTCACAATAAATAAAGGATCAAGACCTCTTAAACGTTGAATTTTAGTTTCATATGAAATAATGTCATTCGTATAGGTTGCTATCTCTCTTTGAGTACTAACGAGGTTACCATATAAAACATTTAAATATGGATCAGTATCAATGGTATTACTATCTAAACCAGGAATAAGAATTGTAGCAGTACTACCAACATAATTATCAATCAAATTAGTTAATCCTATTTCAACAGTTGACTCAGTATCTAATAAAAGTTGAAGTTGCTC
>CAZPLF010000016.1:0-39748 GCA_964587475.1 uncultured Mariniplasma sp.
ATTAGGCACGCCGCCAGCGTTCATCCTGAGCCAGGATCAAACTCTCCATAAATTTTATGTTTTCGTTTGTTAATAGCTCTTATTTTTTTTTGCTTTTGATACACTCATCATCATTCAGTTTTCAAAGACCTTTTTGCTCGCCTATCTTTGCGCGCTTTATCATTCTATCATTATAAAATAACCTTGTCAATAACTCAGGTGGTTTTTTACCCCTCATTTACACAAGGTCTATAAAATAGAATGGTGGAGGGGGGCAGATTCGAACTGCCGAACCCTTAGGGAACAGATTTACAGTCTGCCGCGTTTAGCCACTTCGCTACCCCTCCGTTTTTAGGCTTGCTTATATATTCTATCTTATCATTTTAAAAAAATCAACAACTTTCCTTTGTTTTTTATCTTTTTGCTTTGTAATCGTCTTTATATATGCTTTTTATAAGGAAATTAGTTGATTTTATTGTATTTATTATAATAATACAAATATTATAAACTTTATTCAACGATGATTTTTATTTTTTTAATTCAACTACTTTTACTTTTTTATCTAAATCCGCTTTAAACATCATTATCTCTCTACCGCATTTTACACACTTCAATTTGATATCGATGCCCATTCGCATGACTTCCCACTCATCAGAGCCACAGACGTGCTTTTTTTTTGTAATGAGATGGTCCCCTATAGCATATTTCATTTTTTTAATAACCTGTCTATTGTTTCGATTAGTTTTTCATCTTTACAATATATAACAATCTTATGATCATCAATCTTAATTCGTTGTCCAAAAACTTCACTTAATTGCTTTTCTTGATTCTTATATTTAGGATCAATAGTTCTCTTAATTTGATTGGTTTTGATTTCAACCTTTGTTAATTCCTCAATTTGACGAACACTGAGTTGTTTTTCAACAATTCGATGTGCAAGTCTGATTATTTGTTGAACGTTTTCTAGTTTGCTCAGAGCTCTTGCGTGGCCCATACTAATGTGATTAGTCAATAACATCTGTTGCACTTCGTCTGGAAGATTGAGTAACCCTAATGTGTTTGTTACGTGTGATCTACTTTTTCCAATTTTCTTTGCGAGTTCAGCTTGGGTCAATTTCAAGTTATTCATAACAACTTTGTATGCTTCCGCTTCTTCAATTGGTGTTAAATTTTCTCTTTGAAGGTTTTCTGCAAGTGCAATTTCGGCTACTTTTGACTCTTCATATTGTCTGATGATTGATGGTATTTTACTCAATCCAACAATTTGAGCAGCACGAAATCTTCTTTCACCAGAAACGATGATGTATCCTTGCTTCACTTTTTTCAAAATAATGGGTTGGAATACACCATGTTCTTTAATAGATTGCGCTAATTCATTAATTTTTTCTTCATCAAAAATTCGACGAGGTTGAAATGGATTGGGCTTTATTTGATCTAATTGTATTTCATCAATTATTTCGCCTTCAAGCACATCATCCACATGATGCTCATGCAATAGATCCGATAAAGTTCTTGCTACTTTTTCATCTTTCATTATTGGTCACAATCTCCTTTGCGAGTGATTTATATAATCTAGCTGCCGGTGATTTAGGTGCAAATGTTAACACTGGTAATCCGTAAGTCGGTGCAACTTGGGCAGCAACATTACTGGTAATAATCGTATCAAACACGCCTTCTTTGAAATAGTCTTTAATTTCATGCACTATTTCCCACCCAGCTTTAGTACGTTTATCCAACATTGTTAATAAAACACCTTCAATTTCTAATCTTCTATTATTCACTTTCAGCTTCTTTTGTACTATACGAATTGTATTTAATAACTGTGTTAATCCATCTATTGCTAAAAATTGACATTGCACTGGAATTAAAACCGAATCCGAGGCATAGAGTGCACTCGTTGTAAGTAGTCCTAATGAAGGTGGGCAATCAATGATAATAAAATCATAATCACTCGAAATTTCATGTAGTCTTTGACTTAAAATGTACTCTCTATCTTCGTGATCTAGCCTTACTTCAATATGTGCTAACTCGATAGTTGCTGGTATTACATCAACATTGATATCTGGCAAATGTATTACTGTCTCGTGTATTGTTTTATTTCCAAGTAAGACATCAAAAATAGTTGCATAAAGCATGCTCCTATTAATGCCCAGACTTGTTGTGGTACTTGCTTGTGGATCAAAATCCACGAGTAAAACCTTTTTACCACATTCAGCCAATGCAGCAGTAAGATTTACACTAGTTGTAGTCTTGCCAACACCACCCTTTTGATTAGATACTGCAATTATTTTGCCCATGCTTTCTCCGATCTCTAATTCTCATAGAGGTTTTTTGCTCATTATTGGAAATTGTCTTGGAAACCCTTTGACGTGTTTTGTTTTAGAAATTACAATATGAAACCGAGTACCAAATTGATTTGGCAATATATATTGTTTTACATTTAACACTTGGCAACCAAGATATTCAATACCTTTTTTTGAATCTAGAAATTCTGCTTCATAGTTATTTCCTTTAAGAGCAATAAATTCCCCGCCAATTTTAACCATTGGTATTCCCATCTCAGAAATGAGCGATAGGCTTCCCAGAGCTCTAGCAGTGACTAAATCAAATGTTTCTTGATGAGTAAGTGCATAATTTTCAATTCTATCATGAATTAAATCAATATGATTAATTTTAAGTTTCTCAGCAAGTTTCTGCAAAAACACAATTCTTTTGTTTAATGAGTCTACAATGGTGATTCGCAAATGGGGGTACATTATTTTAAGTGGGATTGATGGAAATCCTGCTCCTGATCCCATATCGCACATGGATTTCACATTATCTAAATTTATTGATTTTGCTAAAGTTAGTGAATCAAAAAAATGTTTGTAATAGACTTCATCTTTTTCTGTAATACGAGTTAAATTTGTAATCTTATTATATTCTATCAAAAATTGATAATAAGCTTCAAATTGTTTTTCTTGAGCATCATTCATTTCTATATTTAATTCATTGAGCAAGTCTTCCTTAAAGTTCATGGCCCACACTACCTGATTCAAGATATACAAGTAAAACAGAAATGTCAGCAGGATTCACACCAGATATTCTTGAAGCTTGTCCAAGTGTTTGAGGTCTGATTTGAATCAATTTTTCTCTGCTCTCAGATGAAATGTTTTTGACCATTAAGTAGTCAATGGAGTGAGGTATTATTTTATCTTCAAGACGAAGCATTTTTTCAGCTTCTCTTAATGCTTTTTGTATGTAACCTTCATACTTGATTTTAATCTCTAATTGCTCCAGTACGGCATCGTTATATGTCTTTTGTGTAAAATACAAAACATCACTTTTGTTGATTTCTGGTCTTTTCATTAAATCTGATAGTAATATAGCTTCAAATATGGGTGCCGAACCTCTACCTTTAAGGTAATTATTGTTGACTGTATCTGGCATAATTCTAAATTTATTGACCTCATTATATAATTCTTCAAATTCATCTTTCATTTTTAGATATCGCTGATATGTTTTCTCATCAACAAGTCCAATTTGATATCCATATTCTCTCAATCTCAACTCTGCATTATCATGTCTTAACAGTAATCTATGTTCAGCTCTTGAAGTTAATAACCGATAAGGCTCAACGGTTCCTTTGGTTACAAGATCATCAATAAGAACACCTATGTATGCTTCATTTCGATGTAGAATAAATGGTTTCTTATTGGATAATTTAAGTGCTGCATTGATGCCAGCCATTAATCCTTGTCCAGCTGCTTCTTCATATCCGCTAGTCCCATTGATTTGTCCAGCGCAAAAGAGGTTTTCAATTTTCTTAGTTTCAAGTGTTGGATATAGTTGAATTGGATTAATCGCATCATATTCAATAGCATACGCATATCTGGTGATACGAGCATTTTCTAGTCCTGGAATGGTATGAAGCATTTCTTCTTGTATATCTCTCGGAAAACTGGTTGAGAAACCTTGAACATACAGTTCATCCAATTCAATACTTTCAGGTTCAATGAATATTTGATGTCTATCTTTGTCGTGAAAGCGAACAACTTTTGTTTCTATAGATGGGCAGTACCTAGGGCCAACACCCTCAACAATGCCACTATACATAGCTGATTTTACCAAATTCATGTTGATTATTCCATGTGTAATGAGAGATGTATGTGTCAAATAGCATAATCTTTGTGGGTTTTCATCATAATATTTTTTTTCGAAACTAAAGGTATGTTTTTCAATATCTCCATATTGAGGAACCATTTTTTCATAATCAACACTATCAATTGCAATTCTTGGTGGTGTTCCGGTTTTAAGTCTAACAACATCAAAACCAAGTTCCTTAAGTTGCTGACTAATGCCAAATGTTGTTGGTTCTCCATTAGGTCCACTTAATTTTTTTTCATCGCCAATTAATGTATTGCTATTTAAGTATGTACCCGTAGTTAAAATAACAGTTTTTCCAAATATCAATTCACCATTTGCTAACTGAATGCCTTTGACTATTTGATCTTCAACTATCATTCTTTCTACTAGCGCTTCTTTAAGCGTTAAATTATTGGTGTTTTCTAATACTTCCAGCATGATTCTTGGATATTTTAATTTATCAATTTGTGCACGAAGTGCTCGAACAGCAGGACCTTTTGAAGCGTTAAGCATCTTGATTTGTATTTGTCCATGATCTGCACTTTTTGCCATTTGTCCACCGAGTGCATCAATTTCTCTTACTACAACACCCTTAGCAGGTCCGCCAATGGAGGGGTTACATGGTAAAGAAGCAACCTTACTCAGGTTGCCTGTTACGAGTATCGTATTTTTATTCATTCTTGCCATGGCTAAAGCAGCTTCAACACCTGCATGACCACCGCCAACGATTATTCCATCATAAATCATTTAAATCACATCTTTTTACGATAGTTTTTTTAGAAAGTAATCTGCAATGTTTTCTTTCGTAAAACCGTATAGTTCAAGTGCTTTTTCTAATGGTGCACTGATACCAAATTTATCTATTCCATAAACATGGGATGTATATTTGTACCAAGATTGACTGCTTGCCATTTCAACAGCTAATATTTTAGCACTTTTGGGAAGTATTTCTCTTTGATATTTAAGTGTTTGTTTGTCAAATAAGAAGTTTGAAGGCATACTTACAACGCGAACGTCCTTGCCCTGTTCACGCAAAATTAATTGAGCATTCATTGCTAGTCCAACTTCAGAACCTGCAGCAAGAAGGATACCATCTAGTCTTGACTGTTCTGATGAAACGATATAAGCACCTTTAATCACACCTTCATAAGACGTATGGTCTTGCTTGGGTACATTTTGACGAGTTAAGATAATAACTGTAGGTGTGTTTGTTGATTCCATAGCAATTTTCCATGCAGCCAAAGTTTCGAGTCCATCCGCAGGACGTATAACATTAAGATTTGGAATAACTCTAAGACCTGCAAGTTGTTCTACTGGCTGATGTGTCGGTCCATCTTCGCCAACTGCAATCGTATCATGTGAAAAAACAAAAATAGATGGGATGCCCATGATAGCAGCAAGACGTATAGCGGGTTTCATATAATCACTAAAAACAAAGAATGCTCCGCTAAATACTTTTAACCCACCATGAAGAACCATACCATTGACAATTGCGCCCATAGCATGTTCTCTAACACCAAAATTAATGTTTCTTCCTAATCTGTGATTCTTACTATAATCTCCATCTGCACCTTTGGCTTTTGTTGATCCGGTTAAATCGGCAGATCCACCAATCAAATTCAAGTTTTGAGTAGATAATTTGTTGAGTACTTTTCCGCTAACATTTCTTGTAGCTTCATTAGTTCCACTTACTTCAGTCTTGAAATCATCTAAATCAACATGAGGCTCATTTTTCATAAATGATTCATACAAAGCAAAATCTTCGGGATATGATAAGCTATAGTTTGTTAAAAGTTGTTTCCATTTCTTTGAAGCGCGTTGTCCTCTAAGAGCGACTTTTTTTCTATATAGAGCATAGACTTCTTCAGGTACTACAAATGGCTCATAAGGCCAATCAAGATTCTTTCTGAGAACGTTTGCTTCAGCTTCGCCAATTGGTGCACCATGAACTTTGTTGGTACCTGCAATACTAGTACCAAATCCAATAATTGTCTTAACTTCTATGATAGAAGGCTTACCAGTTTCAGCTTTTGCCTTTTTGATTGCACGATTGATTTGATTGAGATCATTTCCATCAGATACTTTAATATATTGCCAACCCATTGCTTCAAATTTAGGTTTATGATTTTCACTATATGCTAATGAGACTCTTCCATCAAGCTGGATATCGTTTGAATCAAATAAAACAATGAGTTTACCCAATCCAAGATGTCCTGCTAAACTTATAGATTCTAATGCTACACCTTCTTGTAAGTCCCCGTCTCCACATAAAACATATGTGAAATGGTCAACAATAGGAAAATTTTCTTTGTTGAAACGTGCAGATAAGTGAGTTTCTGCAAGAGCCATTCCAACAGCATTAGATAAGCCTTGACCCAATGGTCCGCTTGTTGTTTCAACTCCATCAGTATGACCATATTCTGGATGTCCTGGTGTTTTTCCCGGTTGTCTGAAATTCTTCAAATCATCGATACTGATTTTAAATCCTGACAAATGATTAAGTGCATATAACAACATTGATCCATGTCCAGCAGATAAAATGAATCGATCACGATTCATCCATTTGGGGTTTTTAACATCAACATTAAGATGTTCAGTAAAAAGTTTAAACGCCATAGGTGCAGAACCTAGTACAATACCAGGATGTCCACTGTTGGCTTTATTAATCGCATCGACACCAAGAAATCTTATTGCATTAATTGCCTTCTGTTCCATCGTCATCGCCTTCTTCTTCGCTATCTTCTATAACTTGATTTTCATCGTATGAAACATCCTGTGCTGATTGATCAACAATAGGCTCTTCTTCGGTAAACTTAAAGTATTCTTTATAATGCTGCTCTTGAGCTTTGACCAATTCATCAAATTCATCACTACCTATTAATGCACGAATCTTATCTTGCGCAGCTATATTTTCATTTTTGACCTTCTTATTAACAAGTCTACTTTGAAAAATGTTACTTACAACAACAAGAACGATCATACCAAGCAAGATTTGAAGTGTTAGTTCTTGAAAATAGAAATAAGCAATGGTAGCAACCACTACATATATGACCATTGTAGGAATAATAAATAAGCGGTTAATCTTACTGCTTATTCCGCCAACTTTTTCTAAAAAATTCAACCAAATCTTGTTCACATCAAATTGATAGAAGTCATGCAAAGCTTCATGATATGCTTTTTCAATGAGTACTTTATAATTTTGTCCATCTGATGTCCATACTGCAAATCTACCCTTAGATGCATACTGAAATAAGTACGGCGTATCATTCATATAATGAAACTCAATTGTTTTTCCATCTACATTTTGAGTTTCAAAAGGTTCTGTTGTTAATTGTTTGTATATTTTTGGGTTTAGTTTCATAGTTAATTCCTCCGTTGTTTTTATTATAACATCAACCATTTATTTTCTAAATGATTATGTAAAATCATGAGTTTTAAAAAAATCCTCATCAAGCATCATCACCCACATAGTAGAAATGTTTATGGCTGCTTCAATCAAGACCTGACCAGGTTCACAAGTTACTATTGAATGATGATGCTTGATGAGGAATTTCAATTATTTATCACGTAGTTTCTTAAAGAAGTTTTTCAGCATATTTTGACTTTCTTCAGCTAAAATACCCGATTCAACATGAACTTTGTGATTGAACGACAGTTCAAACAGATTGGTGATACTCTCTGCTACACCTGCTTTTGTATCCTTGACACCATAATAAACAGATCTAACTCGGGATTGTATCATAGCACCAGCACACATTGGGCACGGTTCCATTGTAACATAGACGTCACATTCTTCCAATCGCCAACTTCCTATTTTCTTTGCTGCTTTCATCATAGCTAGAAACTCTGCATGTGCGTGAAATGCCTGAGTGTGTTCTCTCTTGTTATGTGCTCTTGCAATAATCTGATCTTTATAGACGACAACCGCTCCAACTGGAACCTCGTCTATTAATTCAGCCTTATGTGCTTCTTTAAGAGCAGCCTTCATATATTTAAACTTTTTTAGGTTTTCCTGGTACTTCGTGGTAATGTCTTGATCTTGGTTCATATGATTCATTGGCTCCTACTAATATCGTTGGATCACTATAATGGGCAGGTTTACCATTGATGATGCGTTGTGTTCTTGTTGCTGGTAACCCACTTTTTACACATATTGCAGTTAACTTGGTCACAAATTCTGCTCGAGCTAACAGCTCAGGCATTGGTCCGAATGGTTCCCCTCTGAAATCACTGTCAAGTCCCCCAACAATCACTCGAATACCGCGATCGGCTAGTGTTTCTGCAATATCGATAATATCATGATCAAAAAATTGAACTTCATCAATAACAACAGCATCGGTTTCTGGTTTAACATAAGCATATATTTCCAAACTATTATCGATGATAATTGAAGGTTTTTTACTTAAATTATGAGATACAATTTCTTCAGCTGCATCATATCTTGTATCAATCTTCGGTTTAAAGACCAATACATTTTGTTTCGCATACTCAAGTCTTTTAATTCTTCTAATAAGCTCTTCGGTTTTACCTGCAAACATTGGTCCACAAACAACTTCGATAAATCCATTTTTATAAGTGTGGTACATAACAATATCCCCTTTATTATGATTTTCTTAATAAAAAACGTGATAAGCAATCACGTTATTTGTTGTCTTGATTCTTTTCGTTAAGACCATAGCGTCTATTAAATTTTTCAACGCGTCCAGCTACTTGAATAAAAGTTTGTTGTCCTGTATAGAATGGATGGCAATTTGAGCAAGTATCAATGCGAATATTATTCGCCGTTGTTCCCACTTCAAACTCATGCCCGCATGTTGAACATTTTACTTTCGATACAGTATATTTTGGGTGAATTCCTGGTTTCATTTTCTTTTCTCCTTCCGCCATAACCATAGGTCATAGTAAGTTTTGCGCATTCATTATATCATTCAATATTTGATTTATCAAGTGTAATCTTTTATATTTCAACTAATTCAAGTAATCTCATTATGCCATGTTTGCCAAATGATATAAAATCGTTGAGCGATGATACCTGTCAATACACCTGCAGGAATACTTAAGAAGAGCATAATAGGCAAATAGGCAATGACTGCGGTACTCCCAATAACAAATATACCCGCAGCAATTTGTCCAATAGCATGGAAGACTGATCCTATCGTGCTAACTCCAACAAATCCAAAATAGTTTAATTGTTTAAAAAAACCCATAGCTAATGTTGCAAATACCGCACCGCTCAGACTCATATAAAAAGTAATTCCCAATAATTTCCCACTTAGAATGGCAACCAGCACTACTCTCAATAACGTGATGACAACACTATCCCTAAATGAATAAACGTAAAGGATGATAAGCGTTATAATATTTGCAAAACCTAGTTTCGCTCCAGGTACAGGAATAATTGGTATGGCAGATTCAATTATATTCAAGACGATTGCTATTGCCAAAAAATTGGCTAACAAAGTCATTTTTCGTATTTTTGTCATGCGGCTCATACTGTAAAATCTTCCTTATTTGTATCAAATTCAACTCTGATTCTATTTGGTAAGCATATGAGCGGCCAAGCAGTTGAAACACCTTCTCTACTGCAAATGTTGTTGGGACTTTTTTCTTGAATAATCTGAACACTTTTAGCACCATAATTATATTGAATGACTACGATTTGTCGTGTGCCATTAAGTTCATAATCGCCTAATAAAGTGATCGTATTTGATGTTTCGTCAATGATGGGATACACTTGACCATATGAGGATGGCACATCTTGATTATAGTTTGTTATAACTCTATAGTTCACAAAATCAATAGAGACAATCGGTTCATTTGAATTTCCATAATATACATTGGCAATCGATGCTTCACCTTGAAAAGCAAAAAGTCTAACCAGGATATATATCCCACCTAGAATTGTGAATAGAAGCGTAACCAACAAGATGTCTCTTTTGTTTTTTACACTCAAGTTTGCTTTCATGCGGCATTCTCCTCAAAAACAGTTGTCGTCATGTGTGTCAATATTGTTCCATCATAGTTGAATTGAATAAACTCCAAATTCAACGCTTCTTGGTGAAGTATTAACCAATTATCAAGCACTTCTGGTGGCATAGAAAACAGTGCAGTAGATACAGCATCAAGTAATCCCAAATCTGTTCCTAAAACTGTAATTGTATGATAATATTGCATGGGTAATTTTGTTTTAGGTGAAACAATATGGTGATATCTTAACCCTTGGTAAATAGCATATTGCTCATAATCTCCACTTGTTGTAATGCCTATGTCTTTGACATAAATCATTCCATATGTTCTATCGCTTGTACCTGTTTTTATTGGGTTTGCTAATGATACATTAAATATTCCACCATCGCGATTCATATTTTTACCAATAGCAATTGAACTGCTTCCAGCACTAATGGAATAATATTCTATGCCTAATTCTTGTAAATACTCATATACTTTCTGTGTAGCATACCCTTTTGATATTGCACCTAAATCAAGTTGAGCATGCGTGCTTTTTACTTGGATAAAATACTTCCCATTTGTTTCTGATAATTCTATGACATTCTGTTCTAATTGTATCAGATTAATTTGATCCATTGCGGTTTGAAAAACAGTTTCAGGAACTTCTTCAAACAAATAACCATCTGTTTCATCAAGAATAAGATTTTTCCAAACATTGACTACTTCACCAACAGAAATATCAAAATAGCCATCGGTTAGTACTTTCATTTCTTCGGCTCTTTGAATAATTTCATAAAGCTCAATATCAATTTCAATGACTTGATTATTCTTTTGATTAATCGAATATATATTTTCAAGGTATTGAGATTCTGGTTTTAAGGGTTCATAATTTGTTGTTAACTCATGATATTTTTTATAGATATCTTCAATGACAACTTTGTATTCATCAGCTTGTTCTTGATTTTGTGCATAAACATTAATACTGATGTATGTATCCATATAATCAAAAAAACTAATGGAAAACATGCTCCCTGATTTTGAACAAGCAGACAAAGTTAAGATGCTTATGAGTAAAAGGCCTATTGAAATTATTTTTTTCATCTGATTTACCTCTATCACATACAATTAATTATAACATAACGTCAATAAAGAAAAGGACAAGCGAATGTCCTAAATCTTACAATCAATTATTGTTCCATCTGAATTTGGATGATCTTTTAGATATTCCAAGATGGGATTAAAATGCTTATCGAGTTTGCCTGGTTTACATTTTGAAACGTTTTTAACTTCTCCTATAACAATTGCTTCAGCAAATGCGCGACAACCAGGTGTACCACATGCTCCACAATTATAATTAGGTAGTAAATTTTCTATATCAGCGATTCGAGGGTCTTCTACAACTGTCAAATATTTATTTGCCAATGAAAGAACAACCCCCATTAAAATGCCTAAAAGACCTAAGACTATAAAAGGATAGAATATCGCCATTATAACTTTACCTCCTTCAAGAATTCCAATGTATCGTTAAAATTACAGCTTTTTGATCCACCGCTTGTTGCACATGATTCACATGTCTGTGCTTCTAGATAAGCTTGTTTACAACTTTCTGGTACAGCAACTTTTTCATTTAAGAACATCGTTCCAACATAAAGTAAAATAAATCCGCTGACAATACCAACTAATATAAGTAGTTCCATTAGATAATACCTGCCAATCCCATAAATGCTAACGCCATTAGGCCTGCAGTAACTAATGCAATAGGCATTCCCTTTAGAGCTTTAGGTACAGCAATAGCATCTAACCGCATGCGTATAGCAGTAAATGTTATGATAATTAAAGCATAACCCAAACCTGAGCCTAATGCAAACGTTAAGGCTTCTATATAGGTTTGTGGAGATGCAACATTAGTCAATGCGACACCGAGAACAGCGCAGTTTGTAGCAATCAAAGGTAAATATACACCTAGTGCCTTATATAAACTATGACTAACGCGCTTAATTACAAGTTCAGTTAATTGCACCAATGACGCAATAACTAAAATAAAAGCAATTGTATCAATATATTTGATATCAAGTGGAATAAGAACATAGTAGTAAATGGGATATGTAATGAGTGCTGCCAAGAGAATGACAACAATAACAGCAAAACTCATGCCCACAACAGATTTCATCTTGGTAGAGATACCAAAGAATGAGCATAAACCTAAAAATTGCATTAAGACGATGTTATTAATCAGCATCGAAGAAATTAATATCGCTAATAAGTTCATTATTTCTTAGCCCCCTTTCTTTGACGGAAGGCGGTTATACCTGCCAAGAGAAACCCAATGACTAAGAAAGCTCCTGGGGGTTGAGCTAAAACAGAAAATGCATATTTTTGTAATCCAAGATTTTGGAATATAGTATATTCGAATCCAAGTGGTAATGTTTTACCAAGAACGATCATACCTGTTCCAAATAATTCTCTTACAAATCCAATAATTGAGAGTGATAAGCCAAAACCTAATGCAACACCAAAGCCATCAAGTGCAGCAAGTACAACTTTATTTTTGGATGCAAATGCCTCTGCTCTACCAAATACAACACAGTTCACTGTAATTAATGCAATGAAAACACCCAATTCTTGAGCAAGTGCTGGTGCAAAAGCATCAACAAGCATCTTTAGAATGGTAACTTCGGTTGCAATAATAATGACATATGATGGAATACGCACTGTGTTTGGAACAAGTTTACGAATTGCTGAAACGGATATGTTGGTCAATGTTAAAACAATCATTACCAAAATGCCCATGCCAAATGCCCCTTCAAACGTTGCTGTAACAGCAAGAGCAGGACACATACCCAAAACCATAACGAAGAGACCATTTTCTTTTAATATCCCTTTTGTGAAAGTTACCCAAGGAGATGGTTCTTTATCTTCTACAGCAACCTTTTTAGCAGGTACTTTTTTTACTTCTGTCATTTTACGGTCACCTCACTTAAACTTGACGAATGATTGACATATTCATCAATAGCCATTGCCACTAAATTTTTGATAGAACCTGTGCTTCTTGATGCTGTAACTCCAGCTTCAAGATCTTCAACATTCACAACAGGTATTCCAATTAATTCACTAAAACTAAATCCTTGATAATAATCATTAATGTAATTTTGAATAGCTACGTTATATATTGAAGTTTGACTTAATTTCACAATCTCGACATAAACTTCGTTTTCTAAATTAATTCCCACAAGTAATTCAATATATCCGAAATCATCCTGAGGTGTTTCAATATATCCATTTCTTGCATAAACGTGATAAACAACACCAATTTTATCACCTTTAAGATTGAAAACATTTTGTACAGAGTGAATAACTTCAAAGTGCCCAATGGTTGGTATATCATGAAGAACTACTGCATCATCTAATGTCACAACCTGATCAAACAACTTATCTTTGGGTTCTAAAGGCATATAAGTTGAATAAATGAAGATGATAACCAAACTTAATAATAGTAAAACAAACGTATTGATTAATAAATTACGATTTTCCTTACTCATGACAATATACCTCCTAAAGCATCCAGGAGTGAATCAATAAGTGTTCTCGAATTAGATGCTCCTGCAGCTAAATCTTGATCTCCACCATAAGTTAGGATATTATTGCCAATCATAGAATTAACGTATGTAACGTTTTTACCTAAAAACTGACTAGTTGTATTATGCCCGAATTCATCTTTAGGGATATCAATACCAAGAATCGTTCCACTAGTGTCTAACCCAACATAAACGTGGATGGTACCAATTGAACCTTCAGGTCCATTATAGACACCTGAGCCGCTCAAATGATAGAATGCTCCAACAACTTGATTAGATGAATTTTTAACAATATATTTAGATAACACTTTATCAGTAGGAACAAATGTAAGATCTATGTCCATTGAGTAAGATAGTCCAAACCATAATTCATAGGGTTGTTCTGGAGCAATGACCGTATGTTCATGTGCAACAGCTATATCAGCTAACATATTTTGTAGTGTTGTCAAACTATAAGTGGCACCTGTGACTAAATCTCCACTAGGCTCTAAACCAGTAATTGATGTTCCCACATAGAGTGCAAGATTAGTTTTTGTTCCTTCAACGCTAAGTGATTGGTTAATCTCAATGAAATCAGCTCCTAAAATAGTACCTGAAGCACTTACGCTCATAACGATACGCATATAGCCAAATTTGTTGGTTGCGTATGCTTCATAAATATAGCCAATAATTTGTCCACTTTCATTTTTACCAATAACTTTACTAACGATTGTTGCAGGATCTCCATCAACGCTGACTTCTTCGAAGACGTCAAGACCTGGCAAAACCCTATTAAAAGCTTCTACTTTTGCTACCAAGATATTGTTTTCGATGATTGGATCAGTAATTGCATTGACTCCACCAATTGCAAAGCCACAAACAATAGATACCATAGCTAATACAAATGTATAATGAAATAATGGTTTTTCAAATAATTTTTTCATTAGATAGCACCTCCTACTCCAAAGTAAACAACCAAGCCCATAAGAACTAGGATAACGACATAACTAATAACAAATTTAGGTTTAATGATATTGGTTGACCATTGTGGATGGTCAATGAGAGGAACAAATATATTGGCAAACAACAATCCAGCAGCAACACCTTCTGCATACGCACCAAAGGTACGAATGAGAACGATAAGTGATCCGATTAAAAGGCCATAAAGCCAACGACCAGGTCTAGTAACTGGTGCAGTAACAGGGTCTGTAACCATGAATGTTAATCCAAATAATAAACCACCAGAGAACAAATTATATAAGACAAATTCTACCCATTGTGTAGGGTATAACTTTAAACCAATAAGTGTGATCAGTGACAAGAATGTAATAGCTGTTGATAAGACAATACGATAATCCGCTGTTCTGCGAACCAATAAATAGATTAAGCCAATTAAGATTGCAATAGCATTAATTTCACCCATTGTACCTGGTATATTACCTGTAATTAAATCAATAATTGGATAACTATTAAGTACGGATGGAAAACCCATACCACCTTTGAGTGCTGTAAGCGGAGTTGCTCCTGCAATTAAATTCATATCAGCATAAGCACCTACAAACATACCTGTTAAAGCAAGTGATACAAATCTACGTCCTGCAGCAGCGACATTAAAAATATTGCCACCCAATCCACCAAACATCATTTTAACAACAACGATAGCGAAAATCGCACCTACAGCTACAGCATAAACTGGGAGTTTAGGGGGCATTAGCATCGCAAAAATAACAGCACTTACTGCTGGTGCAGTAATGTTGTTTATTGTATATGTACTATATTTTGACTGTAATTTTTCTTTAAATGTTTTATCTGTTTTCTTAGGTTTATGCGTCATACCAATAATCAACGCTTCTAAACCAATCATAATCAATAAGGATACGAGTAAACGAATGATTGCATTCCAACCAAAACGATAGATGGAAAACGCAACAACAGGTAATAGTGCGATAAGAACATCAATCATCATACGTTTGGTACTTACTAGCTTACGAACATAGGGGCTCGTTTGTTTGATTGCTTGCATAATTTATCCTCCTACCTAACTAAGCGTTTGCCTAAACGCATATACTCTGTCAAATGTATTTTTGATGGACAAACAAATGAACATAATCCACATTCAATACATTTATTAACCTGTAACATTTTCAAGGCATCTTTGTCTTTAACTTTATATGCATTCATAATTTGCGTCGGTTGAATGAATACAGGGCAAGAATAAACACAGGATGCACAATGAATACAGGGCTCTTCAACAACAACTTCTTCGTTAAGAACAATCAAACTAGTCGATGTATGTGTCATAACAATATCATCGCGTATTACATTAACACCCATCATAGGTCCACCCAAAATGAGTACTTTAGGAATTTCAATATCTTTATATCCACCAGCAAGTTCAATTAGATCAGAAACCTGTGTACCAATTCTCGCTCTAAAACTTGAATTGTGAACACCATTTCCGCTAATTGTAAATAGTCTTTCAAGAACTGGAAGTCTTTTTTTGACTGCATTGAAAATACTCTGTAGTGTTGAAACATTAAAATTCAAAACACCATATTTAGACAAAAGTTCACCTTGAGGGATATCAATACCAACAGCATTTTTAATCATCTCAAGTTCCCAACCTTGTGGGTAATAATTACCTACCATAACCACTTTGATATCATGATTAGAATATTGTTTCAAACTAAAATTAAGTCTTTCAGCAATTTCAGTATATTTCTTTTTGATGGCAATGATGCCTTTAGGAGCTCCGCTGGCCTTCATCGCATAAATTAAACCTTCGATGACTTCGTTTGGATAATTCATCATGACACTATAATCCGCAATTAAATAGGGTTCACATTCAACACCATTAGCAATGACTACGTTAATTGGATCTTTTGTTTCCAATTTGATATATGTAGGAAAAGCACTACCACCAAGTCCAACCAATCCTGCTTCTTTAATAATTTTAATGTAATCCTCTTTTGTCAAAGCTTCTATTTCTGCTTCAGTTCTGGTCACAATGGATGCGTGTAAATTGTATTTTTTATCATTTTTAACAATTAAGCAGTCAACAACTTTACCACTTTGATCAATTCTTTTTTCATAACCAACAACTTCACCACTCACAGTAGCATGCATTGGTTGTTCAAAGAAAGCACCTTTTCTTGTTCCTATAACTTCGCCTATCTTAACAAACTGTCCACCTCTAACACACGTTTCTCCATCTGGGCATCGTGCACTTGTAACTGGATAGTAAAGGTAATTTGCATCTAAATAATGGAGAATTGGCAACTGTTTTAATTCTTTTTTGCCATCTGGAATATATTTTGTCTTAGCAATCATCTTTTATACTCCCTTCGTGTATAATGGAAATTTTCTCGTGAGTTCAATAACTTGATTTTTAATCTCATTTAATTTTTCTTCATTATTTCGATTTGCCATGGCTTGATTGATTAATGAAGCGACTAGCAGCATTTCTTTTTCTTTAAATCCTCTAGTTGTTGCCGCTGGAGTGCCTAGACGAATACCACTAGCATATGCTGGTTTTTCCTTATCAAATGGAACCCCATTTTTATTGCATGTGATGTTGACTTTATGAAGTAGATTTTCAGCATCCATTCCAGTTATGCCATAACGTCCTTTGACATCAATAAGCATCAAATGATTATCGGTTCCTCCACTGATGACTCGAAACCCTAATCTAGTCATTTCAGCTGACAATACTTTTGCATTTTTAACAACCTGTGTCTGATATTCAACAAATGATTCAGATAATGCTTCTTGAAAAGCAACTGCTTTAGCTGCAATCACGTGCATTAAAGGCCCGCCTTGAATACCAGGAAAAACCGCTTTATCAATTTTCTTAGCTATTTCTTCATAATTAGTAAGGATGATTCCTCCGCGAGGTCCTCTTAAAGTTTTATGTGTTGTCGATGAAACCGCATGTGCATATTCCATTGGAGAAGGGTGAACACCAGCAGCAACTAAACCTGCAATGTGAGCCATGTCAACAAGTAAATAAGCACCAACTTCATCAGCAATTTCTCTAAATCTCTTAAAATCGATGATTCTTGAATATGCACTCGCACCAGCAACTATAAGTTGAGGTTTAACTTCTTTAGCAATTTCAAGAACTTTATCATAATCAATCATTTCAGTTTTTTCATCCACGCCATAAAAAACTGAATGATAGAATTTACCTGAAAAATTTAAATGAAATCCATGGGTCAGATGTCCGCCTTCACTCAAAGACATACCTAAAATAGTTTCTCCAGGTTTAAGCAGTGCTTGATAGACAGCCATATTGGCTTGAGATCCCGAATGCGGTTGAACATTAACAAATTTCGCATTGAATAGTTTCTTTAATCTTTCAATTGCCAAAGTCTCTATTTCATCAACAAACTCACATCCACCATAATATCTCTTTTTAGGATATCCTTCAGCGTACTTATTTGTTAAAATAGATCCTTGTGCCTCTAATACAGCATCTGAAACAAAGTTTTCTGATGCTATTAATTCAATATGTTCCTCTTGTCTGTTTTTCTCTTTAAGAATGATTTCATCGATCATAGGATCGGCCATTTTTAAGTTCATTCTTTCCTCCTAGGTAAAACCCTCGTATTATTATAACATAATAAAGTGCAAAATAAAAGACAGAATCCATGGACAAAAGACCCGTCTTTCAGCATATTTCTTTGCCTAATAGTGCTTATTTATCATAAATATTTTATAACTTCATGTTGTGATATACATCTTGAACATCATCAAGTTCATCTAATAGTAAAAGTAACCGGTCAAATTTGCCTTGATCTTCATCATTATCAAAGGTTGCTTCCATGATAGGTAACCACATAATTTGATCAATAGCAAAATCAAAATCAGGTAAAGTATCGGTGATTGCTGTACGAATCGCATTGTAATCATTTGCTTCACCGTATACAGTTACAGAATCTTCATCCACTTCAATATCAGAGAAATTCAAATCATTTAATACTAATATTTCCAGTATTTCATCTTCTGTCACACCGGGTAAAGTAAATGCGCAAACATGATTAAACTGATGCAATGTTGAACCAGAAACGCCTAATTTACCACCTGTTTTAGTGAAAGCATTTCTAACAACTGATATTGTTCGGTTAACATTGTCAGTTAGACATTCAACAATAATCATCGAACTACCAGGTCCAAATCCTTCATAACGAACTTCTGTATAGTTTTCATCACTACCGCCAATTGCTTTATCAATTGATCTTTTTATGATATCCGCAGTAACTTGTTCTTTTTTAGCTTTTTCAATAATCTTCTTCAAAGCCTGATTTGTATCAGGATCTGGTGATCCAGCCTTAGCTGCCATATAAATTTCTTTGCCGTATTTCGCATAGAGTTTGCTTTTTGCAGCAGCTGTTTTTTCCATTGCTACTTTTCTTACTTCATGTGCTCTTCCCATAATTTTATCTTCCTTTACTTACCAAATTTTTCATCATAAACCTTAATACATTGTGCGATAATCTTCTTCGCTGCATCGGCGCCTTCAATATCTAAAATATATGTTTTCTTTCCTTCTAATGATTTATAAACTTCAAAGAAGTGTCCCATTTCTGTTAGCAAATGCTGAGGTAACTCACTAATGTCATTGTATTGAGTCAGTGATGGATCTCCAAATGGAATAGCTATTATTTTTTCATCAATCTCATCAGAATCAATCATTTTCATTACGCCAATAGGGTAACATTCAACAATAGATAAAGGTTCAATATCTTCTTGACATAAAACAAGAACGTCAAGGGGGTCATTATCACCAGCGTAAGTTCGAGGAATAAATCCATAGTTTGCAGGATAATGGGTTGATGTGAAAAGGATGCGATCTAAAATGATCATACCTGTTTCTTTATCCAACTCATATTTCTTTTTACTACCTTTAGAAATTTCTATACAGGCAATAAACTTGTCGGGTTGAATTCTTGATTTGCTGATATCATGCCATATGTTCATAAGATGATTCTCCTTTTTTCTAGCCAATTCTATTTTAACATTATTGCTCAAAAAAAACACCCATAGCTTTAGGTGTCTTTTTTGCCACACGTGATTCGGTAACAAAAGCATGTTACCTATCCCCCATTTATCCCTAAATGTGTATTGAATACCTCATATAGAGGTTACGAATGATTAAAACAACCCCTGATGCTTCAATCATCGTAGTTGTGGTGTTTTGGTACCACAGTAGAAACGCCTTCATCATATTAGAAAGCCTATACGATAATTAAATACATAAACATTATAGCAACAACACTTTACTTTGTAAAGGCAAATTTGTGCTTTTAGATTGGCATCAAATTCACATCTATTATATTATTTTTTGATATGCATAAGATACAGTTCATACGTATTTTCCATCAGTGCATTAATTGTCATGGGACCGACACCTTTTGGTACTGGTGAAAGATAAGATGCGACTTCACTTACACCCTCAAAGTGAACATCACCAACCAATTTACCATCAACTCTATTGACACCCACATCAACGACGATAGCTCCTGGTTTTACCATATCTTTTGTGACAAGTTCTGCACGACCGGCAGATACAATCAATAAATCGGCGGTTTTTGTATGAAAAGCAAGATCTTTTGTCTGACGATGACATACTGTAATAGTAGCTCCTGCATCCATCAAAAGTCTCGCAACTGGAAAACCGACAATATTGCTTCTACCAATAACAACAGCATCCATACCAGCAACGTTGATATCGTAAGATTTAAGTAATGTCATGATACCCTTTGGTGTTGCAGGACATATGGTGGGTTTCTTTTGATAAAGATATCCTTGGTTGACAACATGAAACCCATCAGCATCCTTATCTTTTGAAATCAAATCAATAAGTTTGGATTCATTCAAATGTTTTGGAATAGGCAATTGCAATAAAATTCCATCCACACGATCATCTTGATTTAGCTTTTCAATGAGGTCAGAAAGTTCATTTTCACTGACATCATCATTCAAGTTATACAATTGATGATCAATACCCACTAACTTACAGGCCTTGCCTTTACCCTTGACATAGGATTGACTTGCTGGATTTTCTCCAACTAAAATGATAGAAAGGCTTGGTGCTCTATGATATTTGAGTAAATCCTTTTCAATTGTCTCTTTGAGCATCAAATTTCGTTCGTTTGCTATTTTTGCTCCATCTAATAAAATCATATTTTCACATCCTTATTGTATTAAATTGCCTTCACTGTCAATGACCATTTCTAATGCACGTGGTGTTTTATTTAAACCAGGCATGACCATAATACCTTTAGTTAACGCAACCAAAAATCCAGCACCCAATGAAGGTCTGATTTCCTGGATACTTAAAGTAAAATCAATAGGTAGTCCTTTGATTTTAGGATCTCCCGTGAGTGATAGTGGCGTTTTTGCCATACAAACTGGTAAATTCCAACCCAATTCCTGATATTCTCGTAATTGTCTGATTGCTCTTTTGCTAAATTCAACTTCTTTAGCTCCATATATATTTTTAGCGATTTTCTCAATTTTGACTTGTGTTGAATCACTTGGTTCATAAAGATTTTTAAATGTTGCTGGTTTGTTGGTGATATCAACAATGATATTTGCTAAATCAACCATACCTTCTCCGCCAAGAGTGAATCCTTTGCATAAGGCAATCGGATGATCGTTTGCTTTTGCCCAATTCATAATCAAATTAATTTCATCATCTGTATCCGAATAGAAATGATTAAGAGCGATGACATAATTCAATCCATAGTTTTTAATATTATGCAAATGCTTGTTTAAATGCGGTATACCGTCTTTTAGTGCATCCATATTTTCTATATTGAAGTCTTCCGCTCCTCCATGAGCTTTAAGTGCTCTAATGGTTGCTACTATAACAACAGCATCAACTTGTTTGTTTAGGAGCGGCATCTTTAAGGCAAGAAATTTTTCCATACCCAAATCAGCACCAAATCCAGCTTCTGTAATTGTATAATCACCAAGCTTCAAAGCTAATTTGGTTGCTACGATAGAGTTGCATCCATGAGCTATATTTGCAAAAGGACCTGCATGTACTAATGTTGGAACACCATCTAATGTTTGAACCAAATTAGGATTCATAGCATTCTTAAGTAAAAGTGCCATTGCATCAGCGCCACCTAAATCAGATACAAAAATGGGTTTGCTATCTTGATTATAGCCTATCAAAATACGATTAATTCGAGACTTAAGATCGGTAAGATCGTTTGATAAAGCCAAAATCGCCATAATTTCGCTTGCTGCAGTGATAATAAAACCATCTTTTCTTGTTGGTGTTTCAATTTCCCTTAAGGCACGATCGTTCATATCCATGCAACGCTTCCAAGTTACTGATTCAATCCCCAACTCATTACCTTGGTAAATATGATTGTCAATTAATGCACTTAATAGATTGTTTGCTGATGTTATCGCATGTAAATCACCAGTGAAATGAAGATTGATATCATCACTTGGTGTAATACTCGATTTGCCACCACCAGTTGCTCCACCTTTTAGACCAAATACGGGTCCGAGACTTGGTTCTCTAAGTGCTAGCACTGGGTGTTTTTCTATATAATTCAATCCTTGAGCCAAACCTATGGAAACTGTTGTTTTTCCTTCACCTGCTGGTGTAGGATTTATTGCTGTGACTAAAACAAGTTTGCCATTTGTTTTGTTCTCAAGTCTATTTAAAACTTTCAAATCAATTTTCGCCTTATCAAAACCATAAGGTAAACATTCTTCTGGGCTAACACCCATTTGTTTGCATAAATCTGTAATTTTTTTCATATTTTTCTCCCTGTTCACAAAAAAAGTATCTCGATTAAGATACTTTTATTATAACATATTTTTTTGCAGAATCGCTAAGTCCTATTTGATAGCTTCCTCTTCTTTTGAAGTTCTATCAAAGATGGAGTATTGTTTTAATTTTTTGTGGTAATCCGATAATTTCCGCTCTAGACAAACTGCAAAGAGCAAGTCTTATACCACCGCTCATTGGAACCGCATAAAGATGATGTTCTGCTAATTTTAAATAATCTTCATCAGGATTTGGTGTTAGAACGACCGTATAGAATCCACTTCTGAATGGGTGCGTCTTTAATCCAATCTCTTTTGCTTGCTCAATAAATGACACACTTCTTTGTTGAACCAAGGTAGTTATATGGTCCAATCCTTTCAAAAAGGCATCTTTATTTTCTTTCATTGAAAAATGATTTAATAATTCAATGGAAATAGTTGGTGTAGCTGACCAAGATCCACGCGCCTCATTGACAAATTTCTTGTGAAATTGATTAACCTTTTCTTCAACATGAGATAATCCAATTGCAGCGCCTAATCTTAAACCATATACTCCAAAAGTTTTAGATCCACTAAATGATAAAATCGTCATCACGTGATTTTTAAGTTGTGGAAGATATGTCATTTTTTTACGGGTATCTTTTTCATGAGAAAAATCTAAATATGCAATATCATATAAAAACACGATATTGTTATTCTCGAATTGGTTTAATATATTGATGATTTGCTGAAATTCTTGTTCACTTAATGTATATCCCGTTGGATTGTGACAAGGGTCATTGATAATCACGATAACTTGTTTTTGAATGGCACATAATTCTGACAGTTTCTCTTTAAAGCTATCTAAATCAAAATTGTCACCTTTAAATAATTTATGTTCAAAGACATTCAGCTTTGCTCGATCAGCAAATCTTTCATATTGCCATCTGATATCGGAAACAAAAATGGAATCTCCTGGTTTTGAATAGATTGCAAATGTTGATGCTATTGCTCCGCTACCACCTGGTGTTGCACATGCATTGATAAACATTTGGCTTCTTATGCTATGCTCATATTGACCAAGAACCCAAGAAATTACATTGTTCTTGAATTCCATACCTCCATCCACAGCTGGATATGGTAGTATTTTTTCATCTGGTAAGGAACGTATTGCTTTTGATACAATCGGCATGCCTCCAATCGATTTATCTTCATCATAGAACATACCAATAGATGCATTGATAACGTCATCATAAATTTTTGACGCGGCAATTGCATCCTTTGAAATTTTTAATATATCTACACTCACATCGATCACCTCTATTATCAATTATAAATCAAATCATCTAAAAACAAATCAAACAAATATAACCAGTGCTGTTTTTCAAATTTGGTTACCATGATGATTTGTACGTGACCCTTCATATAGGCCAAGCGTATTTGAGTCTTAGATGCATTTGCTTTATCAAATAATCTTTTACCATCTGTTTTAGCTGATGCATCTATTGAAAGAACAAGTGTCACTTGGTTAGATTCTACGATTGTTTTGTGTACACCTAGAATTGAAGAGAATTTTTTAAATAGTTTTTCATACATATAAAGTAGTAAATCAGCATCTATAGCTCCAAATCGATCCGTTAATTCAAGTTTTAAATCTTCTACATCCTTGAGACGATTAAGTTCACTTATACGCTTATGTATTTCAATGCGCACACTGTCTTGACTAACATATTGTGGATCCACATGTCTTGCTGCATAAATCTCATCAATAGCTGTTTCTTTGGGTTTATCCAAAGATATTCCAGTGACAGCTTCTTCTAACAATTTCATATATAATTCAAGTCCAACTGAATCAATGAATCCTGATTGTTCAGAACCTAAAATATCACCAGCACCTCTGATGGATAAATCTCTCATGGCAATTTTAAATCCACTGCCTAGCGCTGTGAAATCCTGAATGGCATTTAATCTCTTTTTTGCCTCATCGTTAATATTTCTAAAAGGATCATAGAGAAGGTAAGCATAAGCGATTCGATCACTCCTACCAACGCGTCCTCGAATTTGATAAAGTTGAGATAAACCCAGTTTATCAGCATCATGAATGATCAGTGTATTTGTATTTGGAATATCGACGCCAGTTTCAATAATAGTTGTTGAAACGAGCACATCATATGAATGATCGATGAAGTCGCTTAATACATTTTCTAACTGGTCACGATTCATTTTTCCATGAGCATATGCAACTCGTGCTTCAGGCACAAGTTTTTGTAATTTAAAGGTCATACCTTCAATACCTTGAACACGATTAAAAAGATAAAAGATTTGTCCACCTCTTGCAAGTTCTCTTGTAATAGCTTCCTTGATTAAAGCTTCTTGTCTTTCAACGACATAAGTTTGAACAGGATATCTATTTAACGGTGGTGTTTCAATCATCGATAAATCCTTTAAACCCATCATCGACATTTGAAGTGTTCTAGGAATTGGTGTAGCACTTAATGTCAACGTATCTACATTCACTTTAAACTCTCTGATTTTTTCTTTATGCTCAACTCCAAAACGTTGTTCTTCATCAATAATTAATAATCCTAAGTCCTTAAATTTAACGTCTCCAGATAGTAATCTATGAGTTCCAATAACAACATCTATATAACCTTTTTTTAGTTTTTCCAATGTTTCTTTTTGTTTCTTTGGTGTCACGAAACGGCTTAACAAGGCGACATTCGCGCCATACTTATCAAATCTTTCTTTAAAGGTATAATAATGTTGTCTTGCAAGAACAGTTGTTGGCACTAAATATAAAACCTGTTTCTGATTGAGAACCGCTTTAAATGAAGCACGTAGTGCGACCTCAGTTTTTCCGAACCCAACATCTCCACAAATCAATCGATCCATAGGTCTTTCATTTTCCATATCGAACTTTGTATCGACGATTGCTTTTTGTTGGTCTCGAGTTGTTTCATACTCAAAGTCTCTTTCAAAAGCTACTTGCATTTCATCATCTTTTTCATAAGAAAAACCTACACTTTGTTGTCTTTGTGCATAGAGTGCAATCAGACGATCACTTAAATCCTTAATACGCATACGCACGCTAGCTTTTGTCTTTGTCCATTGTTTTCCACCAAGTTTAGACAATTTAGGATGCATACCATCATGACTGCTGAATTTTAGCACCATATCAATTTGATCCATTGGAACATATAGAGCTTCTTCATTCGCGTAAATGATATGCAAATAATCACGTTTTTCTGAGCTGAGTTCCATGGTTTTCAAACCTACATACCTGCCAATACCATAATCATAATGAACAACAAAATCACCAACTGTTAAGTCTTCAATTCTACGAATCTTAGTTGCTTGATTTAAAACGCTTCTATATCTAATTGCTGGTCTAACTTTGTAGGAATACAGCTGTGCTTCATCAAGTAAAAGCACTTTGTCCTCTCGTGATAAGAATGAACCATAACTTGATTGATTCAATAAATAGATGCCGTTTTCTTCAGACAATTCAGTCTTATATATCAGCTTTTTATCCTGTAAAAATTGTTTGATTTCCTCATAAAAATGTTTGGTTGATACACAAAAAACGATGTGGTATTTGTCGATGATATCTCTAATGTCGAGTTCCAATAAAGGTAAATTTCCTTGGTAATTATTCGTTTGTGAAACACCTAGATCAATAGCATCTGGTGTGCTGTTTAACCCAAAATTATCAATTTCAATATGTGTGATTTTCAATTGTTTTTCAAGTGGCAATCTAAAAGGTATGCTTAAAAAATTGTCTCCGTTCATTGTCGTAGCATATGTATCTAAATCACTTGCTATCGACTTTTCGTTGATGATCATTTTATGAACATCAATCATATAAATCTTCTTGATTTTGCAAAAATCAATAACTGTGGTTTCTTCTGAATTGAAAAAAGGAATGTATATACCAAGTCCATCCAATTTAATTCTCATCTCAATGGATTCTATATCTTGATCCAGTTTTTCTTGTTCTCTTTCGGACAAATTTTTGTCCTTAAAGAATCTTTGAATCTTATTGATTGCTTCTTGTTTCATTAAATCGGTATAGAATAATTCATTCATAGGTGCAACTTCTATGGATTCAACTTCAGCAAAAGAGCGTTGTGTTTCAACGTCAAATATTTTGATTTGATCTAAAATATCATCAAAAAAATCTAATCGGTATGGTTGATCATTATTCAGAGTATATAAATCTAGAATGTGGCCTCTTAAACTGAATTCTCCTGGTTTTTCAACCGTATATGTTCTGGAATATCCACTATAAACCAAATATTGAACAAGGTCATGTAAATCATACGAACTTGTTCTCTTTAAGATTTTTACACTATTGATATAGTCATTAGGCTTTAACTGTCTTTGACACAACCCTTGCAACGTGGAGACAACAATAAACGGTTTACCAGTTAACAGTTGTTTCAGTGTATATAATCTTTCACTCTTAAATTCGGGGCTGCCAAGAGCCATGATATTTGTGAGTGTTTGATCAGATGGATAAAAAAGCACATCATCTGCATCAACAATTTGACTCATTTTGTCATAATACTTTTGAGCTTCATATAAATTCGGAGTGATGATTATAATCGTTTGTTTGTTTTCTATATAATCTAGTGCAGCAAGATAAGCATTATACGTATCAGTAGATGACTTAAAAGACATCGATTTCGATGTCTTTTTGATCATTTTTGCCATTTGTGTTTTCATTTTAAGAAAATCAATCATCTTTTTGCCTCATAGATAAGTAAAACCCAAACTCATGTTTGGGTGTTATATTTTGTCATGATGTCGGTAAATGGAGTGTTTTGAACAAATAATTCGATAATTTCTGTGGATAACTTAATTGCCTTTTGCAACATTATCTGCTGATCGGGTGTAAATTGACCTAAAACATATTCATCTAAAGGCATCGATGGATTAATATCAATACCGATGCGAACTCTTTTAAATTCCTCACTATGCAATAGACCTACAATATTTCTCAATCCGTTATGTCCACCATGTCCACCAAATTCTCTCAACCGAAGTTTTCCAGTTTCTAAGTTGACATCATCAACAATAATTAATATATCATTTATCTCAATATCATAGTAATTCATGATTTTATAAATAGCTTCGCCAGAAAGATTCATAAAAGTTGATGGCTTGGCTAGAATCAGTTTTTCTCCGTTTAATTGAGTTGTACATATTTCAGCATTGAACTTAGAATCAAATTTAGCTTGACCACCTATTAAGCGTAAAACTTCATCTATGACTTTAAATCCTATATTATGTCGTGTTTTTTGGTATTTTAATCCTGGATTACCTAATCCTACTACAAGCTTCATTGATTGCTCTTTTCCGGATGATGTATTTTATCGAATATTTGACTAATTGGTTCATCTTTTACAATGTGTAAAATACTTTGTCCAAGAAGTGGTCCAATTGATAATTGAGTGATTTTGTTTGACAGTGCAATGCCGGGATTACTAATAGTATCTGTAACAACTACCTCACAAATTACTGAATTTTGAATTCTTTCGAGAGAATCTCCAGAAAATACTGGGTGAGTTGCTGCCGCATAGACTTTGATTGCTCCCGCATTCATAAGTGCTTGTGCTCCTGCAATTAAAGTTCCTGCCGTATCAATGATATCATCAACCATGATTGCAATTTTTCCATTAACGTCACCAATAATGTTTTGAACTTCTGCTTTATTTGGTTCTGGTCGACGTTTGTCGATAATTGCAAGTGGTGCATTTAAAATTCGGGCAAATACGCGTGCACGGGTAACACCACCATGGTCAGGAGAAACAACAACGATGTTTTCTAAATGTTTTGTATATAAAAAATAGTCTGCGAGAAGTGGTGCTGCTGGAAAATTATCAATAGGAACATTGAAGAAACCTTGAATCTGTGCCGCATGTAGATCAATACAAATTAAGCGGTCAACACCTGCTACCTGAAGCATGTCTGCAATGAGTTTGGCCGTAATTGGTTGTCTAGATTTAGCTTTTCGATCTTGTCTAGAATATCCATAATAGGGCATAAGTACAGTTAATGTTTTTGCAGATGCTCTTTTGATTGCATCTGCTAAGATAAGTAACTCCATCAAATGTTCATTAGCTGGTGATGATGTGGATTGAACAACAAATACATCATGACCACGAACACTCTCTTCAATGTTAATGGATATTTCACCATCTGCAAATCTGACAACATCCACATTACTGATTTCAATACCAGAGGTTCTTGAAATTTCTTCAGCTAAAGCACGATTTGAACTTAGTGCAAATAGTTTTATTTTCTTCCCTTCAATGATTGACATTTTTTTATTCACAACTCCTTAACTTTCTCTATTTAATTATACTCCAAAATGGGTTATTTTAAACCGGAATTTTCTCAAAAAAAAATCTTTTTGCATGATTTGCAAAAAAGATTTTTGTTTACTTCATTTATCATGTTTGATTATTCTTCTTCACCGGAAGTTGGATTTGCTAAAGCTTCATTATATGCTACAACAATAGCATCTTCAATGATCTTGCGCATTTCACCATGAATAGGGTGAGCTATATCTCTAAATGTTCCATTGGGAGTCTTTTTACTTGGCATGGCAACAAAAATGCCGTTTTCGCCTTCAATGATACGGATATCATGAACAACAAAACTCTCATCAAAAGTAATAGTTGCTACCCCTCTAAGTCTACTTTCACTACTAACAAGTTTAACTCTTACATCAGTAATTTTCATTTTGCCCTCCAAGACGTCCTTTTATAAATAAATTATAGCATATAGAAACTGAATTATAAAGTTTTTTTATGTTTTTGGCTTTGTTTTGAGGTATTGAATACTATATTTACCGAATTTGTTCTCCAAATCCAATTCATTTTGCTCAATTGCTAAAATATAGAAAGTTGAACCACTTCCACTCATCAATGCATGTGAATCGATTCTTTTTACATCTTTATAAACCCGTTTAAGTGTTGGATAGCACTTCAATGTTGTTTTTGTCAATTTATTATAAGTCTTTTTAAAAAAGAGACTATATTTTTGGTTCAAATAATTTCTAAATAGTTTTTCAAACTGTTTTGATCTATATTTAATTTGGTGATGTTTGAAAACATTTGCTGTTGAAACATTTACATTTGAGATGACCAAATAAATGGCATCAATTTTAGGAGTATCGACGAATAAGAGGCTTTCTCCTCTACCGTAGACAAGCGCTGGTTTGTCGTATAAGCAAAACAAAGTGTCTGATCCCAATTCTAAAGCAAGCTCTTCAAGATCTTCTAATTCTAGGTTTAATTCCCACAATCTATTCAATCCCCTTAAGGTTGCTGCAACATCAGCAGATCCACCACCCAATCCAGCTCCGATAGGAATTCTTTTTTCAAGTGTAATCTTTGCTCCTCTTTTAACATTAAAACGTATTTTCATAAGTTGGGCAGCTTTTAAAACCATATTATTCTCAATCTCAATATTAGATTCTAGAATTATTTCGTCATTTTTTTCAAACTCGAGTGAGTCAAATAAATCAATAGGTATCATAATCATTTGTAATTCATGATATCCGTCTTCTCGTTTCTTTACAACATCTAAAGCTAGGTTAATTTTTGCGTGTGCACTTTCTTTAATCATATTCCCACATCCTTGCCAGATGGATGAAATCTTCCTTTGTCAATGCTTCAGCTCTAATGTTGGGAACAAATCCATGTTTGATTAAAAAGGCTTCTAGACCCTCTTTAGGTTTGTTAAAAGCTTCATGCCAATTATTAACAAGTGTCTTTCTTTTTTGTCTGAATGCTTCTTTGACAAGTTGGATAAAAAGGACTTCTTTTTCTGATTCAATTAATGGTATTTCTCGCTTCTCTATACGAATAACCGCACTATCTACATTAGGTACAGGATAGAACATGTTGCGTTTAACATCCATGATTTTACGGACAATTGCATGATATTGTAAAATGATTGATAAAGCATTGTATTGTTTACTTTTAGGTGTAGCGAGCAATCTGTCACAAACTTCTTTTTGAATCATTAAAGATGCTGTTTTAATCATTGGAGTTTCTAGTATCTTAAAAAGAATAGGTGTTGTGATGTAATATGGGACATTAGCAACAATATGCATATCTTCTTTATAGATTGATAAATCTGACTCTAAAAAATTTTCGTATATGACTTTCAAATTTTCATATTGTTGTTCAAATTGATCAAGCGTAGGTTTTAGGCTTGTATCAATTTCATAGGCAATGACATCTTTAGCTGATAAAGCCAAAAAAGTAGTCAGTGCCCCTTGCCCTGGTCCTACTTCTATAACGTGCTTATCGATGATGTTTGATTCTCTGACAATTTTCATTAAAAGATTTTTGTCCCTTAAAAAATTTTGTCCAAATCTTTTTTTAGCTTGATGGTTCATTGAGTACCTCAATAACCTTATCTTTGGAAATATTGAATAACTTTAATCGTTGATATAACGTTTTACCGTTGACATATCCAATTTTAAGAACAATGGATAGTTTTGCTCTCAATTTTTTACTATCTAAATTACCAGTAAGTTTCATATCGTGTAAAAATGAATGGGTTATATCACTTTTCGAATGATAGGTAACACTTTGCATATCCTTAAGGGCCAACATGATGTTTTCTGCTGAGGCATGCTCAACACCAATTTTCTTCCCGTTTTTGCTGTGAGCGAACTCTTGATTCAAAAAAGCATGATAAACATGTGTCAGTGATTTTCCAAGCAATCTTCTAATACGTTCACCTGCATGATCGGGGTCTAAAAATAAAACAATATCATGTGTTTGATCAAGTTCTTTTAAAACTTGTACGCTATCAGGATTAATTGCACTACCATTGGTTGTTATGATTGTTATATCGGGATATATTTGTTTCAATCTAGACGAGTCATTTCTTCCTTCTACGACGAAAATCTTAGGTCTCATGACTTTCTATAGAAGAACTTTGGATCCTTTTTGACGCCACTCAGCATCAAACTTTCAATAATTTTTGATTGTTCTTTAAGCGTGGATATGTTTCCATTTTCTAGCATAATCAGTATTTGATCACCATATTTAACATCATCGTCTTTATATGTGCTATTCTCAACTGTGCGGTAGGTCGTAAAATATTTTAATTCTTCAGGTTTGAATTGAGACTTAATTTTCTGAATTTCTGTTTGATTCTCTTTGGTATCGTTGATGTAACCCCAAATATGTCTGTTCATAAAATCAAGAGCAAGATTTCTTAAGATATAATCTGAAGATTTTGTAAAGCTTGATATGAGACCGTTGATATAGAAATCATCAATCTCCAAATAACTATTTATATCCTTGGGATCATTGATTAGATTTTTTAATGGTTCAACGTTCCCGCTGAACGAAAAATCATCAATTAATAAGTCCTTAACACGCTGATAAATTTTTTCTAATATAACTTCATATGCTCTTGCTACTGGGTGATAATAGACTTGCCAGTACATGTGATATCTGCTAATTAGATAATTTTCGATTGCATGAATACCACTAATTTTAAAAACAACTTGTCCATTTTTTATATAGAGGACACGAATGAGCCGATCCAAATCAATATGACCATAAGCAGCGCCTGTAAAATATGCATCTCTTTCAAGATAATCTAAGCGATCCACATCAAGTTGACTTGAAATGAATTGTTCAATCAGAGGGAATTTCTTTTCTTTGCGAAGAATTGAACCGATATCTTCTGCAAATAAATCATCAATACTATCCAAGATGCTTCTCAATTCTTTGTTTTCAATAATAAGCTTAGCACCAATCTCTTCATGATTAACATCAAAGATATCTTCAAATGCATGTGAATATGCCCCATGACCGATATCATGTAATAAAGCAACGCTTAAAAACAAGAGTTGTTCGCGTTCTTGCAAAGCGTTCTTAATATCTGGTACAGTTAAAAAACGATTCGCGATTTCATAAACACCCAAGCTATGACTAAACCTAGAATGCTCTGCACCATGAAAAACCATTTGTACACCACTTAATTGACGAATTCTTCTCAATCGTTGAAAAAGAGTAGAATTGATTAATTGTTTAATGACTTCATAATCCACATGGATGTATCCATAAAGTGGATCTTTATATACTTGTTGCTTGATGAGTTTTTTCAATCAAAAACCTCCTATGTTAAAAAAGTGCCAAAAGGCACTAAGCATTAATGGTATAAGATTTGATTAATTCGACTTTGTCACCTGTATTTAGCATAAAAGCACTACCATCATCAGTATCTAAATGACAGTCTAATTTAAAATTAGCATGTACTCTACATAATACATTATCTAAAATTCCAGCTTTGATTCCACCAACTCTTAAACTGACTATTTGACGGTCAACAACATCAAATTCTTTTGCTTCATCCAAGGAAAAATGAATATGACGATCAGCAATGATGACACCTTCGGATATCTCTACTTGGCCCTTAGGTCCAATGAGTGTTGCAGGTCCAGATGCTTTAACGTCTCCAGATGATCTTACGGGTGCAACAAATTTAAAGCGAATTGCATCGCTTTTTGATATTTCTACTTGAGAAGCTGGTCTGACAGGTCCTAAAATACGAACGCCAGCCAAAAGTTTACCTTCAGGACTTACAACATCTACTTTTTCGACGGCTGCATATTGTCCTGGTTGACTCAAATCTTTCAACACGGTTAACTTGTAATCTTTTCCAAAAAGTATTTCCAAATGTTCCTGTGTTACATGGAGATGACGTCCTGAAATGCCTACTGGTACTTTTTTCATTGTTAATTCCTCCTACATACGAAACGATTATATCATTTTTTATGTTTGTTTTCAATTGGTTTATGATAGAATAAAACCTAGAAAGGGGTGTTCTCATGTCATCAATTTTTACGAAAATTATCGCCAAAGAAATTCCTGCTCACTTTGTTTATGAGGATGATCTGGTTGTTGCCTTTTTAGATATTTCACAAACAACCAAAGGTCATACATTAGTAGTTCCAAAAGCTTATTATAAGGATGTTTTTTCAGTGCCTGAAGATTTAGCAGCACATGTAATGGAAGTTGCAGTCAGAGTTGCTAACGCTCTTAAGAAAGCTTTTAATCCTGAAGGGATAAATATCCTAAGCAACAATGGGGAAGCATCTGGTCAAACTGTTTTCCACTTTCATCTACATTTGATTCCTCGCTATGAAAAAGATGATGTCAAGTTTAGTATGAAAAACCATATGAGTGATCTTTCTTTGGATGATTATAAAGAAAGAGCACGCTTGATTAAAGCGGCTCTATTGTAAACATTACACCGTTGTTTATATTTTCAACTTTAAGTAAAAGATTGAAATGTGAACAAGTTTTTTGAACGATACTCATTCCTAAACCGAACTGCCCTTTTTGACCTTTTTCATAAGGTCTAAAGAGCTGATCAATGAATTTTTGACTAATGGGCTCTCCGTCGTTAAAGAAGGTGAGCTTTTTATTTTTCAATTTTATAACAATTGTTGTTTTTGCATATCTCAAAGCGTTATCTACGATATTATTAAATGCAGTATAGAAATTTTCTTTAACTCCAAAATATGTCGATTCATCAAGTTCAACTTCAAATGTGATATTTGTTCTATACTTATGATTATTGACAATATTGTCAATAACGTCTTTAACTTTGATGTTTTCATACTCTTCTTGTGTCTTTAAGTATTCGAGTTTATTCAGTTCAAGAAGTTGTTTTACTTTTTGATTGAGGATATCAGCTTGTTTTACAATAACATCAGCCTCTGATACATCTGATACACCATCACTGATTGCTTCAGCATATGATTGAATAACAGCAATTGGTGTTTTGAAATCATGAGAAAGATTTTGTAGCATTTCTTGTTTTGATTTTTCACTAAATTGAATTTCTCTTCTCATCTTTTCAATGGTTTGTGCGAGTTCAGTGATTTCATCGTTACCGTCAATTTCTATCGGGATTAAATAATTGTTGTGTGTCATCAATTCAACTTCACCTTTAAGACGTTTAACTCGTTCGACAGTGATTCTTGACCAAATGAGAATGATTAAATTACCTAAAACGACCAAAGCGATAAAACTGACACGTACTAAGGTACCAAATGAGTTGCCAACAGCTTGCAGATAATCTTCGGAAGTGAAAACAATGATTAGCAAATTGCCAGGTCTTCTATCAATACGATAATAATATGTTTCGTGATCGAGTGTTTCTTCTTTGACAAACCCTGGCCAAACAGAAAGAGTATCAGCGAGTTGACTCGCTGTATAGTTCTCATCTAGTAATTCTATGTTATTACTACTTAAAACGATACCATTTTGAACAATAACATAACCGTTATATTCATTATCTGGTGGATTTGATGGACGACTTCTAACTTCATCAAAATATAGTTCTAATTGTTGTATATTCTGTTCGTCTCTAAAATCGTCAAAAACTCTATTCAAGGCAATGATAAAAACAAGACTTGTTAACAAAGTCACAACAGTAAAAATAAAATTGAGTTGTGTTGTTAACTTAATCTCTTTCATAATAATCGATAACCATATCCATAAATCGTTTCAATTTTCAATTCAGGCATTTTATGTCGCAAGCGACGAAGTAAGTCATCAACAACACGATCACTTCCATAATAATTTTCTCCCCAAACATGCTTTAAGATGTCTTCTCTTCCAAAAGCAGTATTTAGATTTTTAAGAAAAAATAACAATAATTCAAATTCCTTATTGGTTAAGTCGATCATTTGATTTTTTGATTTAATCTCTCTTTTGGTCAAATTAATTTCATACTCATCATAAGTAACCATCTCTGAAGCCTGACTTTGTGAATGTCTTTTTAATATTGCTTTAACTCTCAAGATAAGTTCTCTTGGAGAATAAGGTTTTGCTAGATAATCATCGCTTCCTAGTTCAAGGCCCATAATTTTATCCAAGTCTTGATCTCTAGCTGAAGTGAAAATCACAGCTGAAGTGCTATGTCTTTCTTTAAGCGCTTTAATCAAATCATATCCACTGATTTCACCAGTTAACATAATGTCTAAAATCCATAAATCAACTGGATCATCAATATGTTCCATCGCTGTTTCACCATCGTAGAAAACTGTGGTCTCATAGCCTTCGCGAGATAAATATTTTCTGATTATCTCTGATAAGTCTTTTTCGTCTTCAACATAATATATTTTCATTTTTTTCATACCACCTTTTTATAAGTAAAATAAGCATGCTCAGCATACTTATTATACCATAGAGAATTTTTATAGAGAGAAAATGAAGTACCTATATCATAACAAAATACTGTGTGATGTCTATGTTTTTCTGGTGTGAAATTGTGTTAATTAATGACTTCAGCTCTCATATAAGGGATTAATACTTTGGGTACAGTAATGGTTCCATCTGCGTTTTGATAATTTTCAATAATCGCAATCATCGTTCTACCAACTGCAAGTCCTGAGCCATTGAGTGTGTGTACATATTCTGTTTTACTATCTTTTGTTCTCTTGAATCTAATATTTGCACGACGTGCCTGGAAATCTTCCGCATTGGAAATTGATCCAATTTCTCTATACATATTTTGCCCAGGCAACCAAACTTCAATATCATAAGTTTTTGCCATGCCAAATCCCATGTCCCCAGTAGATAGGCAAACAACGCGGTAGGGTAGTTCTAATCTTTTAAGTACTTCTTCGGAATTGAGTAACATAGATTCTAGTTCTAAATATGACTCTTCAGGTTTGGTAAACTTGATTAATTCAACCTTATTGAATTGATGCTGGCGTAATATGCCTCTTGTGTCTCTACCTGCAGATCCCGCTTCAGAACGAAATGCAGTTGTGAATGAACAATATCGTAAAGGTAATTGATTGCCATCAAGAATTTCATCACGATATAAATTGATGGTAGGAACTTCAGCTGTTGGATTTAAATACCAACTGTTATCACCTGCAAAAACTTTAAAGGAGTCATCTCTGAATTTAGGAAATTGTCCTGTAGCAAACATGCTTTTTTCATTGACGATAAATGGTGGAATGATTTCCGTATATCCGTGTTCAAATGCATGTAAATCCATCATAAATTGAATGAGTGAGCGTTCAAGACGAGCACCCAATCCTTTATCTACGACAAATCGAGTTCCAGTAATCTTAGCTGCGCGTTCAAAATCAAGAATATTAAGTTTTTCACCTAATTCAATGTGATCCTTGATTGGGAAATTAAATACTCTTGGAGTACCTACTTTTTTGATTTCAAGATTTGCAGAATCATCTTTTCCAATGGGTACACTTTCGTGAGGTAAATTAGGTGTCATGGCTAAAATATCGAATATTTTGTCTTCGATATTTTTCAACTCATCATCCAATTTCTTGATATCGTCACCCAAGTGAGCAACTTCGTTCAATATGGGTGATGCATCCTGTTTATTTCTTTTGAGTTCACCAATTTTCTTTGATTGTTCATTTCTTAACGCTTTTTTGGCTTCAACATCATAAATAAGTTGTTTTCTTTGGTCTTGAAAATTAACCAATTCATGCAAATATGAGAAATCTCCATTTCGATTGGACAGTCGTTTAAGAACCTCTTCCATATTTTCTGTAACATACTTCAAATCTAACATTTTCTATTCCTCCTTTATAAAATAAAAGTCCCTAGATTATATCTAAGGACGAAAATTCGCGGTACCACCTTAGTTCTAGAGAAAAATCTCTAGCACTTTAACGATCTTTAACGCAGATTTACGGATGGGATTAGCATCACTCAAGAGGAGATTTGTTGATTGTTCAGATTCGCTTGCACCACCCGCGAACTCTCTAAACAAAACCAATCAAGTACTATGCTCTTTTTCGTGTTATCTATATTATATGTTTTTTATTAATAAATGTAAAGTGGGCATAAATGCCAACCTAAACTTTGCTCTTTTTGTTGATTAATTTTTGTAAATCTTCTTTAATTTCCGGTTTTTGTAGCCCAAAATCCAAGATCGCCTCAATATAATCTATTTTATTGCCTACATCATAACGTTTCGCTTCAATATCATAGGAATAAACCTTTTCTTCATCCATCAATCTTGCAATTGCATCAGTAAGCTGGATTTCGTTACCTGCGCCTCTTGTTTGGTTTTTTAAATATTTAAATATATTTGAAGTGAGCACATATCTACCACCTATGGCTGATCTTGATGGTGCATCTTCGATTTTTGGTTTCTCAACAACACCTTTTAATTCAGTTAATCTGCCTTCTTTTTTCTCTTTGGGAATACAAATTCCATATCTTGAAGTTTCTTTATAGTCAACTTCAATCGTTCCTAAGACGTTTGTATGTACTTGATTATATGCATCAATCACCTGTCTAATTGCTGGTTTGTCTTTTCCAACATACATATCATCACCAAGAAGTATTGCAAATGGTTCTTTCCCAACAAATGCTTCAGCTTGAAGTACAGCATGACCTAAACCCAATTGTTCTCTTTGTCTAATGTAATGGATATTGACGCCTTGAGCAATATTTCGAATAATGCCATATTCTTCAAGTTTGTTTTTGCTTAAGAGAATTGTTTCTAGCTCCAGATTGTAATCAAAGTAGTCAATAATTGCATTTTTGTTGCTACTAACGATTAGCAAGATATCTGTAATGCCGCTTTCTATGGCTTCATTGACAATATATTCAATCGTAGGATGATCAATAATAGGTAATAATTCTTTGGGTAGTGCTTTTGTAATAGGTAAGAAACGAGTCCCATACCCTGCAGCAGGAATAACAGCTTTTTTAATCATTTTTTTTCTCCTCTACTAAATCTTTTTTAGACATAAAATAGGTTATAGCAATACCTATAAAAAATAGAACAATGCCAATCACCCACATGTACCATGAAGATTGGAAGACATTTCCAGTTGTATTTGATTGAAGGGTGAATAAAATATTAAACGGTGAGATCAACACAATGCCTAAAACTGCAAAATAAAAATGCACTTTGTAATGCTTTAATAACTGGTACATTACTTTTCCCATAAACAGTAACCCAATGATGATACCTAATACCAATAAACCTAACATAGGCAATTGGCTAGAAATTGCTGTAAAATTGAGAGTACTAAAATCTCTAATTATATCATCGCCTAGCTTAAGGAGCGTTTGATAATATCCCAAAGCCATCAACATTGTCGCTCCACTTAATCCAGGAATAATAATTGAAATTGCTGTAATCATTCCAATGAAAAAAACAATAATTAAATAAGTCCAACTACCCACAACTGCTGTTTGCTCCTGAATGAATAAAAAACCTACCATCACAACCATTGCTATAATCATCGTGAAAAAATGATGCCAATGATATTTTTCGGTCTTTATTTCTTTTTTAAGACCAGGAATAGCCCCTAATATGAATCCTATAAAAAGAAGGGTGAGTGGAATAGGTGCAACATCTAAAAATGAACTGATAAAAAGAAATCCTAATCCCAACCCAACAAAAACACCAACAATATATTGCCAAACTTGAATAATTGATTTAATTGGATGTCTTGTGAAATTATTAAGTGCTGTAATTAAGTCTTGATATATATTTAAAATAGCAGCAATCATTGAACCGCTGATCCCGGGAAGAATGCTTCCCATTCCGACTAGACTTCCTTTAATGATTTTTATTAAGTGATTCATGAATGCTCCTTAAGGATAACTTAAATATATTATAACGCATTTCAGGTTATTAATGTCCTTGATGCGTGAAATTAATATTGAAGATTGTTTCTATTTTAGCATATTTCATATGGTTTATCTATGCTATAATAATGATGGTGATCATATGACAGAGTTTGTAGAAATATTAAAATATATCATTCTTGGAATCATTCAAGGCATAACCGAAGTTTTTCCTGTTTCAAGTAGCGGGCATTTAACTTTGTTTGCTCGTCTGTTTAGTATTGACCTATCAAATCTAACTATTTTCTTGATGATAACAAACGCGGGATCATTTCTTGCTTTGCTTTATTTCTTTAGAAAAGATGTTGGACAACTCATTAACGGAACCTGGCATTATTTGATTCGTAAGGAAGAAACAAGCAAAGAAGATTTTCATTACGTAGTTAAATTGTTGATTGCTGTGGTACCTATAGGTATCGTGGGACTCTTTTTTAAAGATTACCTTCCAAATGACTTATTATCGGTTGGTTTTGCACTCATTTTAACAGGTGCTTTGCTCTATTTTGTATATAGAGTTAAAGATATTCAATGGAAAAACCAAATCACATGGAAAAATGCATTAATTATTGGAGCCTTCCAAATGTTTGCAATTTTCCCCGGAATTTCAAGAAGTGGTATTACAATGACCGGTGGTTTAATGCAAAAAATTGAACTCAAAAAAGTACTTAGATTTTCATTCTTAAGTTATAT
>CAZPLF010000017.1:0-13499 GCA_964587475.1 uncultured Mariniplasma sp.
GATACAATTATATATCAGAGAAACACTGAAGCTGGAATTGAAATATCTGGTGGTGAAGCACAAAAAATCGCTATCGCAAGAGCTTTATATAAAGACTCTCCTATAGTGATTTTGGATGAACCAACAGCTGCTCTTGATCCAAGAAGTGAAGCAGAGATATATGAAAAATTTAATACATTGGTTGAGAATAAAATGTCCATATTTATTTCACACAGAATGAGTAGTACAAAGTTCTGCGATAAAGTCGTTGTTCTCGAAAAAGGAAGTATTAATGAGATGGGGACTCATATTGAACTTCTAAAGAATAATGGCATATACTATCAAATGTGGCAAGCACAGGCTAAGTATTATACTTAATATAAAAAACTATAATTGCTAAAAATCGCAAATACTAAATTAAATTCATCCATTGCAATAAGCATCTAAACAACATTTACGCACAGGTACGTTTCCGGGGCCCTCCCCGAACTTGTTTTGAGTTGCTTCTGAATAATAAAAGTTTCATAATAAGGTTGCAATTAAAATTGTTATAGCGAGACGTATCACAAACAACTATAATTTTTGATATACACTGATGGATATGTGAACCCATACAAGTCACCAAATATATCGTAAAACAGCTCATTTCAGAGATGAAATGGGCTTTTTATATGTTTGTTAAAGAGTTTATATGTCTTCATTAAATTAAATTATTTAAGATGTGGATTGCTTGAGAATTGAAATTTTTTCGAATTAAATAAATTGAGTGGTTATTTTTCTTTGCAGATTCAAATCTACAATGAATAAAAACACATGCAAGTATATTGCAAGTATTTTTAGTTCTATAGTAATGATAGAAAGTAATAATTCCTTTTATAACTTTTTGTGTGAACCGTCACAATATGGTGGATTAGCAGTTTGTTTACATCTGCATAACATCTTTTCTACTGGTTCTTTTACTGTAAATGCTAAAGGTGTAATTGTGGTTACTTTATGAGATCCATCACAAAATGGTTGGTTTTCACTTCTACCACAAGCACACCAATAATATGTCTTGCCTTTCTCTAATGCAATTTTAATTGGGGTGTTTGCTGCTACTTTTGGTATGTCCATATTAAATGCCTCCTATTTTTTCTCTATTATTATATATATTTATCGCTATAACTTATACTTAATAAACGATTGGGACAAATACACGAGCCAGAAGTTCTTTATCTAGTATATAGAGTCCTGCATCTTTGACTAATTTAACTTTTTCAATTAGATTTCTGAAATTATCTTCTTCCTCAACTTGTTCATCTAGATACCATTGTAGGAAGCTAACACATGCATAGTCCTTTACTTCATGAGCAATACTCATGATGTTATTAATTCGACTAGTAACACCTTGTTCATGAGCTAAAGATACTTCAAGTACTTCTAAAAGAGAAGAAAAGTCATTGCGTGGGTCTTCAAATCCACGAATTTCTACGCGTGCTCCGCGATCATTTAAATATTTTATGAATTTTCGAGCATGTGCTAATTCTTCCTCAAATTGAATACCAAACCAATTTTCAAATCCATCTAGTCCAAGTGTACTAATATATGATTGCATTGCTAAATAAACATGTGCTGACAAAATTTCATAGTTTATTTGAGTATTTATTGCATCTACTAATTTTTTATTCATTATACCAACTCCTCTTTATTAATAGGATACTACTAATGCCGTTATTAGGCAAACCAATACAGAGTTTCATTAAGATAGATATCAGTGTCCTACCAGTCTATATTCTAGGAGAGTAGGACTTTATCCAATTAAAGTGTCAAATGACATTTTAGTATAAAAATGTTACAATATCAACGTAATGAAAAACGATGAAATGTGAGGATAGATATGGAACGCGAGCAATTATTTAGACAATGGTTACAAGAATGGCAACCTAAAAATATAAGTGTTAACCTTAATAAAAACTCATGGCAAGAAGCTACACTATCCGCCTATATGAATGTGTTGAAGAATATTGTAAGTGACTTAAAACTTGAGGATCAACAGATCAAAAAAAATTTACTCGAATATGACGATGCAAGAGAATACTTGATTGTCTACGGAAAAATCATAAATCATGATAAATTTAAGAGTCTGCACTATTTCCCCTTAGCAAAAAAATCATTAAAAAGATATCTTGATTTTCTTTATGAATTAAAGTGAATTTAATACAAATGTTTCTGTTTAACATGTAACAATCCAAAATAGCATTTCATGAAAATGGAATAAAATTTGTCCCCAATTATGTTTTTTTTCACCAAATGAACCAATTTTGTGTCTTTATCTGCATTTTAATGTACTAAAAGTTTGGTTTTAGCTTAAATTAAGGTATACTAATAATTGGTGAAAGCCAGTAATGGCGACAGATCACAATAAAAAAAGGAGTAATCGACATGACAGGAACAGTAAAATGGTTTAATTCAGACAAGGGATATGGATTTATCTCTACAGAAGAAGGCAAAGATGTATTTGTACATTTCAGCGCAATTCAAACTGAAGGATACAAATCACTTGAAGAAGGCGACAAAGTGGAATTTGATGTTACAAAAGGCGATCGCGGCGAAACTGCAGCAAACGTTGTTAAACTATAATTTTCAATGAGTCTATAAATTAAGGGTTTCTCTAGAGATAGAGACGCCCTTTTTTTCTACAAACAAAAAAATCACAACCATTTTCATTAACTATATAAATCATCCAAAGCGACTTATTTTTGATTTTTTTTGCAACTAACAGTTGCTTGATATAACAAAAAATACATCGTATACTAGAAAGTGTAAGGAGGGTAGAGATGCTAAATTTAGAAATCATCAGTAAAAAGATTATTGAGAAAAGAAAACAGATTGGTATGACACAAAATGAATTAGCAGATGCGCTTTATGTAACTAGACAAGCTGTCAGTAAATGGGAGATGGGGAAAAGTCTTCCTAGTATTGAAGTGTTGATTGAAATGACTGAACTCTTTGATGTCACCATCGATTATATGTTAGATGGTTCTGATCTTAGAGATGATGATTATGCTTCCATGTTTATGCAATATCCAAGAGAATCTGTGATCTATCGTTTTATCAACTCAAATCACCTCAATGATCAAATCAAAAACATTTTTTACCTCCTATCAACTAAGGAGCGAAAGCAGATGATTGACCAAGTAATAAACGGATATCTACATTTAGATGTCCACGGGTTATGGCCTTACTTAAGTACGGCAGAAAGAAAATACCTTCTGGGCAACATGATTTCAAAAGATATGGACAAGAATCTAGAAAAACTTTATGCAATGATGTCTACAGAAGAAAGAATGATGATGAATATAAGTGGAGATTATACCAGCTTCCATTCACATGTTTCAAGAAAAAATAAAAAAGGAGAGAAAGAAATCAAATGAAATATACTCATTTATTACCATTTATGGAAGAAGAAGAATTAAAGAAAGTTGCGTTTGAGATTATTAACGGCGAATTAAAAGGTGTTAGACTAGAAAGATTGTTTCCATTTCTCGGGACAGGAACATTCAACGAATTGGTTGATCTTTTCATAGAAAAAAAGGAAATATCATATCTAAAGCATGCAATTCCTTTCATGAGTAGAGAAAAAGTACAAGCGATTTACAAAGCAGCAGAAAATGGAGAGATTCCTGGCTTTGATGCTAGTGTATGCATCCCATTTCTAAGTGCTGAAAAAATTAAAGAGATATTTAGAGAACTTATTCAAAAAGCTTCTAGTGAACCCAGTGAAGATGATGAAGATGATGAAGACGATGAGAGTGAAGATTAATAATTCTCAAGACGTTTAGCTAAAGATGAAATAAGATAAATTAAACCAGAACTATGATTAGTTTCTGGTTTTTTTTAATAGATAGAACTCGTTGGAAATAATGTGTAGAAGAATTGTTAACTGCACTAGATATTTGAAAATTGAAAATGATATACTATAGTTAATTGATAGTTGATGAATTCATTAAATAGAAGGGAAGATGAATCTTGAAGAAAACGATGGTTGTGGTGATTTTGTTGTTTTTAATGATTATGATGAGTGGCTGTGGTCAAGAGAAAGAAACTAAGGATTGGATTGCCGATGATTTGGCAGGAATTGAAAACCCCGGCTTTACTATTGCGAGCAAAAACGAAACCAATAATGCTATTTCATTTGTATTAGAAGATGTTGATATTGACATGGTCAATCAGTTTTTAGAGAGCCTCTATGGAAATACTGAATTTACCATAAATATTAATTATAACTATGATACCAGTTCCTATAGTTATGCAGCATTTAATGATAAACAGGAAAGTATTCACTTTACCTATTATCTAGAGGATCATTCTGGATATTTTATTTACGCTAAATCTGGTGATGCTTTATTTGTACCAGGCATTCGTGACATGGGCTATTTAATTAGGGCAAATTATGATTATATGTCAAACCTTGAGGAGACAAAATATAATGCTTCTATATTCTATACTTTTGCATTAAATGTTGAGTTTACTAATTCATCTGAAAGGTTGATTTCATTTGTTTTAAATGATTTTCAGTTTAAATCACTTTCAGCTTTAGGAACATTAAGCTTCCGTAATTCATTTTATACTGACCCAATTGAAAATTATACGATAACGGGTTCTAGTATTTATGATTTACATTTTATTGTTGTTCAAAAAAATATAGGTCAATATTCAATTTATACCACACATGAATCGACACCTGCTGTTTTTGATCTGATGGAAATTAGCCAAAGCAATCTTGATTTTATTGTGACATTTACAGCTGATATGACGACAACATTTGGTACTTATACCTACAATTATGAAATTAAAGTCATGCCAACAGGAAGCGATGTTACAGAAATGAATAGATATATGGATGTATATCATTATACAAAGACAATTGATGAAGGTATCCCCTTCACTAAACTAGATTGACACGTCATCACTTAAAAAATGGTTCTATTTGACAATAATTACGATCAAAACATATTTCCTAGTCAGGGAATATGTTTTTTAATCGTGTGCCAATTGATATTCAAATATGTTATGATAAAAATAAGGTCATTTTATAGGTGCATTATGAAACATAGACGTCTCATTTTATTGATTATCATTTATTTAGCATTTATCGCGTTGGGTCTTCCTGATGCTCTTTTAGGTTCATCATGGAATCTTGTTCGTACTGATTTAAACACTTCCTTGGGAACACTCGGTATTATGACATTTATTGTCTATATTATGTCGATCTTATCAACTTTCAATGCTCCAAGATTTTTAAGATTTTTGGAAACTAAAAAAATAGTGTTGATAAGCATTGTTTTTACTGGGATTTCTTTGATTGTAATGAGTAGAGTTGATCAGTTTTATCAAATGCTATTCTTTGCTATTCCATTAGGCATGGGAGCAGGAGCAATCGATGTATCACTCAACCATTATTTGGCAGTGAATTATAAAGCACATCACATGAATTATCTTCACTCTTTTTATGGCATAGGTGTGACTTTAGGGCCAACGATTATGGCATACACTTTGAAGCAAAATTCATGGAGATTAGGTTATGTGATTGTTGGTGCAATCTTACTCATCATCGCTGTTGTTATTTTATTTTCATTTCCATTGTGGAAAAACGAGACGCAAGAAGATAGGGATGATCAACATACGCATATTACGATTAAAGAAATATTAAAAACAAAGGGAGCAAAAGAAAGTATATTGATTTTCTTGTTTTATGTGCATATTGAATCTTTGGGAGGTGTCTGGATTGCAAGTTATTTCTTTATTGAAAAAGGCGTGAGTTATGCGACAGCTGCTCTTTTTACAACTACGTTCTTTCTCATGTTTACAATTGGTAGATTACTTAGTGGCATGCTATCTGTTAAAGTTAATCCAAATACTTTGATTAAAATAGGAGAAGTTTTAATGTTATGTTCGGGTTTATTGATGTTAATACATACAGATACGATATGGATCTACTTTGGAATCATTGGTTTATTTGGATTAGGGGCTGCTCCTATATTTCCTAATATGATGTTTATGAATTCCAAGAACTTTGAAAAACGGAAACTATCAAAGATTATGAGCTTGCAGATGGCAATTGGTTATATGGGTTTTGGATTGCTCACACCTCTAGCTGGATTGGTTTTTGATTTAACCACAATTTCTATTTATCCCTATTTCATCATTTTTATAGCCATGATATTGATTTTAATAACTCAAATATTTATGAAAAAGATGGTTGTAGAAGAAACAAACTTATAAATAAAAAATAGCGCATATCATGACAGACATGATACGCGCTTTATTGATTTGATTGATATCTTGAGGTTTATGAATTAATTCATACCCTTCATCATTTTAACGATAAAAGCAATAGCTCTTTTTGGACTCATTCGATACATGAATTTCATCATCTTAGAATCTTTACCAACATATAATTGAAATTTATTCTTTTCCATACCGTTTATGATTTGTTCAGCACAATCATCAGGTTGTGTCATCTTCATAGCTGGTTTTTCACCTTCTGGTTGAGCTTTCATTTCAACACCAGAGTTTTTTGAGATATCAGTTTCAATAGCACCAGGGAAAACCAAAGTAACATGAACATTCGTTTCTAATAATTCAGCATATAAACCTTCGGTTAATAGTTTGATTGCTGCTTTAGATGCACCATAAATTGATTGTCCAGGAAATGGGAAGAATCCACCCATTGAAGAGACATTTAATAGATGTCCTTCGGGTCTTGCCAAAAGCAGTGGAAGAAATGTCTTGGTCATGTTAAGTGTTCCATAAAAATTGACATTCATCACTAAATTAACTTGTTCCATTGTTAAGTCAGCAACATTAATAAATGGTTGAATGATACCTGCATTATTAATTAAACCATCTACTGCACCATACTTTTCAACGACTGACTTTGACATGACTTCAATAGCTGCTAAATCAGTGATATCACAAATGTATGTTGTTAATTTTTCCTTGTTGTTTGCGATTTTTGCTGTTTCATCTAGTCTTTTTTTGTTGATGTCTATCGCTGCCACGGTAGCACCCTTCTTTAATAGGTTAAGAACGAGCTCTCTACCTACTCCACCACCTGCACCTGTTACTACAATGACTTTGTCTTTAACTTTCATAATTTGTTTCTCCTTATTATATATTTTTAAATAATCTTTATACCTTCATCTTAGTCTTTTTACAAGAGTTATGCAACGAAAATACTTTAAAAACAACCGAATTTTAATGAATGATTGCGAAATATGTTTTTTGCTTATTTGTTTATTTAACCGGAAACATCATATACAATGTTCATGTTCACATGGTATAATGTGAACGAATATTTTCGATACATATCAATTGATGAGAGGTACCTGATTTGGATAATTTTACAGCGAAACGGATATTGGAAAGCAATTTGACAAAAACAATGGGTTGTACTGACATTGGTGTTGTAGGATACATTGCTTCTATTGGAGCATATATTTTAAGACATAGTAAAATCAAGACCATTGATTTACTCATGAGCGAAGAACTTTATAAAAATAGCGTGAATGTCGGTGTTCCTGGATTAAAGAAAAGCGGGTTAGATAAAGCTCTTGCTTTAGGGATTTTGCTTAAGGATCCTAAGAAACAATTGAGTATATTCGAAAGTGTTACAAATGATGATATCAACCAAATTGAAGCATTATTACAAGATATTGCTGTAACAATCAAGCATAAAAGATTTGGAGATACAGTTCTTTATGAGGAGTTATATATGACGACTCATGAGGGTGATGAAGTGCGAATCATCATTAAGGATTTTTATGATAATGTCGTCAGTGTTGTACGGAATGGCGAAAAATTACTTGAGTATGAAAAAGAAGCTTTAATTGGTAGAGTTAATCAATATAAAATAGAAAAATATGATGAAATCTATGATTTTGCTGTCAAAGGCGATTTTGAGGGATTAGATGAGTTGTTTAATATTGCCAAAATACAATATGAAAGTGCAAGAGAAGAAATAAAAAAACAGGGAGGAAACTTCCTTGTTGAAGATTTAACTAAAGAACAAAAGAGTTGTTCTTTTGATGTATCTAATCTTCTAAGAGAACATATTGAAGTACCAGCAAGAAAAAGGATGATTGGGGATATCTACACGGTCTACGGTGTAGCCGGAAGTGGCAATCTAGGTATCGGCACACTAGTTACGCCTATGTTTCTAAGTGATGTTTATGAATTAAGCGAGATAGAAAGAGATAAGCTGATTATCTTATCATTTTACACAAGTGTATACATCAAGCAAGAAATGAATATAGTGACTGTTCTATGTGGAACTGGGCATGCTACAGGATGTAGTAGTGCCGCATGTATTACCTATGCCAAAGGGGGAACAAAAGAACAGATTAAGGATGCTATCAATTTATATTTATCAACATCTATGGGGTTTGTTTGTGACGGAGCTAAAGTTTCGTGTACATATAAGGTATCCTTTGCAGCGATGAATGGCATCATCGCTGGAAAGATGGTTCTTGACCAGTCTGTTTCATGTGATGGGTTCGGATTGAATAAAACTGACGTTGATCAGACGATTAGAAACCTTGGCAAACTCAATAATGAGATATTGAATTCAGCAAACAAAGGTATTATTGATTTAATTTAACTTCTATTGGTAAACGAATATTTGAGATTAAAAAGCCCAAGAGATATCAGGGCTTTTCTAATTATTTACGACTAGATTATGAACGCAGTTCATTAAAAAAATGTATCAATCAATAATCGTAGAGTATAATAATAGTGTATGCGAAAAATGCATGAATGGAGAATATAAATGATTTATGATGCAATTGTTATAGGTGGTGGGCCAGCAGGGTTGATGGCATGCAATATTTTTGAGCATGAGAAAATCAATTATTTATTACTCGAAAAAAATGAAAAGCTAGCTAAGAAACTTTTGATTTCTGGTGGGAAAAGATGCAATGTCACCAACAATTTAGCAATTGAAGATTTTATTTCTTCTCTCAATTTAAAACATAAAAAATTCTTATATACTGCATTAAAAGATTTTGGTCCCATTCAAATCATTGAATTTTTTAGAGAACATGAACTCAATTTGGTATTAGAAGAAAATCTTAAGTATTTTCCTGAAACACAAAAAAGTTCCAGTGTCCTTGAAGCTTTAGTTAAAGACTTAAATCCAAATAAAATCAAGATGAATCATTCTGTAAAAAGAATTGATCAAGTAGGTCACTATTTCACCATTCATACAGCACACGAAATCTTTCAAACCAAAAATGTGGTGATTGCTACTGGATCCAATAGTTACCCAACAACCGGTAGCAGTGGCGACGGATTGAATTTTGCGCATTTTCTTGGTGTAGATTATACACCTTTTACACCAGCAGAAACACATATTTTTTCTAGTGAAGTTGTTGAAAAGTATAAGGATTTACAAGGTGTGTCAATCATTACGACCAGAGTAAAGATTAATGGGACGAACTTATCTTATACAGGCGGTTTGATGTTCACTCACTTTGGATTATCTGGACCAGCAATTCTTCATGCCTCAGAAGATATTTATCAAGCACTACAAAAAAACAAGGTTTCAATATCATTTACTCTCATTGAGCAATCAAGAGAAGAACTGATTCAATTAATGAATCAAGCAAAAGAAAATAAATTATTAATCCTAAAGTTTTTAGAATCAATCACAACAAAGAAGTTAGCTCAGAAAATGATTGATTTAGCAGGAATTGACAATAGAAATATAAATGAAATATCCAAAAAAGACATTAACAGCATCATAGAAAATTTGACCAATTTCACAGTAACTATTGATTCTGTGCAAACAAGAGATCTTGCATTTGTTAATGCTGGTGGTATAACCACCAAAGAGTTGGATCCGAAATCAATGGAAGTAAAACACATCAAAGGGTTGTATTTTATTGGTGAGACAGTAGATCTTCATGGTCCCATTGGTGGGTTTAATGTGACCATCGCATTATCAACTGGACACTTATGCGCTAAACATATTACATATATTCTTAAGTCTTAAATATCATAAAGGAGAACATTATGAACGCAATTGAATTTAATAATTTAACAAAGTATTATGGTAATGTACGAGGTTGTGAGAACATTAATTTTCAAGTTAAAGAAGGAGAAATATTTGGCTTTATTGGGCCAAATGGTGCTGGTAAGAGTACAACGATTAGAACAATGCTTTCTTTGATTTATCCAACCAGTGGATCTGTTACAATCTTTGGTCGTGATGCAATCAAATATGGCAGTGAAGTCAGAAAAGATATTGGCTATCTTCCATCTGAAATCTTCTATTATGATAGGATGAAAGTGATTGACTTACTCAAATATTCAGCAAGCTTTTATGATCACGACTGCACAGAAAGAATTCATGAATTATCAGAAATCATGGAACTCGACTTAAATAGAAGAATTCAAGATCTATCTTATGGTAATAAGAAAAAAGTAGGTATTGTGCAAGGGTTATTGCATTCACCTAAACTGATTGTACTAGACGAACCAACAAGTGGACTTGATCCTTTGATGCAACAAAAATTTTTTAATCTCATTGTTGAAGAAAATAAGAAAGGTGCAACTGTTCTGTTTAGTTCACACATCTTAAGTGAAGTTCAACAGCTTTGTAATCGTGTAGCGATTATCAAAGATGGCAACATCGTAAGCATCCAAGATGTTAAAGCTATGCAACGTGATAATTATAAGAAATTCACTATTCGTGGCAATAATTTAAATAATGGCAAATTTAATGTTGAAGGTATATCTGAGCTTAAAGAACGTGAAGATAAAGTTTCCTTCTTCTTTAAAGGCGATGTTAATCAAATTGTTAAAATCATCTCAGAACTCAAATTAACTGACATTATCATAGAAGAACCAACATTAGAAGAAATCTTCATGCATTACTACGAGTAGGTGACTTTTCATGAATATCTATAAATTTGAACTTAAGATGCTTAAATCTTCCATCTTAATCTGGGGATTGGCAATACCATTATCTTTATTTTTGTATCTTGCTTTCTATCCAACAATCGCTGCAGATACTAGTGCATTTGATGCACTCATGGTTAATTATCCACCTGAACTTCTTGCCTTTTTTGGTATGAGACCGGAACTTCCCATGAGTTCTTTACCTGGATATTTAACGATTACTGTTGGTATGATGCAAATTCCAATTGCTATTCAAGCAGCTAATTATGGCATTGCTATGCTTTCTGTTGAAGAAAGAGAAATGACAGCTGATTTTCTTTTGAGCAAGCCTATATCAAGAACGAAAATTCTTGTTTCAAAATTTTTAGCAGCATTCACCTCATTAACAATTGTTAACGTCCTCTTTGCATTGTCGACTCTACTTGCTATTTCCCTTTTTAAAGGTGATGCAGTTATCGAAATGAAAAATATTTACATTCTGTTATCGACAACGGTACTCTTCCAACTATTTTTTGTTGGAATAGGTATGTTGATTTCAGTCAGTGTAAAAAAGATTGCTAGCGTCATCAGTTATTCTATGGCAATGGGATTCGGATTATACGTCATATTCGGATTAAGATCAACAATAGGTACTGGCTTTTTAGCGTATATAACGCCATATGCATATTTTGAACCAGCAGAAATATTAATTAATGGGCATTATGATTTAGTGTATACCCTAATCTGCGTGATGGTTATTGTTTCATCTTTTGTATTGACATATGTCCTATACAATAGACGAAATATCCATTCACTTTAGGAGGATCACATGAATATTATCAAACGAGAGTTAAGAGCAAATTTAAAATCCTTCATCATCTGGTTTGTTACATTATCTGGGCTTGCATATGTTGCGAGCATGGAATATGTTGCATTTCGAGATAGTGAAAATCTCATGGAATCCATGCAATCATTTGTGGCTTTATTTGAGGCATTAGGTCTTCAAGTTACGAACTTAGCAACACCTGAAGGTTTTTTGAGTTTTGAGTGCATCTACTTTTATATACCACTAGGCATCTATGCAGCACTTTTAGGTAGCTCTTTGATTTCAAAAGAAGAAAGAGATAAAACTGCTGAATATCTTTTCACACTACCCGTGACAAGAATGAAAGTGCTAGTTAGTAAAGTTATTGTTGGTATTTTCTATAACATTGCTATCAATGTTCTCGTAGTCACAGGAGCTATGTTGACCTATATGCGGTTTTCACCGACACAAGCTTTCTATGAATTCATTGGTTACTTATCAATAGGTCTCATATTCACACAGCTTGTTTTCATGTCGGTTGGGATGTTTTTAGCATCTATCATGAAACAATATAAGAAATCAGGAGCCGCAACCCTTGGATATGTCATGGGATCATATCTTCTTTATGTTTTAATTGGATTCATTGATAAACTTGATTTTATAAAATACATCATCCCATTTAAGTATTTTGAATCAAGTGATATGTTAACTGGAACATTCCACTTGGAATATATCATTATATCTATTGCAATTGTCATTTCAGGTATTGTTGGATTGTTTTATTTCTATAGAAGAAGAGATTTATATATCTAAAAAAATGGTTAATAAGGCACAATTCTCTTGTGTCTTTTTTTTGTTTTTTAACGTTGTAATATAAAAAAACTATTAACAACGAGACTTTTATCTTATAATAGATTTATATATATACTAATACGAGGAGAAAACAAATGGCAAAAAAAGAATTGAAAAGGAAATTGGCTTTCGCATCTGCTGATATTTTTGGAGGAGGATCTTTTAACATCATTAATTTCCTTTATCCCGGATTTTTGGCATTAACGGTTGGTATTAGTCCTTATTGGATTGGTGTCATCATGCTCATCGCGAGATTTTGGGATGCATTTACAGATCCACTGATGGGTCACATTTCCGATAGAACCAAATCAAAGATGGGCAAACGTCGGATTTATCTAGTTATAGCTTCACCATTCATTTTAGTTTCTATGTACTTTTTATTTTTCCCCTATGCATTTTCGGCAGTAGCTCTTAGAATTATTGCTGTCTTATTATCATATTTAGTTTTTACAACAGTTCAAACAAGTGTGATGATTCCTTATTATTCACTATCAAGTGAAATTACAAGTGATTATCAAAAGCGCGCTTCATTCAACTCATATCGCCTAGGATTTTCTATTTTTTCATCTATCCTATGTGTTGCTGTTCCAAGCATTGTGGTTGGTCTGTTTGGTGATGAAGCAATTGGATTCCAGGTGATGAGTTTATCATTTGGTACGTTGTTTGCATTAAGTGTTCTATTTACGGGTTTGTTTGCAAGAGAAGAAATTCAAACACCTGTTGTTCAAACTAAGTTAAGTGTCAAAGAATTGACTAAGCCACTATCACTTCGTCCTTTCCGTCAATATTTAGGTATGTTTTTAGTGCTTCAAATGTCCATGGCAATCATGAGTGGGTTATTCTTCTTTTATGTTGATTTTTGGGTCACAAAAACACAAACCTTCAATGGTGAATCAACCATGGTTGGTTTAATATCTGCTGCACTGATGTTTTCGATGCAAAT
>CAZPLF010000017.1:13599-37785 GCA_964587475.1 uncultured Mariniplasma sp.
GTGAATCAACCATGGTTGGTTTAATATCTGCTGCACTGATGTTTTCGATGCAAATTATAGCTTTACCAGTGTATTTAAAAATCATTGAGAAAAAAGGTAAGGCATTTGCGTATCGTGCAGGAGCTATTCTATGGATCGTCACTGCACTATTTATTTTAGTAATCCCTAGAGATGCAACACCCATCTCAATCTATCTATTAGGCGCATTGATGGGCCTTGGCATTAGCGGGCCAGGATTGGTTCCACATACGATGTATGGCGATGTTGTTGATGCAGGTCAAATAAAATTTAAAGATCGCCTGGATGGCCAAATGAGTGGGTTCACTAATTTTATTAATAAGATTGCTCAAGCCATTGGATTGGCGCTTGTTATGTTTTTAATTGGGTTGGCAGGATTCCAAGAAAGAGTACCTGGAGCACCAGCGATTATTCAACAGCCTTATTCAGCGATGCTCATGATTCGCTTGATTATGGCATTCGCACCACTTGTCTTTATGAGTATTGGTATTTTCATTTCATTACGATATAAAATTGATGCTAAAAAACAAAAGGAAATCAGCGATGCGATACGCGATGGATTAACAGATCAAGAAGAGTTGCTTTCTACATTATAAATGAAAAGACCTAATGTGTTTGTTTATGCTTCCTTAGGATTTCTTGTTAAAGTGATTGCTTGTCTAAAAGGACAAAGAATCATTCAAAAAGCAAGAATCAATAAGCCAGCAATCGTCTTATCAAATCATACATCTTTTTACGACTTCATTTATACAACTGCAGCACTTTACCCTCATCGGGTGAGTTATTTGGCTGCCAGTAAGATGTTTTATGATCCAGTGCTGGGGCCATTTTTGAAATTGGCTAGAGCGATTCCTAAATCACTTTTTCAGCCTGATCCAGTAGCAACACTCAAAGCATTTAAAATTTTAAAAAAAGGTGGGGTTGTTTCAGTATTTCCAGAAGGACAGATTTCCCCATATGGAAAATCTTTAACACCAGCTTTTTCTATAGCTAAATTTTTAAGAAAAGCAAAGGTTGATGTCTATACAACCATTCATCACAATGCCTATTTTGTCAATCCACCATGGTCAAAGAAGACATTTAGAGGTAAAATAGAGACAAAGATGGAATTGATTATCAGCAAAGAAACATTACTCACATTAAATGATCAGCAAATCTATGATATCGTTGTGGATAAGATTTATTTTAATGCTTCTGCTTATAATGAAGAAAAGAAATACACCTATAAACCCAATGATATCAAAAATTTGGAAAACGTCATCTATCAGTGCCCAAAGTGCGGATATGAAGGTTTAGTAGCAGAAAAGGATCATTTACATTGCCCCAGTTGCTCACTTGATTTAGGCTATGACAAGTTTGGTAAAATTGGGGGATATCGTATTGATGCATTATTTAGTGCTCAAGAACAAACAGTTCAAAAGCGTATCTTAAATCATCCTGATTTTGTGTTATCTAGTCAAGTTAAGCTTGAAAGCATTAGAAACAAAAGAGTCGTTGAAGTCGGATATGGTACACTAACACTTGATTCGATGAAATATACATTTGATGGCATGATTGATGGGATACCATCATTACTTACTTTTGATGTCAAAAATGTTTCTACATTACCCTCTGATATCGGTAGAAACGTCCAGATTTATGAGGGTGATCAATTGTATCAATTTGTTTTTGAAGATCCTAAACTGCCTACCATGTATGTTCATGCAGGCGAGTTCATCTATCAACAATATAAAAGAAATCAATCATTAAAGAAAGGAATCTGATATGAATAAAAGAAGAATCATCATTGGTCTTGTGACAGGTGCTCTACTCGGAGTTCTCTGTATTGTCGGAGCACAACTCAGATATAGCAATCAATTGGAAACGCTCTATTTGTTTTCATTTTGGTTCAATAGGGTTTTAATTGGCTTGGTGATCGGATTGGCAAGTAAATGTTTTACACTCCCCAAAGCACTTTTAAGAGGAGCGATTCTTGGAGCATTTGTATCTTTTGCTTTTTATAGTTCGACTGGTTTTTATGACTTGACAGGTTTTATTGCAGGTATTGTTTACGGCATTATTATTGAATGGGTAGCATTCAAATTTGCTAAATAGGAGAGTGCTTTATGATTAAAACGATTGAAAAAAGAAAATCAATACGCACCTTTCAAAAGAAATCTTTGACTAAGAAAGATGAGAAAGCAGTTAAAGATATCTTAGAAGAACTACAAAATAAGAAAGGTCCTTTTGGAAATGCTATCAAACTGTTTTTCTATGATAAGCCTTATACCGGGGATGATACTTCAGTTCAAATAGGAACCTATGGATGGATAAAAAATCCTCCAGCGTTTGTCGCTGGATGTGTTAAAAATACCTTTGAAGGTATTCTAGATTATGGATATATTTTTGAAGAAGTTATCTTAAAGCTTACTAAACTTGATTTAGGTAGTGTATGGCTTGGAGGATCGTTTAATAGGAGTACATTTAATTATTTACTAACAGAAGGCGAAGTTGTTCCGGCTATTACACCCGTTGGATATTCTGCTGAAAACAAATCAATTAGAGAAAAAGTGATCAGAACGGTTGCTAAAGGTGATCAAAGAAAGCCATTTGAAACACTGTTCTTTGAAAATGATAGTTTGACACCATTAAGTAAAGACCACCAAATAGCTAAGTATTTAGAATTGATTCGTATCGGACCATCAGCATCCAATAAACAACCATGGAGAGTGATTGTCAAAGGAAATAAAGCACATTTCTATTTGGAAAAAACACCTGGTTATGGTCAAGGTTTATCATTTGAAGTACAAGCTCTTGATTTAGGTATTGCGATATGTCATTTTGAATTAGGATTGATTTCTGATGGCAAGACATACGCGATTGTCGTGGATCCTGATCATCCAAAGGTTGAAAAGATGAAATATATTATTTCGTTTGATTGTATTAAAGATTATCAGATGAGTTAATTCCATTAAGGCACTATAAAGTAGTGCCTTTTTTTATGCATCATTGTCAAGAGTGTTCCTCTATTGACATATCCATTTTGCAGTCCTATAATGATAACGGTGCATATCACGATGAATGGAGACTCTAATGAATAAATATACGAATTTTATTTTTAGATTTAAGAAGTTGTTAGTCATCTTCTTGGTACTATTTACAGGATTTTCGGTTGCTGGTATTTTCATGGTCAAATTGAATACTGATTTTTCATTGTTTTCTACCAATGACTCTATCTATGAACAACGTATTTTACAACAAGAAGAAATTTTTGGCAGTTTGAATCAAATCGTTGTCGTCGTTGAGCATCAGAATTTTGATGTTGCAACCATAGCCGATTTACATGAAATACAAATAGCTTTTACAAACATTACCAACGTGATTTCAGTTCAAGGAGTTGCTCCTGATCAGATCATGTTTAATGGCACATTAACTGATATTGAAACACTTTCTGCAACCTATATAGAAAACTACTATCAAGGGTTTGGTGAATTTTCTCCTTTGGTTGTTGATCAAGATACGTATTATTCGATTTTCAATGTTTTCATTAATGAAGACTTTGCTAAAACTAATCTTCATGAGATGGAAGATACATTAGATGGGTATTCATATCAATCGTATATATCTGGAGATACTTACAATCAGACGAAGATTACAGATTATATCTTTAGAATTTTACTCGTGCTCCCCCCTCTGGCATTGCTCGTTATCTTGCTAGTTTTTAGATGGCAAATAGGAGCATTTAAACCAACCTTGCTCAGCGTATTGCCCGCAGGCATAGGATCGATATGGACTTTAGGTATCATTGGTTGGTTAGGTAACGAAGTGTCGATATTAACCGCGGTTGTTCCAATATTCATCATCGTCATCGGGTCTGCTGATGGATTACATTTCATGTCTCACTTCCAAGATTCTAAAAAGGAAGGTTATGACAATAAAACAGCTTTAAACAAAACTTTAACCATCGTTGGTATTCCCATGATCGTGACAACCCTCACTTCCATGGCTGGATTTTTAAGCTTACTTTCGATGCGTACAGATAGCATCACAGATCTATCAATATTTAGTGCCCTAGGTATTTTGTTAGCAGGTGTTGCAACTTGGTACGTTTTACCATTGATCTTGACAAACAACATCAATGTGCTTCCTAAAAAGACTAAAGCTAAAAAACTTGATTTCTCAAAATATTTAAGAAAATTATGGGGTTATCCTTCAGTTATCATTGTTTTAATCATTGTTGGTTTGTCATTGATCATGCAACCATACATCAATCATGAATTCAATATGTTGATGATTTATAAGGATTCAACAATTGTTGCTCAGAATTCTGAAAAGGTTCAAGAAGTCAACGGTGGATCTATCCCTATTTATGTCTATGTTGATTTAGACGAAAGTCCATTAACGTTATCTTCAATGAATAGGATCAATCTATTAGCTGATGAGCTAAACAGTCTTGATGAAATAAACAAGGTTGTTAACCCTTATGCGTTGCTTAATATTGTTTATCATATGAATCTATCTGGAGATATACCCAATGATATCGTTTTAGGTATGATTTATTCAAACATAGCAAATGATGACAATAATGTGATTCATAATTTAATCTCAACTGATGCGCATGTTGTCAGACTCTTGGTTTTTCCAAGTAATCTTGAAAATGCGACATTAAAAACGATAGAAGATAAAGTAGTAGAAGCAGATGCGAATGCATCGGTCACTGGTGTTCAATATCTCATGAGAGATTTAAATGTCAATATCTCAAGTATGCAAGTCAATAGCATCTTGCTTGCACTAAGTATTGTTTTAATTATGATGATTGTTACCTTAAAGAATATCAAAGTAGCAGTAGCAAGCTTGATTCCGATTGTTGTTACTGTAGGGGCTTTATATGGATTTTTAGGACTTACAGGCATTTCACTCAATATTACAACCGTCATCATCTTTAGCATCACCATAGGTGTCGGCATAGACTATGCGGTTCATTTCTCGAGTGTATACAGATATTTCTTAAAAGAAGGTAATTCAAGAAAAGATGCCGTTGATCTAGCTTATCTGAATTCATCAAGACCGATTATCGCAAATGCATTAGGCATTTCATTGGGACTAAGCATGCTCATGTTTTCACCACTTAATATTCACTTTAATGTCGCAGTCTTAATGTGGGTTAGCATGATTGTCAGTGTACTGGTGACACTTACCTTACTTCCTACAATCTTTCGAATAGAAAAGAAAATAAAGCGATAAAAAAAAGAAACGGGTATCGCTTGGATACCCGCACCTTCTTCTTTTTAGGGAGAAAAGAATGAATTTTTTCGCGTATTCTAAAATTGTTAGGTGAGAATGATGCTTTCGGTGTCATTCATGTGCCATATCTTAGGATACACTTATATCATAAACTAAAATAGAACGAATGTTAAGAATTATGTGATTTTATGATAAACTATGAAAACCTATGTTAAAATCGGAAAAACAATAAATTTTTTTATTCTAATTTAATTATCATATGATAATAAATATGTTGACAATTATCAATATATGGTGTATCATTGCAATAAGGGGGCGGTTATATTGCAAATTGATAGGATATCGTTAGAACGGTATTTACAAAAAGCTTGTAGCTATATAGATAATCACTGTGTTAGCATGAGAAGTACAGATAAAGCAAACTTAACAGAATTAGGAATTTCATTTGCAGAAGCAAAATATATTATTAAAACACTCAAACCGGAAAATTATGTATCTGGACCAAATCAAGATCACCTGGTTTCTGAACAACAAGTATTCGTTTTTGGATATGATTATAATGAAATAGAGTTATATATTAAATTAACGATAAGAATATTAGATGATTTGTTCATCATGAGTTTCCATGAAGCAAAATATAAATTAGAATACCCCTTTAAAAAAAGTTAAAATCCTAAACTATAAATAAAGATAAAAAGAGAAATGGGGAGCAAAAATGAATAATAAAGTATATTGTCCTATGTGTGACAAAAAGGTTGATTATGTTGTTTCTATGGATGAGGTGACACAAAAAGTGAAAGATAAGGCATATACATTAAGTGTCAAAGTCCCTCATTGCATACACTGTAGTGAAGAGCTATTTGTAGATAGTATTGATACCGAATCACAACAAATGTTTTTTAATGCATATCGAAAGGATCATCAATTACCCGCTGTAGAGGAAATTATAAACACTAGAAAGAAACTAGAACTAAATCAACGTGATTTTTCTAGATTGTTAGGACTTGGAGAGATATCAATTTCAAGATATGAGCTGGGTTCCTTACCCAATTTTGGTTCCGTTGCATTGATTCCATCTATACTTGATATTAAAGTTTTAGAAAGACAATATCAATTGAATCAATCTAAGATAAGTGAAGAAGGAATTGCATCTATTGAAAGGTATCTAGAAAACTTCAGTGATGCATCCTTTACAGGCCATACAAGATTTAGTGAAGAGAAATTTCATCAATTAGTTGCTCATTTTGTGAATAAAGCTAAAGAAAAAAATGAGATTATTTATCCCACTAAGTTAAACAAACTCATGTTTTATACTGATTTTAATTACTACAATAAATTTGGTATCAGCATAACAGGTTCAAAATATCAAAGCATGAGTTTTGGGCCGGTTCCAAATTATTACGAATTCAAATATGATCAAAATGACTATATCGAAGTTGTAAGAGTTGAAGAAAGAACCATCATCAACCCAAAGAGTGTACATTACGAAAGTATTTTAACCCAAGAAGAATTAAATGTTGCTAATGCTGTTTTTTCATATTTTAGTAGCCATAACAGCAAAATGATCAGTGAGGCATCTCATCATGAGGACGCTTGGCAGAAAACAAAGATTGGAGATAAAATTTCGTATTTATATGCACATGATTTGAAAATCAAGGTCTAAATTGGAGGTGAAAATGGATATGAAATGGATTAGTAATAAAGAAATTATTGCGTTTTTTGTAATTCTTTTCATTTTAGCCTCATTTGGTATCTTTGAAGGATTGACATTTATTAGAACACTGAAAGTATTTGGAATTAATTTAGTTGAGATATTGGTTGCAAAGCATATTTCATTTTTAATTGTTAAAAGTATCATGGTGGCACTTTCATCTATTGGTATTTGGGTAGGAAAAACGAATGGTAAATTGTTGTTTGGATCAATTTTAGTGCTCGTAGCATCTTTATTATTATGATACAAGAAAATTCAAAGGGAAGGTCCAAATTAGACCTTCCCTTATAAAATTTTATTTTTTAGGTTTTCTTACAACGATTTTATCTAGTAGAACAAGTGCTGTTGGCAAGAAGATAAAAATCATCAATGATGAAATCATCGCACCTTTACCTAAAAGGAGTCCAATATCTGTTACTGAATCGATTTTTGAAAACAAACCTTCGGTAAATCCGGCAATGGTTAGAATGGATCCTGAAATCAATATAGAAATAGATGATTTAGAATAAGCTTCAAGCATAGCTTCCTTCTTAGGAAGCATTTTTCTTTCATCTAGGTACCTATTGGTTAAAAGGACTGCATAGTCAATAGTCGCACCTAACTGGATACTCATAACAACTAAATAACCGATATAGATGACTTCAGTATGCATGAAGTATAGAATTGATAGATTAATCCAAACTGCACCTTGAATGATACCCACTAAAAGGATTGGAATCGTCAGTGATTTGAAAATGATACCTACGATAACACCTACAGCAATGATGGTTAATAGAGTAATCAGTAGATTTTGATCTAATATGGATGTTCTGATATCGGTTAAGGCTGAAGCATTACCCACGATATAGAACTCATCATACTCAGTTTTGACGATTGCATTAAGATCTTCGACAAATGTGTAGAGTTCAGCGTTTTCTTCATAAAGCGATGTGGTGATAATGATTCTGGAATAATTTGTCCCTACAAACTGGTTAACCAGCGTATCTGGAAGGTATGCTCTTGGAATGTTTGGATCAGCGCTTGTGACAAGTGCTTGAACATTCGTGATTTGTGGATTTGCTAGAAGTGCTTGTGATAACATTACTTCTTGGGTTATGGTTTCATTTGGAATCAAGATGACGAGTTGATTGTTATAACCAAATCTTTCCCTCATCAGATTTTTATCCAATGTGAGCGTACTGACGGAACCACCGACGGTGCTTGAACCATAGATATAGGTGGTTTGAGTTTGGAAATAAGCACCTAAGCCAATGGAAACAATCAGAATAAAGAATAAGACATATCTAATTTTATATTGAAGTTTGAAGAATTTTTTAAAGGATGGGATGAGCATACCGTGTTTTGTCTTTTGAATGAGCGGGTCTAACCATATGAGTAATGTTGGAAGTAGAATCATGGTTGATAGATAGCTAAAGATGATTCCTTTTGATAGAACCAAGCCAATATCTAGACCGATTTGATACTTCATAAAGAATAAGGCAGTAAAGCCGGCTATGGTTGTTAAGGCTGATGCTGTAATTGACTTAAAGGCATGATTTCTAGCTAAATAAGCAGCATCATGGGCATTGGTTGTTTTCCTTTCCTCATAGAATCGGTGAATCATGAATAAAGCATAATCGATCGATAAGGCAAGCTGAAGCGCAAGTGCCATCGTTTGTGTGATGAAAGAAACATTATTGAGTAAACCATTGGTAAATATATTAAATAAGATAGCGATGCCTAAAACAATCAAAACTAAGATAGGCTCAATCCAAGCATGAGAAGCTAGAAGTAAAATGACTAAAATGATGGGTATGATTAAATACATGATTTTAGTGACTTCACCTTTGGCAACAGTTCTCGCTTGAATATTAGCAAGCACATCACCTCTTAGATGAATCTCATAATCAGACAATACGCCTTTAATGGTATTAATTGATCTTTCCAGAGTTATATTATAAGCATCCGTAGCAAAAATGATGGTGATTAGTGCATCACCATCCTGATAGAATGGAGCAAGTGTTTCCTGATCGATGTATTCAATAGGAACCATGGATAAATCAACATAGTCATCTAGCCATATGACTTGCTTGACAAGGGGTACTGATCCGATCAAATCCATTAATGGTATCAAGTCAGTTGATGTGACATCCATAACCATGATTTGAATTACTGATTCTTCACTGAATTCATCTTTAATGATTTCTAAACCTTGTTTGGTTCCTGAATCATCAGGCAGATAAATTGTCAGATCATAATTTGTAGTTGTTTTGGGAATAAAAAGGAATGATGCCAATAATAAGGCCATCACACCTATAAAAATTAATATTTTTCGCATAAATACTCCTCAATTGTATGATTTAAACAATAATTTTAAATGTTCATTTTAATTATATAATGTTTATGGTATAAATAAGATATGAAATAAGGTTTTAAACGCCATTTCAAATGAAAGAAGGAAACGAAATGTCTAGTCAAGAAATAAAAAGAAAACTCATAGAAAACACCAAGATTTTAATTCAAAAAAATGCGACGGTTACAATTAAAGATATCGCAGATGCGTCTTACGTTAATATCGCAGCAGTGAACTATCACTTCGGTAGTAAAGAGAAACTGATGAAGATTGTAGTTGAAGAAGTATTGAACGAGTTAAAACATTTTGTCACTGAACAAGTGATCAATGTCCACGATGGAAAAACAACTGAGGATAAACTAGAACAGATGATGAACTACATCTATAACTTTTCACTAGAAAATGTAGGTCTATTGAACTATCTCTTTTTATCACAAGAGATTCAAAGCGAATCATCGAGTATGCTCATCGATAATTTCTTTGCCGATAATGAGTTTACTCAACTCGTTTATAAGAGTCTCGCACAAGCCATGAATATTCAAAATCAAAAGGAATTATTTGCTAAATACATTTTATTGTTCTCCTCATTTTGTATTCCGCTATTCATTCAGATTTCTCAGATGAAATTACATGGGTCAATGAAAATCGAAATGTTTATGGATCCCGAATTCAGACAGTACTATATCAAGAGTATTATGAAGATGGCATGATAAAAAAACTGGAGGATTTAGGATGAAAGAATATATTGAAGGATCAGTAAACATCTTAGCTAAGGCAATTTTAAAATATGTCTCATCTAATGAGACCTTTTTGGAGCAAGCAAAAAAAGAGAAACCCGAAAAGTTTCCTCGTCTGATCAAATCTTTGCATAAAGGAATTACCGAAAAATATAAAGAATTTGAATTTCATACGATTAATGAAAAATCGAAAAATAATTTTCACATCATCTATTTCCATGGTGGTGGACTATGTTTAAAAGGTGGAATTCCCCAGTGGATGATGATTGATAAATGGATTAAGCATACAGATGCTAAAGCAAGTTATGTCATCTATCCGATGATACCTCATCATCAAACTAAGGAAATCTGTGAAATATCTTTTGAAATCTATCAGCACATCCTATCACTTTATCCAAATGACAAATTCATCTTAATAGGTGATAGTGCTGGAGGCCTTATCATTCTTTCTATATTACAACTTATCGAAAGCAGAAATATCAAAAAACCAGCGTTAAATGTTTTATTGTCTCCTTGGATTGACTTTTCATTATCCAACCCTGATATGTCTTTATATGAAGACAAAGATAAGGTTTTAGCATTACCTAGATTTGAGGGGCTAAATGCATATAACAGTATCGATGAAAAATCAGAAATTGTTTCTCCTATGGAGTATGAATATGATGAACCCATCCATATTTATGGTGGAACCAACGATATCTTATACCCTGATATGTTGTTATTTGAAGAGAAGAATCCTCATATCAGATTAAAAATATTTTATAATTGTCCTCATGTATTTATGTTATTACCCATGAAACAATCAGATATTGTTCATAAGGATATCATCCACGCAATTAATTTGCTATAATTGTAAATAATAAGAACTATTCGGTGAGGCATATCATGAAAAGAATTTTACCTTGGATTTTACCATTATTCAGAACAGCTCTCTTTATCTTAGGTGGATGGTTATTTATCAAAATAACCAACCAAAGCTATGCAGATGCCAGCAAATGGTGGTCACCATTTTGCACCATCTATAATCTCATAACTATCTTCATCTTGTTTTTAGTTTGTCGTTATGAAGGAATTACGTATAAATCATTATTCCATAATGGAACTGAAAAACTCAAATTTAAGTCAACATTTGTATTCACTTTGATCATGTTGGCCATTGGTGTTGGAGGCATGTTAGGTTTTTCGCTTTTATTCTATCAAGGATTACCAGAATTTTTGATTCAACCCATCCCTATTTGGATGGCAGTGATCAATCTATTCTTACTCCCCATAACGATTGTCTTTGCTGAATTACCTTTATATTTCGGTTACTCTTTAAAAGGAATCATAAAAAATACAGGTAAACCCGTATTGGCTATTATCTATACTGTATTCTTTTATGCATTGCAACATAGCTTCATACCGTTATTGTGGGATTACAAATATATGCTGTTCAGATTCTTATCATTCTTGCCTTTGATGTTATTTCTTGGCATTCAGTATCATAAGAAGAATAATTTAGAGCAGATGATGATTGGTCATGGTGTCATGGATTTAAGTACTGGCATGCAAGTGCTGTTGATGTCAATCCTATAAGTGAATATATTAGTAAATAAAAATATACAAAAAGCACAGCAATCATCTGCTGTGCTTTTTGTATGTGGGTCTATTATCAACATTATAAAAAAAAGCCACTTAATGGCTTTACTGTAAGTTGATGGTGGTTCCAAGGACTATTGAAATCCCGACACAAGGACTTTCAGTTGTTTCATGTATCATTTAGAAATTAGAATTTGTGATTTTAATATCAATTACATCCTAGATTCTATTAGAGGTATTTATATTGAATAAATCATATGATTTAGTTATGAACGACATTACTTTCCCTAATTAAAAATAATTGCACTAGACTATATCCAAATAAAATTTGAAAAGGTATCAATCCCAATGTTGGTGAAATATCTAATTGCAAAAATATTGTTAAAATGAAGCTAATCAGAAATACTTGAGAAGAAGCTACAATAAAATATAGAAATACAAATACCAATAGTTCATATCGTAAAGAAATGTGCCATACAGATTTTTTAAAGATATTAGTGTTAATAATATTTATTAAAAATCCAATTGCCGAATATGTTATAAAGTTTATGAGATGTAACTGTTGAAAGTTAAAAGATTGTGATACAGAATTAAGTAAATATGACTGAAGATAAATAACAAATATAATAAACACAGTAATTACTGATAATCTAACTATTAAACCAAGATGTACTCTTCTCATAACTATACCCCCAATAAATTGAATTTATTTTAGACCATTATACGTATACATTTACTAAATTACAATAAAGTTTTTAACAAAAAGATTTTTAGTCGTTTCATGCAATTAAGAATCCCTATATAACTATTTTGAGTTATTTCAACATTTCAGTACAATAGTTGAACATCACCTCATCATTCTTTGTTGGATATTCATACCCAAGATTGTTCGCTATATATCTGCCAAAGTATCTAACGATCTCATACGATTTGAAAAGGGCATTCTTAACAGCCACATAATCATTCCCCGGATATGTGTCCTTTAGCATGCGGTATTCAGCTTCGGTTAAATACTTCTTCAAGTATCTGCCTTGAATTCCAAGATTAACTTCATACTCATGTTGAGCTCCAACGTACCAAATTGCTAATTGAGTGATATACTTATGCAAGATACCAATCATATACTGATTAAACGTAATTTCATCGCGAAAGATAGTCTTTACCACATAGCTGCTATCGAAAAAGAAATTTTTCAAGACGCTTTGAAATTCTGAATTTAAAGGTTTTTTGACAAAAAACTTGGAGTCATCTGTTACTGAAGGCGCAGGAATGACTTTATCTTTGTCGATAAATATTTTATAAAGATTCATTTCATTTGCGTATGTAGCCAATGCAATGTCCTGAAAACCGAAATCGATTTTGAGTCCGTCTTTATATATGGTAAGCCTTGTATATCCCCGTAAACCTTCGTGCATCTCCCAATCATCATGAAAATAAGAGATAACTTCTCCGAACTCTTTCTTCCATTCGAAGTCTAGGATGAACTCGTCTACATTTTTACAATAGAATAGTGGATCCAAATCACTGAATTTATCAATCGGTGCTTTGGAATTCACAAATGAGCCTTGAAGAACAAGGCCTCTGATATTATCGTTTTTTGTGGCAAAATCAATTAATTGTCTTAGGACTTGATTTAAATTTCTCATACCATCACCTATTCGCATTTATATGAAAAACATCTTTTTTTCAATAAAGATATTAAAGAAACGCTGAATTACGATTCTTACTCCTGTTAACAAAACGGCTATAGCAATGACAATAGCAATGATGATAGAAAGACTAGGCAAAAAACTCAGCATATAGTGCTCCCCCATAAATATAATTTAGTTTTATTATAACATTTTTGTTGTTTAAAGATAAATAGCATTAAAACAACAAGCGCTTCTATAAATAAAGTCCACGCAAATACGTGGATTTTATATAGTATTTATTTTGTTGCGAAAAGGAGTTCTTTGTTCTTTACTTTTTTCGTATATGCTGTTGTAAGAATCACTGCACTGATGAAATAGAAAACAGCAATAAATGATAATAAGTATACATCTTGTCCGATAAAGAAGGACAAAACGAAATTGAAAAGGAAATGCATCCAAAATGCTAAGAATAGATGTCTCCACTTCTTCATAAAAATGGACATAATCATTGAAAATGATACCAATCCTACGATGAATGCAAGAATATAGATGACCAAATCCAATCCACCATAACTCGTTGAGACAAACCATAAGGGTGTATGCCAGAACGCCCAGATCAAACCTAGATAGAGATTACCTTTAATGAACCCATACTTTTGTTCCATTTGAGGTAACAAATAACCTCTCCATCCTGATTCCTCCCCAGAAGCTCCTTGAATGGCTGTAAAGAAGATATTTCCCAATAAAGCTTGAGCTACAAATTGCAACTGTGTTGAAATTTGTAAACCTTGAAAAAGTGCTGTCGACATAGCTGATAACAAGAAGATACCAACAATCAAAACAGTAGTTACTAATAAAACCTTTATGTTGATTTTAGCCTTAAACAAATCCTTATAAAATGCCTTAAGTGATGTATTTGGTTTTAGACGTTTAAATAAGATCAATAAAGCTACTGTAGGCGTCTAACTACATAACGCAATTAACCATTTCATGACACTTTGTGGTGCATCAAAAACTAACATAGCAACACCACATACACCTAAGACCATGAACCAAAACAACAAATAAGTAACAAAGACATAGGTAAATATATTATCCCATTTGTTTTTTTCCATTTTGTATCCCCTAAATCTCTTGTTTCTTGAAAATTAAATATCCTGATATAAATAAAATCATAGTTCCTAATAAAGTAGAAACGATTTGAATCCACAAATCCCCTAATTCAACGGATCCATATAATACACCATTGACGAGCGATGATGCACCCGCTGGATTAAACAAGGCGATTCTGGTTGAGATATTTAGGATTTGCAAAACTGCAAATCCAAAGAATCCAAGCAATGCTGATGAGGTTGGTGTTTTACCTAAAACACTCATTAAAATTGCTAATGACGTAAAGAATAAGCCCATCAACCAGAAAATGAATAGTGATATATATAATCCCGGATATAGAAATTCACCAAACAGATAGTTTGTGTACCATCCTCCAAGAAGGATAGAAACTATATATAAAGCTGTAAATGCTATGGCACCTGCAATAAACTTGCTTAAGATCAAATTGAATCTTGTTACTTTTTTAGTTAAGACTAGAATAATTGAACCTTTATTTTTTTCTTGTGATATGGATCCCGTCATAATAATGATATAGACGATAAATATGGTTGAAATATTCTTATAGAATTGTACCCATGCATCTTGTAGCTGTGGTTCTGGTAATGTGATTGGTACATCTGAAGCAATTGCAAGTAGTAGTTCATTCATATACTTTGCTAAGATTGGACTTGCAATTGCAAAGAAGATAAATAGAACAAGTAAGATCAATCCCTTTGGTGTTCTAGTAAATTCTTTGAGTTCCTTTTTTAAGAAATTGAAATTAGGCATTATGATTCACCGCCTTAATGAAGATATCCTCCAATGAGACTTCTTTGACAATCATTTTTTTGATGAGGATATTCTCTTTATATATAGCTTCGCATAGTTGTGTTCTAGTTCGATCTAAATCAAGCGTCTTGATGGTAATTTTCAATTGATCAACCAAAATTTCTTCGATAGATTTATCCTTTTGCAAAGCGATAAAGTATTCACTATCTTTTTCATTTTCAAGTTCAATTTCCAATTCGCGAATATCTGGAACTTGACGGATATTATGAATAGAATCTTCTAATACTTTCTTTCCTTCATTGATAATCACAACTCGATCACAGATTCTTTCAACATCGGCAAGTATATGTGTCGAAAAGAAGACTGTGACTCTTCCTCTTAAGGAGGCGATGATATCCATGACCTCTTTTCTTCCAATAGGATCTAGAGCTGAAACAGGTTCATCAAGCAAAACAATTTGAGGATCATTAATTAATGCTTGAGCGATACCTAAACGTTGTTTCATACCTCTCGAGAATGTTCCTATTTTTTTATTTCTATGTTTGGTTAAGTCAACCAATTTTAGTAGTTCCTTGGTTCTATCATTGAGTAGCTTCTTCGAAATATTAAATAGTTCACCCGAAAAGACTATGAATTCTCTGGCTGTCATCCAATCGTAGAATCCTGGGACATCTGGAAGATAACCGATGATATCTCTACCATAATTAGATCCGAATGCAACCTTTTTCCCCATGATTTCAATTTCACCCGAGGTTGGTTCGGTCATACCAACAATCATTTTCAATGTTGTTGTCTTTCCTGCACCATTTGGCCCTAAAAAGCCATAGATAGATCCTACTGGTACTGATAAGTTGAGATTATCAACAGCATGAGTACCATTATAATTTTTGATAAGTTGGCTAATCTTGACTGCTGTTTCCATCGTCTGCTCCTCTAAAAGCAAAATAGAAGATTGGGCCTAAAATATTCCCTAATATAATAATAAGAACCCATATCCATTTGTTGTTGAATCTAACCTTGTTTCTCTTAACCAAGTTGATGATAGCAATGATTTGCATAATAAATTGAAGTACGAGCAATGGCCATATGACTCTTAGTAAATCTGTAAGCATGTTATTCCCTCTTTCTTTTTATATTGTATTGAACTCATTTCTATAATGTGGTTGTTACAATAGATGATACTTTTCTCAATTTTCTTTCTGGAGTTGCTTCATTTCTCATCCGTTTATTGATACTAACTCTGAATTCAGCAGTCATCTCACGTAATTCTTCATCGCTTAAGAAGATACAGTTACTTGAAAATCCAAGAGATGTTGTTATGTGAGCAATAGCTTCCTCATGTGATATATAGGATTTAAAATCTGTTAGGATGCTGATGATATATTGGTTGAAAAGATTTAGGTAGTCATCTCTACTTAATCTTGATGGGTCTTTTGCTATTTCACGCGATGGCTCATTTTTGATAGCATACACCTTTTCAATGATGCCATTGATGATGTTCTCGTCAACTACTTGGATGATATCGCTTTTCAGTAATTCATTAAGATGTCTATAAAGTGTCGCTTGAGCAATATCTCCACATGCGCTATGGATTTCTTTTGTAGTTGCCTTTTCCTTTAATCCTAGTTCTTGTATGATCTTAATCCGAATCGGATTCATCATGACTTTAATAATGTTGTCGTTCATTTTGTTCTCCCTTCAACGTTCTCTTATATGATAATGTTACCACATATGATAACGTTTGTCAATACTTTTTCTTAACAAAAATTAAAATTTATTTCGTTTTAGGTATTTATGATGTCTTTGCTCTAGCAAGAGGACACAAAAAAAATGATATGCTGAGCATACCATAAAAAAATATTAAGTGAATATGAGAAACTTAATCAATCCTGTACGATGTTTTAGTAACTATACTGAAAATTAGAAATCTACTGATCTATATAGGGTATATCGTGTTCCTCACACCATTTGATTGCCTCAACCTTTAAATAATCGTACTTAAATGAATAGTAATGATCTATAAGTCCAGAAACATGAAAATATTCTTTTATCCGACGATATTTGCCTGTTCCTTCAAAAATATGAAACATACGGTTTTGAGTTTCTGTATTATCTATCGATTCAATAAAGGCAACGATGATTTGAGATGAGTAGATATCATGATAAAAAGGTAAATAAACTTCTTCATCAGCATATAAATCTTCACCAGAATCATCAATACCAATCATGGAATAGATAAATTCTTCGGTTTTTAGATTAAAATAGAATTGGCAAGAACCTTCGGCATCACCGATATATATTTCTAAGACATCAATTACATCATTGAGTTTGACCATGATATCACCTTTTTATTTTTTAGTATAATATATTTAGGAGGAAAATAGAATGAATTTATTTGATTTTACACAAGAAACGAACGAAAAAATACTTGAAAGAGGATATACATATTATCTGAATGAACAATTAAAATATATTAATAAAAATGATTCTATATACATCTTTCATGTTACGCACCCTAATCAATATGATGTAAAGATTGAAATTGATACAAAATATAACATTTTGGATACTTCGTGCAGTTGCCCATATGCAAGTGGGGAATGTAAACATATTGCTGCTGCATTATTCTATTTAAGAGAATTTCTTTTAGATGATGATAGCAACCAATTTGGACTTGAAGATGAGGAAGACATATTTATGGATTATTATGAAACCAATCGATACTCAGCAAAACTTTACAACAAGGTTGAAGGTATCGTTCATCAAAAAAATGATTTTTCTAAATTCAGCAAGCTCAGTGTAATATATAGGAATACTATTAACTTACTTAACCAATCTGACGATTCGAGTGGGTATCTGCAAGATGTTCTTGCTTATATGTTTGAACAAATGGAGTTACTCTTGGTTGACATGATTAACAAGAATTCAAAACATATAGATGAAGCTTTTGAATTATCAATGCAATGTGCAAAAAGCCTGGATACTGATTTCGCATTTGACCATCACCAAATGTTGATCCATTTTGGATTTCGAGATGACCTATATCAAATCGTAGATCAGTTTTTTGATCAAATGATAAAAATAAACATGTATAAAACCTATGGAGATTATTCAATTCAAGCGTATAAGGAAATGCAATTAAAGATGAAACAAGATTATAGAAAGGAAGAGGTGCTTCCCTTTCTACTGGAGAATCAAGGTATTATATCTTTTTATATCGCATACGCACATAGACTTGAAGCAGAAAATAAAATTAATGAAGCAATCAAACATTTGATTGACGGAAAGGAAATTTTCAAAATTAGCGGATATCAAACTGATATCAATGAGGCTTTGTTTGAAATGTATAAGAAGACTCAACAATATGAAAATATCATTAATATCAGTTTTGATCTCATTGATTATTATCGAATGAAACACTATTTTGAATTAAGATTGTTATTACCCAAGGCTCTATGGCTTGGATTTGTCGATTTATTGATACTTAACAATCAAAATGATGATTCATTCAAAGCGAGAATATATAATGAAGAAAATAGATATGATGAACTGCTTGAGGTTATTACAAATAACAGATATTTAATTACCGAATATAATGATTGTTTCAATAATCAATTTGAAGAAGAAAGAAAACAATTATTTGAAATGTATATTTATGACTCATTTGCATCGACAAACACGAGATTTCAATACAGAAAAGCAGCACGTGATGTGAAGGCATATTACCTATCTTTCAAAGTGAATACCATTGACATCATTTCCTTGTTGATTAAAAAATACCCCAAAAGACCCGCAATGGCTGATGAGTTGTATAAGGTTGAAGCAGCATTGAAACGAAAAGGATTCTTTCAGGCTAGATAAAGTAATATGATTAACTGATTTGCGTTTGGTCGCCATATAAAAAGTAGAATAACAATGTTGCTTATTCTATGATAATGTGATAACATATAATAAAAGATACTGTTATTCTAGGATTGAGGCGTTCACGTGAGAAAATTTGTTACTTATGAAGAAAGAGATTGGGAGCCACAAGATAGCATTTTTTATGTTTCTAGAAACAAGAGACTAAATACCAAAGAAAAATACTTAAGTGCTGTTATCGATGACCTGTCGAAAGTAGAGATTTCTTTTGATAGCAAAACACAAAAATTGTTACAAGATACGATTGAAGAACTTTCGAAACTTGATGGCTATCTTCAAGAAAAATCTTTATCGTTTCCCATGCTCTTGCTAAGAACAGAAGCATTGTCCAGCTCCCAAATTGAGCATTATGATTCAAGCAATAGAAATATTGCATTGGCACAACTCCACAATCATAAAAATAGACAAGCAACTGTTATTTCAGCCAATCTCAAGGCTTTGATTCATTCTCTATATCAGTTGGATGAAATAAGTGTTGAATCCATCAAATCCATCCATAATTCTATAATGATAGATATTGACTCAGAACAAGCAGGAACGATTAGAAATATGCCTAATTGGATAGGTAGTTCACAAATATCACCGCATAATGCAGATTATGTCCCACCACACCCTGAACATCTAAAGCTATATTTAGAACAACTTGTTCAATTTACTAAAAGAAAAGATCTACACCCTTTAGTTATTGCTGCCTTCACACATGCTTATTTTGAATCCATTCATCCATTTGCAGATGGCAATGGAAGAACCGGAAGAATATTGATGCAAATGATTTTGCACCAATCAGGATTTATGAACACTCTTTTTATTCCTATTTCTGTATCTCTTGTTAAAAATTCTAGACAATATGTTGAAGCTTTAATTACCTTTAGAGATGGAAATTATCAAGAAATTGTAAAACAGATATGTAATGCAGCATTAAATGTCGTTCCCCAAGTGTATATTGCTTTAGAAAAAATACAAAAGATAAGATACTTTTGGTTAGATAAGGTAAAAGCTAGAAGTGATGCATTGGTCTGGAAAATGCTTGATGATATTATTGCACAACCGGTTATAGATGTGTCTTATATAGTTCAAAAATATAAGGCAAATGACCAAGCAGTTAGAAATAATATCGATATATTGCTGAATGCAGGCATACTATCTAAAATGAATAATGCAAGAAGATCTGTATATTATGAATCAAAAGAAATACTTGCTGTCATGGATGAATTTGCGATTTAATCAATAGACAATAAACAAAACAAACGGTTGATTAATATTGACCGTTTTTCAATGTATTACTATTTAGTATATTTTTATAACTTCATCATTAGATTTCTTAGTTATTATTGGTAGCTTATATGATTTTGACCCTTTGCCACATACAATGATTAAATAAGGTTTCTCATTTTCGGGTCGTTTCAGAATCTCGCTAAGAAATAAATTTGGAGAAGGCGTATAGGTTAGTATATCCAATCCTAAATCTGTTAAGACAGTAATTAGCATTCCTGTAGCAATCCCAACTGATATGTCAGGATAATAGACTTTGGTTTGATTCATCTTTTCATCATATTGAAAAATATGTTTGAAGATAACAATAAGATAAGGTGCTTGTTCTAAAAAGGGTTTATTAGTGCTCACATTAAGATGATTTAAATCGTATTGCCATTCTGGAGTTATCTTTTGATAGAATAATCTTTCTGTCATCTCTGATTGTTTTCGTATTTGTTTCTTTATTTCTGAATTTTGTACGATACAAAAAGTCCAAGGTTGCTTATTAGCGCCACTTGGGGCGTACTTAGCAGCTTCAATAGCATCTATTAAGATCTGGATGTCAAAAGATTTGGAATCAAATTCTCGATATGAACGTCTTTGTTTGAGTTTATCGATTAATGTCATTTGAGATACCTCCTAATAGATGGTTATAACTTAATGATCTGTTTAGATAAGAATGCTTTTTGAGTTTCTGAAAAGACTTTTGATTTTTTAGTTTGGTCATCAACTTGCACAATCACTGATTGGGCGGTTGCTACTAACTTATCGTTTTGATATAAACCTTGAGCTAGGTGCATTGAACTATTACCGACCTTGATAACAGCTGTTCCGATATCGACATTTCCTGGCCATTTGATTTCGTCAACGAAATCCATTTCAAGATGTGCGATTACATAGTTGCTATTGATAGCAAGCTTATTTTTAAGATTATATAAGAATTCGATTCGTCCAGTTTCTATAAATGTTGAAAATAGTGAGTTGTTAACATGACCCTGTCTATCTGTATCACGATATCTGATTTTATCATGAGCCTTTAGAGGATAGTTTTGAATATGTAATTCTCTTAAGTTTAGTTTTTCCATTTTGGTGATCCTTTCATAGATAGTTGTAAATAATATACTTGTTAAATGTTGAAAAATTGATGTTTACAACAGTCACTTATTATTTTATCATGAACTCTCTATGTTTAGTGGTTTCCTTTCTTATATGACTACTTATTTTAGTTTTGAAAGTTCAAAATATAAAATAATACGAGAACAGTAACTAGCTGATTAAAGAATATATTACAAGTAATATAAAATAACAAAAATTGTATGCAAACCTCTTGACAGGGTAAAAAGAGAGTGATAAAATATAAGTGAAATGGCACTTAAGACTATAGAGTGCCAATAGAAAAGGAGGTATATTTATGTTTGGTTTAACACCATTCAACCGCAATGTGATACGTCGCACAAATGAACAAAATCCATTATCAGACTGGATCGATGATTTCTTCTCAGATGACTTCTTCCCAATGCGTAGCCTTCGCCACGACACATTTAAAGTGGATGTCAAGGAAGAAAACAATGCTTACCTGATTGAAGCAGATATGCCAGGTGTAAAGAAAGATGAAGTGCACTTAGAGTTTCATGACGGATATTTAAGCATTTCAATTCAAAAAGAAGAAGCAAAAGAAGAAGAAAACAAACAGTATGTTCATCGTGAACGCAGACAATGCTCAATGCACAGAAGCCTTTATTTAGGCGATTTAGATTCTGATAAGATTGAAGCTAGTCTGAAAGACGGTATATTAACAGTAAAAGCACCAAAAGCAGTGCAGGTTGAAACAAAAAGAAGTATTGAAGTTAAGTAAGAAAAGAAGCCGATTGGCTTCTTTTTTTCTCTAATCTAAACCCTATGAATAACCACTTAAGGCCTCAATTAAGACGATAGAGACCAAGAATACGCCTAAAATATGGTATAATGATATGCACGAGTTTATTGATATTTCATCGTGTATGCAAAATAGAGGAGTTTTTAGTTTATGTTAAATATTAAATATATTAATGATACAAAATTTGAATATAATAAGCACATTGTAGAAGGTCTACAATCTTATAATAAGAATCAATCCGGATATCGAGAAAAGAATTATCGCAATTTTTATGTTTTTGATGATGATATGCTTGTTGGAGCATGTCACACCAAACTCTATGCAGATTGGTGTGACATTCATGGTCTATACTATGAGAATATCGATGTCTTAAAAGCACTCGTTAACGATATCAAAAAGTTTTATCGAGATCAAGTTGTTGGTATTTCATTTGATTCAGTCTTGGAACAAAGAGTAAAAGACTTTAAAGAAATAGGATTTAGTGTTGAAGGAAAACTTAAAGATATGCCTAGCGGCAACGATAATGTTTTCTTAAAAGATACAGAATTAGTAAAACTTAAGGTAGAAAACGATTATGATTCGATGTCATCTAAAGAGCCTATAGGGGAACACGCTAAAGTATGGAAAGAAGAAATCCATAAGTTTAGAGAAAGTCTAGATTTTCCTACTGATAAGATTGATCTACAATATGTCGTTTTAGATGGATATAAGTTTATTGGTGGCATCTATGGTCACGTTCAATATGAATATCTATTTATTAATATGTTATTTGTAAACAAGAATTATAGAGGCAATAGAATAGCATCCAAACTCATGCACTTAATAGAAGCTGAAGCAGTAAAAAGAAATGTTGTTAATGTTTATGTAACAACATTTGAGTTTCAAGCCTTGGGATTCTATCAAAAACATGGATTTAAGGTTGTTATGACAATCGAAGATTTCCCTAAGGGATTTCAAGAGTATACTTTGTATAAGAAAATGAAGAGAAATAAAAAATAAACAATTTTTAGCATAAAGAGTGAGGTAAGTATGATTGAAACAAAAAGGCTATTGATTAGACCAATGATAGAAGAAGATTATATAGAAATGTATGAGTACATGAGTAGAGAAGATGTTCTAAAGTATGATGATTTGGATCCATTTACGAAAGAGGGGCTTAGAGAGTTTATTAAATCTACTTTAGGTGACCCTTGTTTTTATGCTGTCATACTCAAAGAAACAAATAAACTGATTGGACATTTATATTTTGGATTAAATCGTGCCAATGAGCATATTTATGCTTCATTGGGTTATATATTCAACCCAAAATACTACAATCAAGGCTATTGTTCAGAAGCAGCAAAAGCTATGGTTAATTATGGTTTTATAAAAATGAATGTATATAAAGTAGAAGCTGGATGCAATCCAGAAAACATACCATCATGGAGAGTCATGGAAAAAATCGGAATGCATAGTGAAGGACTTCAAAAAAGGAAAGAAAGTTTTGAAAATGATGAAGATGGAAATCCGATTTTCAGAAGTGGTTTCAAATATACTATGCTTAAAGAAGATTGGATAAAAGAATAAAGTTAATTTGGAGGATTATATGAAATATAGTAAAGAATTAGAGTTGTTGCAAAGATCAGTACCAGATATTTTCAAGTTAACAGAATTACAACAAAAAGAAGTAGGATATAAAGAAAGAGACGAAGTCGTCACATCCTCAGATCTGTTTATCGAAATAGAACTGATTAGAGTGATTAAAAAAGAATTCCCAAATGATAACTTTCATAGTGAAGAATTCAATAAATTCACAGAACTCAAAGATAGAACATGGATCATAGATCCTATTGATGGAACAAGCAATTATGTTCATCATTTAGATTTATTTGTTAATCAAATCGCTTTTTATGATCAAGGTGAGATTGTTTTATCATATATCTATGTCCCTAGAGCAAATAAAGTCTTTCATGCTATCAAAGGAGAAGGCGCATATTTAAATGGGAAGAGAACATATGTAACCAGCAGTAATAAACCTAATATGC